>NZ_JBDNGD010000275.1:0-5230 GCF_041689495.1 Halomonas sp. | reverse complement strand
TCCATATCCGACCGGACTGAGGAACGTTGGCGCAAAATCAGAAGCCATCATTGGGGTAGGAGGAGGTAATCGGCCATCTTACTCTGAACGTTTTCGGGAAACGCCCTGTGCGGACCCGCATGCAGGGTGTTGTGGGGGCTGAGGGTTAGATACCCTCGGCTACCCGATTACGTGTGCGCATACTCGACCTCATGGCACTACGTTCTCCGCCATCAACTCGGCCTGCCGAATGACCAACTGCGTGGCGGCCTCCTGCGCGTCCGGCGGGTAGCCATATTTGGCCAGTAATCGCCGCACGGTCCGGCGCATATCTGCACGCACAGTATCGCGCTGGGTCCAGTCCAGGGTCGCTTTGGTCTTGATGCGATCTGCCAGTTCATGGGCGATCCGGCGCAAGGTGTCATCCGCGATGACCTCACGGGCGGACTCGTTACTGGCGAGGGCGTCATAGAATGCCAGTTCGTCTTCCGAGAGGCCCGTTTCCTCGCTGCGATGCACGGCATCACGGATGGTGCGGGCCAGGCCGATCAGCTCCTCGATCACCTGAGCCGTCGTGATGGCACGGTTGGTGTAACGCGTTAGCACGGCTTCTAGGGATTCTCGGAACCCCTGAGACTGCATGATATTGACCTTTTCACGACTACGGATTTGATCGTTTAGTAGCTTTCGCAGCGTTTCCAGCGCCAGGTTTTTTTGCGGCATGCCGGCTAACTGGCCGAGGAATTCTTCGGAGAGGATGCCCACGTCCTGCCCACCGAGCCCGGCCGCCTGAAACAGATCAATCACGCCATCCGGAGCAATGGCGCCCGAGAGCACCTGACGCACGGCGGCACGATTATCCGGGGCCGGCGGCGGTCCATCGTCGGCCAGCCGTTTGCGGATAGCGGCACGCACAGTCTGGAAATAGGCCAGGTCGTCGCGGATGGCCTCGGTTTCCGGGCGTGGCACGGCCAGCGAAAAGGCCTTGGAAAGCCCGGCCACCATATTCATAAACCGCTGTTTGCCGTCATCCTGCTCGAAGACATAATCGGCGCCAGCGGTTACGGCGCGAATTTGTGCCGCCTCATCGCCCCCGGCAAAGCCGCTGTAATCCAGGCCGTTGAAGAAATCCCGCAACGCCTCAAACTGGCGCTCCATCAAGGGCACGGCCTCGTTCTGGATGTCTTCCACCGGGCTGCCTTCGCCGCCGGCCTGGGTGTAGGTCTGCACGGCGTCGCGCAGTTGATCGGCGATACCCAGAAAATCCACCACCACGCCGCCGGGCTTGTCGCCGAACACGCGGTTCACCCGGGCAATGGCCTGCATCAGATTGTGTCCGGCCAACGGCTTGTCCAGATACATGGTGTGCATGGGCGGGCAATCGAACCCCGTCAACCACATATCGCAAACGATGACCAGACGCAGATTATCATCCGGGTCCTTGTAGCGACGAGCCAGAGCCTCGCGTCGCGCCTTCGTGCGCGCGTGCTGCATCACTCGCTCACCCTCGGCCGCCGAGCCGGTCATAATCACCTTGATAAAGTCGGCGTCGTCGTTATCGCCGTGCCAGTCGGGGCGCAGCGCCACAATCTCGTCGTACAGATCCATGCAGATAGCACGACTCATGCACACCGCCATGCCCTTGCCCTCGATCACCTCGCGGCGCTGCTCGAAGTGCTCGACGATCTGCTGCGCCACCTGCTGCAAGCGTTGTCGTGCACCGACCAGTTGCTCCAGCGGGACCCGGACATACGGCTCCGTTTCCCGTCCTTCCTTGTCGGCTTCCGCGGCGAGACGCACCTGAAGCTCTTCTTCCGCCTCGCGTATCCCCTGCTCGTGCGGCACCAGTTTCACCAGCCGCATCTCGTAGAAGATCGGCACGGTTGCATCATCGTCGATGGCCTGGCGAATGTCGTAAATATCGGCATAGTCGCCGAACACGGCCGGTGTACTCTTGTCGTCTCCCTCCAGAGGCGTGCCGGTGAAGCCAACGAAGGTGGCATTGGGAATGGCATCCCGCATCCAGCGTGCGCCGCCGTCGAGGAAACCGTACTGGCTGCGGTGGGCCTCGTCCGCCAGCACCACGATGTTGGCACGTTCGCTCACCGCCGCGCCGCGTTCGGCGAATTTCTGGATGGTGGTGAACACCACGCCGCCGGAGGCCCGATTGAGTTTGTCGGCCAGATCGTCCCGGCTCTCGGCCTGCTCCGGGTCCTGACGCAACAGGGCACGGCCGGCGGCAAAGGTGCCGAACAGTTGCCCGTCCAGGTCATTGCGGTCGGTGACCACCACGATGGTCGGGTTGGTCAGTTGTTCGTCGCCAACCAGCGCCCCGGCCAGCATCAACATGGTCAGGCTCTTGCCCGAGCCCTGGGTATGCCAGATCACGCCGCCGCGTCCGTCGCCCTGACCCGCCGGTGCTTTCAGTGCATCCTTGACCGAAGCCCGCGCACGCAACACGGCACGAAATTGGTGGTAGGCCGCCACCTTTTTGATGATGGCGCCGCTGCGCTCGTCTTCCTCAAAGGTGATGCCGTGGTGCAGGTAATCCTCCCACGTGCCCGGCTCGAACAGCCCGCGAATCAGCGTCTCCAGCGTGGGCTCGCCCGGCGCGCGCGCATTATCCAGCGCCCGCCAAGGTGAAAAACGGTCCGAACCTGCGGTAAGCGACCCGACCCGAGTGCGGTCGCCGTCGCTGATCGCCAGCAGCGCGTTATAGGTGAACAGCGGTGGGATCTGTGCCTTGTAATCCTGCAACTGCCGGTAGGCCGTCCACAGATCCGCCTGTTCATTGGCCGTATCCTTCAGCTCCACCACCACCAGCGGCAGACCGTTGAGAAACACCACCAGATCCGGCCGCCGTGTGGCGTTGCCGCACTTGACCGTGAACTGCTGCACCACCAGCCGGTCGTTGCCGGCAGGGTTGTCGAAATCCACCAGCCAGGCCTTGTCCCCGCGCGTCTCGCCGTCCTGGGTGCGATACTCCACATCCACACCATCGGTCAGCAGGCGGTGGAACCAACGATTGTTCTGCTCCAGCGTCGGCTCCGGCGGGCGCATTGCTACGCGCACGGCCTGCTCGATGGCATCGTCGGGCAGCTGGCGGTTGATCGTACGCAGGGCCGAGCGCAGGCGCGGCTCCAGCACCACCTGTTCATGGCTGTCGCGCAGGGGCGAATCCGCGCCGGGCGAGATATCCGCGCCTCGGGCGGTGTCGAAGCCCAGGGCCTCGAACCAGCCCAGGGCGGCCTGTTCGACAATATCCTCGTTCACGCCGTAGCTCCGACAATCGCTTGGCAGAAAACCGAGAAGCTACGGGACGTCGAACGCGTGTGATCAATCTCCGCACCAAGCTTGCGGGCCGCCTCTATCTTGCGTAGACCGGTCGAGAAATAACGATGACGCTGAAGGACCCGTTCAAACGCTTCCCAGGTGCCGCCCGCAATCGCATCCGGGCCCCGGAATCCCTGCCGGTTCGGGACGTTAGCGGAGACGCGGGAGTACACCTCTCGCACCGCTTGCCAATCGCCGAAATACCAGGCCTCCAGCTCCTCGATGGCAATGCGGTTCACCACCTGCCACCGTTCATCATCAGTCGCGGTCCGACTGCGGAGGCCGGCATTTGCGCTGATTTCCTCCAGCCGCTGCTTGAGCAGACGGCAATCCTCTTGATCACGGTCCACAACCACAACGATGCGGTAGTTGGCAGGCAACCAGGCCGAATACGCCCTCAGACGTGCTCCCAGCTTGCCCAGCAAATCCGGTTTACCCTGAAAGGAATGGACCTGAAAGGTCCGATCCTGCGGCAAAAGGCGCGGCAGCAACGCTTTCAGAAAAGCCTCCATGGAGGGCTCCTCCACCAACAGTTCGAAATGCTGGGCCGATGTCATGAGCGCCCTCCATGGGGGCGCGTGGGTTCGCCCTGATTCGTCAACGGATCACCTACCCCAAGCTGTCCTTCCATCCACAGGTGACCGAGCAGTGCACCTTCTGCCACGAATTCCTGCACGCCCGGCAAATCGGCAGCCCGACGCGCTTGCGTGTAACCGTTTTCATCGCGCCAGAGCACACGCACCTCCTCCGGGCGCAGCCCGTTGAGGAAAAATGGCGAATGGGTCGTTGCCAGCAACTGCGTCCGAGCACTAGCCGCGCGGCATTCCTCTGCCAGCTCCGGCAGCAGGCGAGGATGCAGAAAGTTTTCCGGCTCCTCGATACCAATGAATGGCGGTGGTGCCGGGTCGTAGAGAAGCATGAGATAGGCCAACATCTTGAGCGTGCCGTCGGACGCGAAGCGGGCCAGCACCGGGTGGCTGAAAGGCGCATCCTTGATCTGCAATAGCAAGCGCCCGTCCGGCATGGTCTCCGAGAGCACGCGCTCAATGCGTGGCACGCGCTTGCGCAATACCTCGAAGATATGTTCGAGCCGTTCGGGATGTCGTTCAGACAAATGTTGAATCACGTTGGCTAAGTTGTGGCCGCTTTTGCTCAACCGCTCAGCCGGACCAGACTCCGGTTGCCCACGGGTACTGTCGGCCGACAAGTAGGAAACATACCAGCCGGTGATGAAGTTGCGCAATGCCGACACACGCGGGTGGTCGGCGAACTGTCCCAGCGCGTTGACTGCCAGAAGATCTGGCGCATTGAGCGGAACATCGATACGCTCATCTTCCTCGTCGGGCAACTCACCACTGACTGCCCGTCCCAGCCCGGCTTTATATTCCAGAAACCTGAATGGCCGACCGTGGCTGCCCCGCTTCCATTGCAACCACTCTTCCACCACCACCGGCCCCCCATCCCGTTCGTCAACGGACAGGTGATAGGTAATCAGGGGATAGTCCGGCTCCCGGTACTTGATCTCGATGGTGACCGGCCCTTCACTGCCCCGTGTTTTCAGCTCCTTTGCACGCCCGCGCTTATCCCAGGCGCGGCGAAGCCCGGTCTCGACGCATTCCGAGAGAAAAGCGAACACATCAAAGACCGTGGTTTTGCCGCTGCCGTTCGGCCCTAAAAGCACCGTCAGCGGTGTAATTTGCTTGAACTCCACGTCCTTGAGCGCACGGAAATTCCGCACCTTGAGAGATTCGATCCGCGCCGGTTTTGTCCACTGCTCTGTGTTCATTCATAGATCCCGATTATTCGTGTACGGCGCTGCCGCCACTGTAACTGGCGCCGCCGTTTCCTGTTCCTGTTTGAATTGCACCAACGCCGCCCGATAGGCCTGAAAATCCGTGCGGTAGAGCGCCTCGCTGGC
>NZ_JBDNGD010000274.1:0-1154 GCF_041689495.1 Halomonas sp. | reverse complement strand
GCCTGTCAGGTGGTCCAAAGGATGGGGTCCACTTCGGTGGTTCGAAGCTATAGGGGTATCGGGACACGTGACATGCAGCATGTCCCTCTGATGTCCCGCCGCCAACACGCATCGTTGAGCTATCGGGACACGAGGGACAGGTGGGACACCGTCAGGAGAGGATGACCGCGATGACACTCAAGGAGATTCAACAGATAGTGACTCATCATTGGTGGATACATCACCGGAAGAAACTTCGCCGACTGACCCCGGAGCAGATCCAGAGCGAATCGATGGGGTTAGCCCATCTAGTGAGGATGGAGATGGACAGCCTGAAAGCGATCGGTCTCGACGAGAAGACGGCGTGGAGCGAGTCGGCGTGGATGGTGTTCCGGGAGGAGCCGCCGACACCGGAGGACGTGGAGCAGGGGATGGAGTAGCCGGAACAGGAGGCGGACAGCGTGCCCCTGCCAGCGATCCGCTGAATCGCCGCGAGGATCGCATCCTCCCCTCGTACCAGCGCCTGATCGCCTTCCTGGAGAACCGCCGCCATGCGGGGCTGCCTGTATCTGGATGCTGGATGATTCGGAATGAAACAGCCTGGCGATGGGGTGGCCTGCCCCCTATGCTGTGCGACACCCTCCCCCGTAGCGATGCGACAGGTTGCGACACCCGATGCGACAGGGGGCAGGCTCTCCCCGCCAATCTACTGGCCGAGCTGCGTCGCCTTCCTGCCCCTGGGCAACTGGCCCCGCACCCGGACGACGACAGACACCGCCACGACGAAAGCCCCGCCGCTGGCCGTTCCGTCGCGGGGACCGCGCCACGAGCGCGCCACGGCGACGAACCGCCCGCCCGTTCCTTCACTGACCTGCTGGACAAGCTGAACGCCCGCGCCGGGAGCTGAGGCAGTGCTAGGGTGGAGGCTCCACAATGCCTGAAGGTGATGTGCCATGGATTGGAGCTATTTTCGGAAGGAGCCAGACGGGTTCACCTTGAAGCGTCTGCCTGCCGTCACAAAGCCTTAGCGCTTGTTAATAAATAAACTGAACAAGTCATCCAGGGCGAATGCAATAATTCCAGTCGCCGTGAAACTCGCTACGTTCGATGTTGATGGCGGATAAGTCTGCATCAGAGATGGTCAACCCCTTGGGATATTCAGCAGTGTCGAGTTC
>NZ_JBDNGD010000273.1:0-9886 GCF_041689495.1 Halomonas sp. | reverse complement strand
TGGCGGAGGGGGAGGGATTCGAACCCTCGAAGCCTTTCGACTTACTCGCTTTCCAGGCGAGCTCCTTCGACCACTCGGACACCCCTCCGCATTTTGTGTCTGGATTCGAGGCGCTGATTGACCGCTGCTGGGCCGGGCGACATCTCCTCTAGAACGGCGCACATGCTAACGCGATAAGTCCGCGTTTGCAAGCCGCTTTTTCCTGGCAGACCACGTCAGGCGGCTGACAGGACGGCATAATTTCCGCTTGCTTCAAGGCAGAGGGTGTCGTCACACCAGAGCTGGAAATTCAGGGTGAGCCGCCCCCTGCCGCGGGAAGCGAGCTGTTCGGACAGGGTGATGGGGCCCTCCTCGCTTTCGGGCTGGCAAACCAGCCGGTAGTCGCCGGTAACAGGGGCGAGAAAGCGCTGGCTGGCCGTGGCAACAACCACGTCACGATCCAGGCTGTGGCGACGCAGCCAGAGGGTGACCCAGCACCAGCCGAGCAGCGCGATCTGGGCGGCGAAGGCGCCACCGAAGCCGGTGCCCTTGTCGTTGAGGCTGGGTGCCAGATCCAGTTCCCAGATCAGCCGTTCCTCGTCACGCTGCATGGAACGGATGCTCAGGTGCTCGACCATAGGAATCGCCTCGGCGAGCCAGTCGAGGAAGACGTCCGGCGCGTCTTCCTGGCCGGGAGATGGCAGGGGCAGGCGCGGGTAAGGAGTTCCAATCTCTCGCATGGCTAGCTCCAGTGTTCGACGAAGGCGTCGATGTCGTGTTCGGCAACCGGCTTGTGGCGCCCGGCGAGTTGGCCAAGATAGACGAATGCGACGACCTGGTCCTCCTCGTCCAGGCCAAGGCCCTTGCGTACGGTCGTATCGAAGGCATACTTGCCGCTGCGCCACATGGCCCCCAGCCCCAGGGCATGGGCGGCGAGGAGAATGCCGTGGGCAGCGCAACCGGCGGAGATGACCTGTTCTATCTTGGGGACCTTGGGTTCGTCCGGGGTGACCCTGGCGATCACGGCAATGATCATGGGCGCACGCAGGGGCTTCTTGCGCGCCGCCGCCAGCACCTCATCCCCCGCGTGGGGATCTTCACGAAACTCGGCCTCGGCAAAGAGTTCGCCCAGCCGGGAGAGGCCCTCCCCGGAAAACTCGATGAAGCGCCAGGGGCGCAGTTCCTTGTGATCCGGGGCACGCAGGGCCGCCCGGTAGATCGCCTCGAGCTGCTCGGCACTCGGCGCTGGCCCGGTCAATTTTCCCATGGAACTGCGTTCATGCAGCAGCTGCATCGCTTCCATGATCCTCTCCTGTGCGGCATGTCGATTCAGGACGTTATCAGAAATCCAGTTCATGACGGTATCAAACCAGCCGTTCATGACGGGTCGGTATCCGTTGAGGACAATACACAGGGGACTACTGGCGCGCCAGCCTTAAGGGCATCGGCGGACGCTCACCGGGCGTGCCCCGCCAGGGGCTGATATCGAGCCCGCCACGTCGTACATAGCGCGCCAGCACCAGCAGCCGCTCCGGCCTGCCACGGCTCATCAGGTCGCAGAAGATGCGCTCGACACAATGCTCATGGAAGTCCTGGTGCTGTCGGTAGCCGATCAGATAGCGCAGCAGCCCTTCCCGGTCGAGCCGCGGGCCCTGGTAGCGGATCAGCACGCTGCCCCAGTCGGGCTGGCCGGTGACCGGACAGTTGGACTTGAGCAGATGGGAATGGAGCGTCTCCTCGACGACCTCCTCCCCCACCCTCAGGTGCTCGACGCTGGGGCGGTAGTCGGTGATCTCGATATCCAGATCGTCGAGGCAGTCCCCCGGCAGCTTGCGGGGCATCAGCGCCGGTTCATCCAGATCGAAGAGCGCCACAGAGACGTCCGCCCCGGCGGCCACCGCCAGGTCATGCTCCAGCACCTCGATCACCCGTTCGCGACTCTCGAAGCGGGTCTGATTGAAGCCGTTAAGGTAGAGCTTCCAGGACTTGGACTCGATCAGATTGGGCGACTCCGCCGGCAAGCGGAATCGCCCCACCGCCACGATGGGTTTACCCCTGGCATTGAGCCAGGAGACTTCGAAGGCGTGCCACTCGTCTTCGCCGACGAAGGGCAAGGCGTCCGCCTGGATGCCCAGCGGCGCGCGGTTGGCGGCGCGGGGGATCGGATAGAGCAAACCGGCATCGTAGCAGTCGGGATAGGCGGACTCGCGGCCGAGAGCCGAATGTTCGAGAGTATCGGGACGGTCCATGGCCATCACCCCCTGATGCCCTTGCCGTTTTCCAGCATCCACAGGGCAATGCCGAAAAGCACCGAGATGAACAGTAGAACGGCGGTCAGCGCCCAGCCAACGGGAATGTCGGAGACACCCAGGAAGCCGTAGCGGAAGACATTGACCATGTAGAGGATGGGATTGAGCATCGACACGCCCTGCCAGAATGGCGGCAGCAGGGAGATGGAGTAGAAGACTCCGCCCAGGTAGGTCAGCGGCGTCAGGATGAAGGTCGGCACGATGGAGATATCGTCGAATTTCTTGCCCAGCAAGGCGTTGATGAAGCCGCCGATGGAGAATAGCGCCGCGGTGAGCACCACCACGAAGATCGTCAGCAAGGGATGCGCGACCTCGATGCGGGTGAAGAACAGCGAGACGATGGTGACGATCACGCCTACCCCCAGGCCGCGAGCCATGCCGCCCAGCACGAAGCCGGCCAGGATCACCCAGCTGGGCATGGGCGAGACCATCATCTCCTCGATGGAGCGCTGGAACTTGTTGGCAAAGAAGCTCGAGGCGACGTTGGAATAGCTGTTGGTGATCACCGCCATCATGATCAGACCGGGCACGATGAAGTCCATGTAAGTGAAGCCATCCATCTCGCCGATTCGCGAACCGATCAGGTTGCCGAAGATGATGAAGTACATGGTCATGGTGATGGAGGGCGGCAAGAGGGTCTGGGGCCAGATACGCGTGAAGCGCTTGACCTCCTTGTGAACCAGGGTCCAGAGGGCAATGGCGAGCCGGGTGGCATTCATGCGCGCGCCTCCTTGGCCGCCGCCATGGCCTTGTCGCGGTTCTCGTTGCCCTGCTCCACCATGGTCATGAACATCTCCTCGAGGCGGTTGGCACGGTTGCGCATGGAGACCACCTGGATCCCCTGCTCGCCGAGGGCAGTGAAGACATCGTTCAGGCGCTGGCCGCGATGCACCACCACGGCCAACTGGGCACCATCCACCTGGCGAACCTCGAAACCGTCGATCACCGGCGGCTCATCCAGAGAATGGGCCAGGTCGAGGAGGAAGGTCTCGGTGTTCAGCTCGGCGAGCAGGGAGCGGACACTTGTGTTCCGGATGATCTCGCCGTGGTTGATGATCGCCACGTTGCGACAGAGACTCTCGGCCTCCTCGAGATTGTGGGTGGTCAGGATGATGGTGGTGCCCTCCTCCCGGTTGATGCGCCTGAGGTACTCCCACATGCTGCGTCGAAGTTCGATATCCACGCTGGCAGTAGGCTCGTCGAGGATCAGCATCCGGGGGCGATGCATCAGCGCTCGTGCGATCATCAACCGGCGCTTCATGCCGCCCGAGAGCTCACGGGCACTGCCATCGCTCTTTTCCCAGAGGCCCAGGTCCGTCAACAGCTGCTTGGCCCTGGGCAGGGCCTTGCGACGCGACATGCCGAAGTAGCCGGCCTGGGCCAGCACGATGTCGATGACCTTCTCGAACTGGCTGAAGTTGAATTCCTGGGGCACCACGCCGAGGTGGAACTTGGCACGCGGAAAGTCGTGCTCGATGTCGATGCCGAAGATCGAGACCTTGCCGGCGCTCTTCTGCACCAGGGAACAGACGACGCCCAGGGTGGTCGACTTGCCGGCCCCGTTGGGTCCCAGCAGCGCGAAGAAATCGCCCTCGGCGACATCGAGATCGATCCCCTTGAGGGCCTCGAACCCATTACCGTAAACCTTGGTCAGACCACGGATGGAAAGCGCCGGTTCGGCCATGCGGACTCCCGTCGAAGCTGAAGAGAAAGAGTTGAAGAGAAAGACAAGAAAGAGTCCATGAAATGGGGGCCACGCGTTGGACTTCAAGGCCACGCCGTATCCAGCCATCTCACCGGGGCGGGGAGGATGGACGGATGCAACGAAAGGTAATGGCGTCCCATAGGGGGTTCGAACCCCTGTTACCGCCGTGAAAGGGCGGTGTCCTGGGCCACTAGACGAATGGGACGTAAGAGGGCGCAAAAAGTGAAGCGAATGGAGCGGGGATCACACTATCAAGGGGTGGCGCAAGGGGTGGCGTCCCATAGGGGGTTCGAACCCCTGTTACCGCCGTGAAAGGGCGGTGTCCTGGACCACTAGACGAATGGGACACACTGTCTCACCTCAGCGAGGTGGCGCGAATAGTAACGAGCGCTCCCGGGGCTGTCAAGCAGGCGGCTCGCTCTCGTTGACGAGCAAAAGCCGATGACCGACATTCATTGACAACACCCACCCGGGTTGATGTCACAATGACCTTATCGAGCAGCCCGACCAGGAGAGTCACAGCATGCGAAGGAAGATCGAGAAGAGCGACGCCGAGTGGCGAGCGGAACTGACGCCGGAGCAATACCGCGTGACCCGTCAGAAGGGAACCGGGCCGCCCTTCAGCGGCGGCTACCGGGTCACCAACGAGCATGGGATCTATCACTGCACCTGCTGCCACGCCCCCTTGTTCGAGAATGAGCACAAGTTCGATGCCGGTTGCGGCTGGCCCAGCTTCGACCGCTCCTTCACCGCCCAGTGCGTGGAGGAAAACCACGACGATTCCGCGGGGATGCAGCGCACCGAGGTCATCTGCGCACGCTGCGACGCCCATCTGGGCCATGTCTTCCCCGACGGCCCCCCCGAGACCACCGGCCTGCGCTACTGCATCAACTCGGTGGCGATCGAGTTCCACGCCGGGGAGTAAACCCGGCCCGGCAGCGCCCTCCCCTGAGGCGGCCGTCCATCTGCTATGATGGGCGGCCGTTTTGATACACGCTCACGCAGGCAGGAGAGGCAGGATGCTCGGCTGGTACCCGGGACACATGAACAAGGCGCGCCGGCAGATCCTCGAGGCCCTGCCGGAAATCGACGTGGTGATCGAGGTCCTCGACGCCCGTCTGCCCTATTCCAGCGCCAATCCCATGCTGGCCGAGCTGACACGCCACAAGCCGGTACTCAAGATCCTCTCCCGGGCCGACCTCGCCGACCCCGAGCGTACTCGTGAATGGACCCAGCACTTCGATGCCCAAGCCGATACCCGAGCGCTGGCGGTGACCACCACCCAGGCACGGGAACTCAAGCGCATCCCGGGGCTCTGCCATGAACTGGCAGGTCAGGTCCGCGCCGACCGCGATGTACGGGTGATGGTCATGGGCATTCCCAATGTGGGCAAATCGACGCTGATCAACGGCCTGGCCGGGCGCACCATCGCCAGGACCGGCAACGAACCCGCGGTCACCAAGCGTCAACAGAAGGTACGCATCGGCGGCCGGGTAGCGCTGATCGACACCCCCGGGGTGCTCTGGCCCAAGATCGAGGACCAGGCCAGCGCCTATCGCCTGGCCGCCAGCGGGGCGATTCGTGATACCGCCATTGACTACGTGGAGGTGGCCCTGGTCACCGCCGCCGAGTTGGCGAAGCGCTATCCCGACGCGCTCAAGACCCGCTACAGGCTCAAGGTTCTGCCCGCCTATGTGGCGAACCCCGAGGCCGAACGAGTCGAGGCCGATGGCCCGGTACGGGTCGACTTCCTCGCCCTGGCCGGCTTCGACGGTCATGCGATTCTCGCCGAGATCGCCTCCCGGCGCGGCGGTCTGAGGCCCGGCGGCGAGGTGGACCTCCACCGCGGCGCCGAAGTGCTGCTTCACGAGTTGCGCGACGGCAAGCTCGGCCGAATCACGCTTGAGACGCCGGCGGATATTTCCCTGGCGGACGCGCCAGGGAACGACGCTCGCGAGGATGGTCCCGCGAGCGAAAACCCCGCATAATCAGCCCCCTGCATCCGTCATCACTCGCACGGTCACTGGATACTGGAACCTCATGGACACCCATCCGATCCACAAGTCCCACAAGCTCCACAATGTCTGCTACGACATCCGCGGCCCGGTCCTCGAACATGCCAAGCGCCTGGAAGAGGAAGGTCAGCGCATCCTCAAGCTGAACATCGGCAACCCGGCACCCTTCGGTTTCGAAGCACCGGAAGAGATCCTCCAGGACGTGATGCGCAACCTGCCCACAGCCCAGGGCTACTGCGACTCCAAGGGGCTCTACTCGGCGCGCAAGGCAATCATGCAGGAGTGCCAGCGCAAGGAAATCCCCGGGGTCGGCATCGAGGACATCTATATCGGCAACGGCGTTTCCGAGCTGATCGTCATGGCCATGCAGGCGCTGATCAACGATGGTGACGAGATACTGATCCCGGCGCCGGATTACCCGCTGTGGGCCGCCGCCGCCAATCTCTCCGGCGGTCGCCCGGTCCATTATCTGTGCGACGAGCAGGCGGGCTGGGCGCCGGACATGGACGACATTCGCGCCAAGATTACCAGCCACACCCGGGCCATGGTGATCATCAATCCCAACAACCCCACCGGCGCCGTCTATCCGCCGGCGGTGGTCAGCGAACTGCTCGATATCGCGCGGGAGCATGACCTGATGGTGTTCTCCGACGAGATCTACGACAAGATCCTCTACGACGGAACCGAGCATGTGTCCACGGGCGCCCTGGCATCCGAGGACCAGCTGGTGGTGACCATGAACGGGCTCTCCAAGAGCTACCGTTGCGCGGGCTTTCGCTCGGGGTGGATGATCCTCTCGGGGCATCTCGCCATGCAGCGTGCTGCCGACTTCATCCAGGGCCTGACCATGCTCGCCTCGATGCGGCTGTGCGCCAATGTCCCGGCCCAGCATGCCATCTAGACCGCCCTGGGCGGCTACCAGTCGGTCAACGACTTGATCCTGCCCGGCGGACGCCTGCTGGCCCAGCGCGACATCACCATCGAGATGCTCAATGCCATTCCCGGGGTGAGCTGTGTCAAGCCGCTGGGCGCCCTCTACGCCTTCCCCAGGCTCGACCCCAAGGTATTCAATATCCAGGACGACCAGCAGCTGGTACTCGACCTGCTGCTTCAGGAGAAGATCCTGCTGGTCCAGGGCACGGCCTTCAACTGGCCCGAGCCAGACCATGTGCGCATCGTCACCCTGCCCTGGGCCGATCAGCTCGAGGACGCCCTGGACCGTTTCGCGCGCTTCCTGTCGCGCTACCGCCAGTAGGCCGGGTGTCCTTTTGCCCGCCGCTTGAAACCCGGGTGGCCCGCCCGTATCTAAGCAACAGTTTCCGGAAGCCGCCGGAGTGCGGCACCTCCCCCTTGACGACTGATGGAGACCCTACCTGATGATGAGAATCCTGCTCTTCCTGGGCACCAACCTGGCGGTGATCATCGTCGCCAGCATCACCCTGCGCCTGCTGGGCTTGGAGGCCTATCTGCAAGCCAACGGCATGAACACGATAGGGCTGCTGATCTTCTGCTTCATCTTCGGCATGGCGGGGTCGATGATATCGCTGTTCATCTCCAAGTGGATGGCCAAGCGCAGCACTGGCACGGTGGTGATCGAGACCCCTTCCAACGCCACCGAGAAGTGGCTGGTAGACACCGTGGCGGCCCTGGCGAAGGACGCCGGCATCAAGACGCCGGAAGTTGGCATCTTCCCCGCTCAGCAGTCCAACGCCTTCGCCACCGGCTGGAAGAAGGACGATGCCATGGTGGCGGTATCGGCGGGCCTGCTCAATCGCATGCAACCCGATGAAGTGCGCGCGGTGCTGGCCCACGAGATCGGCCACGTCGCCAACGGCGACATGGTGACCCTGGCGCTCATCCAGGGGGTGCTCAACACCTTCGTGCTGTTCTTCGCCCGAGTGGTCGCACAGCTTGTCGACAGCTTTCTGCGCCGCGACGGCGAAGGCGGCCTGGGCTTCATGGGCTACTTCGTAGTGGTCATCGTGGCCGAGATCGTCTTCGGCCTGATCGCCTCGGTCATCGTCGCCTGGTTCTCGCGTTTCCGCGAATACCGCGCCGATACCGCCGGTGCGCAGCTCGCCGGCAGCGGCGCCATGATCAATGCCTTGGCACGGCTAAAGGCCGAGACCGAGATGCCCGACCAGATGCCCGACACCCTGCGTGCCATGGCCATTACCAAGGGCCAGACGCGCTCGTTGATGGAACGCTTCTTCGCCAGCCACCCGCCACTGGATGATCGCATCCGTGCGCTGAAGGAAGCCGCCTATCGGCAGTAGGCGGCGGGCTGGTGCGGCTCAGCCCAGCGATACCCGGAAGCCCGCGCCTTTCAGCAGCAGCTCCAGCTCTGCCCCCGCCCCGCGAAGCGTGACGTCGAGCGTCGCGAACTCCCGGCGCCGTGGGTAATTGGCACGACAGGCGTCGAATCCTCCGGCCATGCCCAGTCGTCGCGACTCGCGTCGCAGGCTGTCGTGGTCACGACGAGGGTCGTGGACGGCACGGCAGCAAAGCCGCAGGGCCTCCTCGGGCGCCAGGCCCCCTCCCAGTGCCAGGCTCACCACGGATGGTGGGGGCAGCAGGTCATCGAGGGTCAGCCGGCCTGGCAGGTCGAGATGGCGTGCAAGCGCCAGATAGATCTGGTGGGTGCCGCGCAGCTTGCCGTCCAGGCTGTAGCCGGCGACATGCGGCGTGGCAATCTCGGCGAGATCCGCCAGGGCGGAGTCGATGGCAGGCTCCTGCTCCCAGACATCGAGGACCGCGGTGATATCACCCTGCCCCGCGAGCCGCTGGCGAAGCGCTTGACCATCCACGCAGTCGCCGCGCCCGGCGTTGAGCAACACCGTCCCCGGGGCCAGGTCGGCGATGCGCTGTGCATCGAGCAGGTGGCGAGTGCCATGGGGCCCCTCCCTGGCCAACGGGGTATGCAGGCAGATCACATCGCACTCGTCGATCAGGGACGCCAGATCATGGAAGCCCTCGGGGCCTTCTGCTTCAGCCCGGGGCGGATCACAGGCCAGGCAGTCGATTCCCATGGCGGTGAGCCGGCCGAGCAGCCGGCCGCCGACATTACCGACCCCGACGATGCCCACCCGACGCTCGTTCAGCTGCCAGCCCTGGCGCTCGCCAAGGGTCGAGAGGCTGCCGAGCACATGGTCCACCACCGCCTCGGCATTGCAACCGGGAGCGCTGGCAAAGGCGATGCCGCGCTCGGCCAGGGCTTGCTCATCCACATGATCGGTGCCGATGGTGCAGGTGCCGACAAAGCGTAGCCGCCTCGCCCCCTCGACCAGCGGCTCATCGACCCGGGTAATGGAGCGTACCACCAGGGCATCGGCGTCGCGCAGCGCCGCGGCATCGATCTGGCGACTCGGCAACCGGATCACCTCACCCAGCTGACCGAAGCAGGCCTCGGCGGCCGGAACATTGGCATCCACGACGATTCGCATCAATTCCCTCCTCGCTGGCGCCCTCGCGGGGCTTGTTCGGCCGGGGCATGCCATTACAATACGACCGTTCATCCTCGGGCGTCATCGATTCACCAGGCCCCCACCTCATGGAGACACCATGATCATCTGCTGGGAAACCGACCATGACTATGTCCTTCTGCATATCCATCAGGACATGTTCGGCGACTGGATCTTCAGCCGTGCCTGGGGACAGATCGGCACCCAGTTCGGCGGACTGAAGCACCAGCTGGCCGAGGATCGTGACCAGGCGCTGATGTGGCTCGAGGATGAAATCACCATCCAGGCCTCGCGGGGCTTTCGCAAGGTGCTGGAGGTCGAGGACCAGAGCCCGGAAGGTCGAGAGGCCGTCGAGCAGTTGTCGCTGCTGGACTCGCTGTAAGCGAATGGCACAAGGCACAAGGCACAAGGCACAAG
>NZ_JBDNGD010000272.1:0-3691 GCF_041689495.1 Halomonas sp. | reverse complement strand
CTGCGCACCCTGAGCCCGAGGGAGCCACCCGGAAACCAGACGCCCCCGCCGAATAAACGGCGGGGGCGTCGTCAGGCTGGAAAACCACGCGCTTGGTCTACTCCAGCAGGTCGGTCACCGCGCCGGTGGAGGCCGAGCTGACCGACTTGGCGTACTTGGCCAGCACGCCGCGGGTATAGCGCGGCGCCGGCTGCTTCCAGGCGGCGCGGCGGCGCTTCAGCTCGTCGTCACTCAGTGCCACCTCGATGGTGTCCGCCACGGCATCGATGGTGATGGTGTCGCCATCCTCGACCAGCGCCAGCGGACCGCCATCGAAGGCCTCGGGCGAGACATGGCCGACCACGAAGCCATGGCTGCCACCGGAGAAGCGCCCGTCGGTGATCAATGCCACCTCGCTGCCCAGGCCACGGCCCATGATCGCCGAGGTCGGGGTGAGCATCTCGCGCATGCCCGGCCCGCCCTTGGGTCCCTCGTAGCGAATCACCACCACGTCACCGGCGATCACGGTGCCGTCGTTGATGCGTGCCTGGGCCTCTTCCTCGGAGCTGAACACCCGGGCACTGCCGGAGAAGCGCGTGCCTTCCTTGCCGGTGATCTTGGCCACGGCGCCCTCGGGGGCCAGGTTGCCGTAGAGCATGCGCAGATGGCTCTCGGGCTTAACCGGCCTGTCCAGCGGCGCGATGATCTGCTGGCCCTCGTCATAGGGCGCCACACCCGCCAGGTTCTCGGCCAGGGTCCTGCCCGTCACCGTCAGGCAGTCACCGTGGAGCATTCCGGCATCCAGCAGCATCTTCATCATCGGCTGGATACCGCCGATCGCCACCAGCTCGCTCATCATGTAGTGGCCGCTGGGGCGCAGGTCGGCGAGCACCGGCACCCGCTTGCCGATGGTCGTGAAGTCATCCAGGGAAAGCTCGACGCCGATAGTGCTGGCCATGGCGACCAGGTGCAGCACGGCATTGGTGGAGCCGCCCAGGGCGATCACCACGGTGATGGCGTTCTCGAAGGCCTGGCGGGTCATGATGTGCGAGGGACGGATATTGTGCTCGAGCAGCGCGAGTACCGCCTCGCCGGCGGCGTGGCAGTCATCGTGCTTCTCACGGGACACGGCATTCTGCGCCGAGCTGCCCGGCAGGCTCATGCCCAGCGCCTCGATGGCCGAGGCCATGGTATTGGCCGTGTACATGCCGCCGCAGGAACCGGGGCCGGGAATCGCCGTCTCCTCGATCTGCTTGAGCTCGATCAGGTCGATATCACCGCGGCTGTGGGCGCCCATGGCCTCGAAGACCGAGACGATGTCGGTATGCCCCTTGCCCGGCAGAATGGTGCCGCCATAGACGAAGACACTCGGCCGGTCGAGACGCGCCAGGCCCATCAGGCAGCCCGGCATGTTCTTGTCGCAGCCACCGATGGCCACCAGGCCGTCGAAGCCCTCGCATCCGGCCACCGTCTCGATGGAATCGGCGATCACTTCCCGCGACACCAGGGAATACTTCATGCCCTCGGTGCCATTGGCGATGCCGTCGGAGATGGTGATGGTGTTGAAGATCACCCCCTTGCCGCCGGCCGCATCGGCGCCATCACTGGCGGACTCGGCAAGGACATTGATGTGGCTGTTGCAGGGGGTGAGGTTGCTCCAGGTAGAGGCGATACCCACCTGGGGCTTCCTGAAATCCTCGTCGGTGAAACCCACGGCGCGCAGCATGGAGCGGCTGGCGGCCTTGCCCGGGCCATCGACGACCGAGGCGGAATGGCGGCGACGGGGATCCTGGGGGGTATCGGTCATGCGGCGTTCTCCTCTGGAGGGATGATTGTCATCCCCATAGAGTACCCGCTGTCAGGCCCTGACGGAACGCTTCAGGCTCCGGGTCGCCCAGCAGAGGTACATCCACTCCGTCACCACCAGCACCGCCAGTATCTCGGCGTAGCTGCCGCGCTTGCCGGTCCCTCGCGCAGCCATTCGCTAAGGCGCGCCTCGGCGCGCCCGCCAGCCCAGGCGTCATAGGCCTTGCGGCTCGTCATCATGGGGTGACCTTGCGTTGAACATGCGGCCGGGAGCCAGGCCGGAACCAGGCGATCAGCAGGCTGACCAGGGTCGAGGCCAGCAGTGCCCCCAGGAAAGGAGGCAGCGTAGGGATGCTGCCCGGAAAGCTCGCCGCCAGCACACCGGCGGTAAGGCTGCCCTGGGCCACCCAGCCGGGCAGAATGGCGCCGAGCATGCCCGCCACGCCGCCGGCCACCGCGGCCAGCGCCGACATTCGTGACCAGATTCCCAGCAGCACCGGCACCACGATGGAGGCACACAGCAGGTCGGCAATCAGGAAGAGCCGCAGCACCGAGAGCCCCTGCAAGGCCAGAATGACCACCGGCACCATCAGCGCCACCGTCACCCAGCGGGCCGCCGTGATCGACAGGCCACGCTTGCCGGAGCCCGCCACCGCCAGGGTGGCGATACCGTTCTGCAGGCTGTCCACGCTGGAGACCACCAGCGAGACCGCAAGCACCAGGGCCGGCAGGGCCAGCCAGCCAGGCGCGGCGGAAAGCAGGGCGAAGAAGGGGATCGGCGGGCTCCCCAGGTCCAATCCACTCATGGCGGCGAGCATGCCCAGTCCCCCGACCACCGCCACCACCAGCACGGTGATGGCGCTGCCCAGCCAGGCGCCGCGCGCCAGGGCTCGGTCATCCCGTGCCGACCAGACCCGCTGCCAATAGCCCTGATGGAAGAGGTTGGCCGCCGTGACGGCGATCACCAGGGTCAGGGCCACGCCCAGGGCACTGCCCACGGGAATCGACGGCAGAGTGGCGTCCACGGGCATCTCGGGCAGCCGGCTCAGCGCCACGCCGGCCACCAGAATCAGCAAGGCAATCAGCAACCAGGCCTGCCAGCGATCGGTGGCCAGACTCGCCCGCAGGCCGCCGACCGCCGTGTAGACCAGGGTAGTCACCGCCACCCCGATGACCACCAGGGCCGGTGGCACGTCCGACAGCAGCGCGGTGATCGAGCCAATGGCGGTCAGTTCTGCAGTGAGGAAGAGCGCCATGTAGAGCACCGACACCAGCGACACCCAGCGACGCACGCCGACGCCATAACAGGCCTCGGCAAACTCGCCGATGCTGCGCCCTTCCGGCAGGTGGCGGCGGATGGCCGGACCATAACGCGCCAGGATGACCAGCGGCAGCGCCGAGCCGATGGCGTAGCCGGCCAGTGCCACGGGACCGACGAAGGCGCCTATCTCCGGCGGCGCGAAGAGGATCCAGGCGCCCATGCCGGAGGCCAGGAAGGACAGCCCCAGGGTCGAGGCTGTCTGGGAATTGCGGGCGGTGATGTAGTCATCGAGGGGGCCATCGACGCGGCGAGCGCGCAGACCCAGGTAGGCAAAACACAGCAGCGCCGCGCCGAGCACGGCAGACGTCAGGTAAGGCATGTCGCACTTCCTCCGCCGGTATGAACCGGATCAGGTTCCAGGGTCAGCGCTTCACGCTCTCTCAGCCCCTCACGTCATGAACGTGGCAGGACTCCCCTGGCGACAGTGAATGGATTGTGGGAACACACCTCAATATAGCGCCTCAACTGGCCGATATGAGGTTGTGATCGACTCCGATGATACAACACCCCGACTCTCCGGACGACCACCCAGCATGGAACCCACAGGATGGCATTCAACGAAGCCAAGGAACTCGCCGCCGGGCG
>NZ_JBDNGD010000271.1:0-6756 GCF_041689495.1 Halomonas sp. | reverse complement strand
TGACGGACACGCGGCGGGTCGCGTGGGTCGACCAGATGATCCTCGAGGGCGGCGATGACGCCGCTGCTGTCGAGGGCTTCACGCAGCAGCAAGGCACCGCTGTCGCTGGTGGTGGCCTATGCCCTAGCCGGCAGCCTGCACGTCAAACTGCTGCGCGAGCCGCTGGGCAGAAGCGCCAACGGCGAACCGGTCTACCTGCGTGATATTTGGCCCTCACCGCAGGAAATCGAACGCACCATCAGCGAGAACCTGCACGCCGAAATGTTCACCCAAGGCTACGCCGACGTCTATGCCGGTGACGAGCGCTGGCAGGGCATGGAGGTCCCGGAGGGTGACACCTTCGAGTGGCAGCCAGAATCAACCTATGTGCGTAAGCCACCGTTCTTTGACGGCATGGGCCGCAATCCCGCCCCCTTGACCGATATCAGTGGCGCGCGGGTACTGGAGCTACTCGGTGATTCGGTGACCACCGACCACATCAGCCCGGCCGGTGCGATCGCATCCGACCGCCGGCGGGTCGCTATCTCGCCGAGCACGGCATCGAACGCAAGGACTTCAACTCCTACGGCGCGCGCCGCGGCAACCACGAGGTAATGATTCGCGGTACCTTCGCCAATATTCGTCTGCGCAACCACCTTGCCCCCGACACCGAGGGCGGTTTCACCCGCGATTTCACTCGGGCCGACACCCCGGTCACCACCATCTACGAGACCGCCGAGTCCTACGAGCGCATCCACCGCTCCAATCTGATCGGCATGGGCGTGCTGCCGCTGCAGTTCCCCGACGGTCAGAATGCCGAGACGCTCGGACTGTCCGGCGAAGAAACCTTCACGATCAACGGCCTGGCGGACACCGAAGCGACGGCCCACGAGCTGCGTGTCGCAGCCACCGACCCGCAGGGGCAGACGCGGACGTTCGCCGCCATCGTGCGCATCGACACCCCGGCCGAGGCCGGCTACTACCGGCACGGCGGCATCCTGCCCTATGTGCTGCGACAGCTGCTCGAACCGGTGGGGGTCAATTAGGCTTGAGGCCGTTCTGGACTTGGGTAGTTGCCGTTTGCACGCCGTGTTATCGATGAGGATAAGGTGATTTCATGTTGATCAAGTCGTCCGATGAGCAGCCGCGCTGGGCACTGTTCAAGCGCTTTCCCGTACCGCACAACGCCCAAGTACCGAAGGAGTTTCGTATCCAGCCGGGCAAATCCTGGCCGATACCCCCAGGGGCGAAGCGCCTGAAACGCTTTCAGATCTATCGCTACAACCCCGAGAGCGGGGAACCACCGCGTATTGATACCTTCGCCATCGACCGGGATGACTGCGGCCCGATGTTGCTGGATGCCCTGATCAAGATAAAGGACGAGATCGATCCCACGCTCACCTTCCGTCGTTCCTGTCGGGAGGGGGTCTGCGGTTCCTGTTCGATGAATATCGACGGGACCAACTAGCTGGCCTGCATTCGTGACCTCGACGAGCTTGACGAGCCGGCTACCATCTATCCGCTGAACAATTTGGACGTGGTCCGTGACCTGGTCGGCGATCAGCGCCACGCCTTCGCCCAGTACGCGACGGTACAGCACTGGCTGCGTGCCGAGGCACCGGAGGACGGTAAGGAACATCGGCAGTCACCAATGGAAGAGGCTTCGGGGGTGACATGACTCGATGCGGCGAGGATTACGCTTGCCTTGAGCATGGCTCTTTTCATGGTAAACAGGTAAGACGATGAGTTATCCAGCCGGGCGAACGCTATCCGAACTCGAACACAACTTCGCTGCCGTGCAGCGACGCATCGCCACGGTCTGCCGTCCATGGGCATGTCCGGCGACTTCGAACTGGCGATCGAGGAAGGCGCCACGGTGGTGCGCGTGGGGCAGGCGATTTTCGGCCCGCGCCCGCTGCCCGACAGCCACTACTGGCCGGATACCGGTGCAGACCAGGAAACGCGCGGATGAAACGCTCCGGATCCAAGTCAGCACACCGTCGAGCTTTATCCACCGGCTAAAAAACCGGCCAGAAGAAGTGATCTCGATACACGAGGAGGGATTGTCAATAGGCGTTTGAGCGCTCAACGTACAAGCTTCGTGATCCGTCGTGTGTCGCCGTGGAAATTGCCACAGGCATTTCAGACGACTACGTTTACCGTATGACGATTTCAAAGCCTTATACTAAGGCGCGGGAGCGGCTAAAGGCCGGTCAGGTGCTAATCCTCGATGGCGGCGTCTCGACGGAACTCGAAAGGCGCGGCATTCCGATGTTTGATGAGCTCTGGTCCGGCCGAGTCGCGCTCGATCGCGAGGAAGCGATCATCGATGTGCATCGGACTTATATCGATGCCAGCGCCGATTTATTGCTGCTGGAGATGATGTCGATACCGGCACGCATGACGGCGATGTTCGATGCCCTGCGCGATATCCAGCTACCGGTCTGGTGTGGTCTGTCAGCGGTACGCGATGCGCAAAACACCATCCGCTCCTGGCATGAAACGACCACGGCGTTTAGTGAGATCGTCGAGCTGGCGGCCCAGCAAGGTTTTGATGCGCTGGGCATCATGCATACGAGTGCCGAACTGATCGATGACGCCTTGCCTGTGATCCGCAATAGGTACCAAGGCCCAATGATGGCCTATCCAGACTCCGGTTATCTGGAAATGCCGCATTGGCGTTTTGTGGACACCATCACGCCGCAGCGCTTTGCCGAATTCGCGCATGAATGGCGCAGGGCGGGTGCGCAGATCATCGGTGGTTGTTGCGGTTTAGGCCCCGAACATATCGGCGCCATCGCGGACATGAAGTCTCGCTAATCAGACAACGATATGCGTCTGGAGGCGGCGAAATCGATGTCGTCGATGGTCATGAGCAATGCCTGAATCCTGAGGGTTAGGCTTATCGGCGAGGTTGCGCGTGTTCCGGCAACCCCATCGCCAGCGGCACGCTGATGATCCCGCCGATCAGGGCGACCCACAGTGGCGCCGCCGGCCCCCAAAGGGCCGCGACCGGCCCCAACGCCATGATGCCCAGCGCCGCGAGCCCGTTGGAGAGGCCCAGGGCGAGCCCCGAGCCCAGCGAGCGGTTCTCGGGCAGGATGTCCTGGGCGATGAGTACGCCCAGGGGCAGCGTCGCGAACAGGCTGATGCCGAGAATGCCCAGCACGATCCACAGCCAGCCTCCACTGGCCAGCAGGAAGGCGGTGAGCATGACGGCCGAGAGGCTCATGGCCGCGATCAGCAGCGGTCGCCGTCCCACCTTGTCGGACAGGTGGCCGCCACCCACGTTGCCGATCACCCCGGCCAGCAGCAACACCGTGATGAAACTCGCGCCGGTGGTCAGCGAGCCGCCGGCCTGGGTCCACATCAGCGGCACGAAGGTCACGATCGTGAAGATCATCAGCGAGCGCAGCGTCGAAAATGCGACCAGTCGCGACACCGGCCCGGCGTGCTGGCGCCAGGCGATGGGCGTGGCATTCGTCGTGCGGGCAGGCAGTTTGGGTGCCCACTGCAATAGCAGCGGCAGGGTCAGCAGGGCCGGCAAGGCGAGTATCCACAGATAGCCAAGACCCCACTGAACCACCACCCAACTGGCGATGGCCGGCCATACACCGCGCCCCACCTCGCCGCCCACCATGAATATCGACAAGGTCATGCCCGGCCTGTCACCGCCCAGCTGCCTGATGCCGGCAAGCGCCTGGGGATGGAAGAACGAGTTGGCTATCCCGATCAGCGCCAGCACCGCCAGCAGCGACCAGAAACCCGAGACGAAGCCGACCAGCGCCCCGCCCAGCGACGAACCGGCGAGCCCGCCGGCGATCATGATGCGCCCACCCACACGATCCGCCAGGAGCCCGACCAGTGGTTGCAAGGCCTGTCCCATCAGCAGGGCGGCCATGATCGTGCCCGCCAGCGCCACCGACAGGTTCAGCGACACCAGAATGACCGGCAGGACACCCGGCAGGTAGTTGGCGGCACCGTCGTTGAGGAAGTGTGCCCAGCTCATGCCCGCCAGGCGGTTGGGCTGAGGCCCGGCCCGGTCGGCGGTCGTAGTGAATGCCATTCGCTGTCTCCACGGAATCTGTAGAAAAGAAATGGCAACATGATAGACGATTAAGGGGTTGAATTGGCCGGGGTGTCTGAGGGATCGGCGTGTTGCCCAGCAGGCGCCGGGGTCGAACGCTGCGATGGCGTTTCACAGGGTCCGGTGCCGCGCGCGAATCACTCCGAAGAAGCGTCCGGCGATGTGCTGCGGGCCTCAGGCGCGCCGTAAGTCGGCGTGTCGGCGAAAGGGGGCGGTGGATACCACTGCTGCAATCCGTAGAAGATACCGAAGGTCATGATGACGATCAGCAGCACCCAGATCCAGGTGGGGGTCGGGGCCGGCGTCTCCGCTCGAGAGGGCTCCCAGCGCGTTTCACTGGCACCGCCATAGGAGTTGACCAGAATCGGAATCTTGCCTTCCAGCACATCGTTGTCGCTGAGCCCGTTGATGGCGATGCCCGGACCGTTGCGCACCTCGAAGGCGAGGTGCCTGACGCCTTTCTGGCCGCCGGCGTCGTAGGCCTCGATACGCAGCGTATGCGGGCCATCGTCCAGGGCCGTGGTATCCAGCTGAAAACGCACCGGGGAGCGATGGGTGATGATGGGCTCCTCGCCGCCGTCGAGGAAGATATCGGTGCGTGTCTGATCGCGGGAGTTTTGATTGAGGGAGTCCTGATTGAAAGAGTTCTGATCGCTCATGGCCTGTCCTCACCGTCATCCTTCAGGATACGCCGCTTGATATGTCGATCCTGCCGTTCACCCGGCTTCAGGAAGCACTTGATGCAATAGACGGTGACCAGCAGCACGATGATACTGCCGGCGACGACCAGCAGCTTGTCCACCAGGCCGATTCGATCGACGAACTCGGCGGCCTGAGCCCGCGCCAGTAGGCTAGATGTCATCAGCATGACGAGAAACTTGCCGCGCATCATTCCCCTCCCGCCTCGCGACGGTCGGCGACCTCGTCCGCCGTCACGGTGGGCGCCTCGTTGCCCCAGCTGGTGCGCTCGTGATTGACGATGGCGGCGACTTGGTCGTCATCGAGCTGATCGGCGAAGCCGGGCATCGGCGAGGCGTATTCGGTACCGCCGATGGTACTGCCCTGCGCGCCATGCAGGATGGTATCGATATGTTCGCTCGGATCCTCCGCCAGCACCACCGGATCTCTCGCCAGGGGCGGGAAGGTGCCGGGCAGTCCCTGGCCGTTGGCCTGGTGACAGCTGGCGCAGGTATTGGCGTAAAGCGTCTCGCCCTTGGCGGCGGCCTGTTCGTCTTCGGCGCCTCCCCCTGCCGTGGCCTGGCCGTCTTCCGACGATTCTGCATCGGCCATGCCGCCGGCCCCTGCGATGGGAATCTGGCGCAGGGAAAGCAGGTAGGCCACCAGGGCCTGACCCTGGGGCGTGGGCACGACCTCGCCACTTTCCGGCGCGTAGGGCTCGGGAATGGTCACCACCGGCGCATCGCCGTCCGCTGTCGCCGCCGGTTCGAAGAGCCAGGGATAGGCCGGCATGATCGACTCCTTGACCACCGAACGGGGGTTGTAGAGGTGCAGGTACTGCCAGGTTTTGCTGGATTGCCGAGCCCCAATGTTGGAAAGATCCGGACCGGTACGCGCGCTGCCCAGCACCGCCGGCGAATAGGGGCGCCAGACATCCATGGGGCCGAGCAGGGCATAGTCCGCGGCGGCGGAGGGACGCCCCCAGGGCTGGTCCATGGGCAGGGGGCGCACCTGCTGGGTATGGCAGGCCACGCAGCCTTCGGCGATATACACCTCGAGCCCTCGCTGTTCGATATCCGACAGCGGCTCGGCCTCGGGCAAGGGCTCGGTGTTGTGCTGTACCCACTGTGCCGGAAGGATGGCGATGATGAAGGCCAGCCCGATGAAGCCGAAGAAGATCGTGCCCAGCAGCAGCCAATGGTTGCGATGAAAGTTCATGCTGCGGCCTCCTGTGCCGCTAGAGGCTGGCGCTGCCCATGACGAACGGGACGCATGCACCAAAGGTTATAGGCAAATATCAGGTGCGACAGGAACATCAGGCCGCCACCCAGGGCGCGCCATAGCCAGTAGGGCGCCATCATCGTCACCGATTCGATGAAGGGGGCGTCGGACATCCAGCTCAGGCCCTGCAGGGTGCCGCCGATCATCAGGGCGATGGTATAGATGGCCACCCCGACGAAGGCGAACCAGAAGTGCACGCCGGCCAGGAAGTGTGACGGCTCACGGCCCGTCAGGCGCGGCACGAGGCCATAGATGCCGCCCCAGATCAAAAAGACCACGAAGCCGTACATGGTCAGGTGCGAATGAGCGATGGTGAAGTTGGTGAAGTGCCAGACCCGACTCAGGCTGCGAAACGCCTCGAAGGTGCCTTGCAGCGAAAACAGGAAGTAGGCGATCACCCCGACCAGGATAAAAGGCAGGCTGTAGCTACGGGCTACGCTGTGAAAGCTGCCCTTCATGGTCATCAGGAAGTTACCGGTGCCCGCGGCAAGGGTGACGATCATGCCCACGCTGAAGATGATGGCCACGGTCTGCAGCCACCAGGGGGTCGGTGCGAAGATGAAATGGTGGGCGCCGATCATGCTGTAGAACAGCATCTGGGTCCAGAACGCCAGCACCCCGAGGGAATAGGAGTAGATCGGCTTGTTGAGCAGCTTAGGCAGGAAATAGTAGGTCAGCCCCAGCACCATGGGTGTGAACCACATGCCCACGCCCATGTGCATGTAGAAGCC
>NZ_JBDNGD010000270.1:0-12574 GCF_041689495.1 Halomonas sp. | reverse complement strand
TCGGATGAATTGATCGAGGTGCTGGCCATCGGTCAGGCGGTGGCTGAGGAGAGCGAGGGCGCCTTTGATGTCACCATCGGGGGTCTGGTGAATCTGTGGAGTTTCGGCTCCGAGGCCCGCCCACAGGAGACGCCCGACGCGGCTACTCTGGCCGAGCGGCTGGCTCTCATCGGCCCCGAGAGTATCGAGCTGGATGTACAGGGCCTCCAGGCAAGACGCCTGCGGGATGTCTTCGTCGATCTCGGCGGCGTGGCCAAGGGTCATGCCACGGACCGTGTGGCGGACTACCTGGATCAGAACGATATCGCGCATTATCTCGTCAATCTGGGCGGTGACCTGATCGTCAGTGGCTATCGTGACGGCGAGAGGGAGCCCTGGAAGATCGGTATCGAAGCTCCCCTCGAGGATCGCCAGGAGGCTCAGCATATCCTTCCGCTGCACGACATCTCGGTGGCCAGCTCGGGGGATTACCGCAATTATTTCATGGAAGACGGTAGGCGCTATTCCCATACGATCGATCCGCGTTCGGGCCGACCCATTACCCACCGTCTGGCCTCGGTCAGTGTGGTGCACCCGTCCAATGCCTGGGCGGATGCCTGGGCCACGGCCTTGATGGTACTCGGCGAGGAAGAAGGCATGAGGCTGGCTCGCGATCAGGATCTCAAGGTATTGATGCTGGTGAGGGAGAATGACGGCTGGTCGAGCCTCGTCAGTCCCGCCTTTGTCGATCACTTCGGGGCAGCGCTGGTCGAGGATCAGGGACTCCAGGCCGACTGAAGGCCACCGGCATGGAGTCCCCTGCACCTTGGCCAGTAGAATGCAGGATGCGATGGCATCTGGACAAAGGAGACACGATGACGCTCGATGTGGTGATTCTCGCAGCGGGACAGGGCACGCGCATGCGTTCCTCTCTCCCCAAGGTACTGCACCGCCTGGCCGGAAAACCCATGGTGCGTCACGTGCTCGATACGGCGCGGGGTCTTGAGGCCGAGGGGATCCATGTGGTGATCGGCCATGGTGCCGACCACCTTCGGGAGGTCCTGGCCGATGCAGAGGTGCGCTTCGCGGTTCAGTCCGAGCAGAAGGGCACTGGCCATGCGGTGGCCCAGGCCATGGTGGATGGTGTCGGCAAAGGCAAGGTCCTGGTGCTCTATGGCGATGTTCCTTTGATCCGTCGCGACACCCTGGTCTCTCTGCTCGAGGGCGTCGATGAGCGCCACATGGCCCTGCTCACAGTCACCCTCGACGAACCTACCGGCTACGGACGACTCCTGCGCAATGCCGCCGGTGAGGCGGTGGCCATCGTCGAGCAGAAGGATGCTTCCCAGGCCGAGTTGGCGATTCGTGAGTGCAATACGGGCATCATGGCCATGACCGCGACCCAGTTGAGGCGATGGCTGCCCCAGCTCTCCGCCGACAATGCCCAGGGCGAATACTATCTGACCGACGTGATCGCCGTGGCTGCCGCCGAGGGGGTGAAGATCGCCACCGTCCATCCGGCGATGACCATGGAGGTGGAAGGCGTCAACAACCGTGCTCAGATGGCTCGGCTGGAACGCGCCCACCAGCGGGAGATCGCCGAACGGCTGATGGTCGAGGGTGTGGCCCTGCTGGATCCCGACCGCCTTGACGTCCGCGGCTCCCTGAGCTGCGGTCACGATGTGGAAATCGATGTCGGCTGCGTGTTCGAGGGCGAGGTGGAACTGGGCGAAGGGGTACGCATCGGCCCTCACTGCGTGATCCGTGACAGCCATATCGGCGCCGGAACGGTTGTCGAGGCACACAGCGTCATCGATGGTGCTGTGGTCGCCGGCCTCAACCGCATCGGCCCCTTCGCCCGCCTGCGGCCCGGTTCGCGCCTCGCGGTGGGTGCCAAGGTCGGCAATTTCGTCGAGACCAAGAATGTCGAGGTGGGGGAAGGCAGCAAGATCAACCACCTGAGCTATGTAGGCGATGCCCGCCTGGGACGTGACGTCAACGTCGGCGCCGGCACCATCACCTGCAACTATGATGGCGCCAACAAGCACCGCACCGAGATCGGCGATGACGCCTTCATTGGCTCCAACACCGCCCTGGTCGCCCCCGTCAGCATCGGCGAGGGGGCCACCATCGGCGCTGGCTCGACCATCAGCAAGGATGTCGCCGATTACGCCCTGGCGGTAGCCCGAGGTCGCCAGGTCAGCCGTCCCGACTGGCCACGACCGATCAAGGACAAGCATCACTAAGGACACGTATCCCTGAGGAGAGCGCGCATGTGTGGAATCGTCGGTGCCGTTGCCCAACGTAACGTCGAGGCTATCCTGCTCGAGGGCCTCAAGCGTCTGGAATACCGTGGCTATGACTCGGCCGGGATGGCGGTGCAGTCCGCTGAAGGCCTTCATCGTCGTCGTGCCGTGGGCAAGGTGGCCGCACTGGAGGAACGGCTCCGTGCGGAGCCGCTCCCCGGCCACTGCGGTATCGCCCACACCCGCTGGGCGACCCATGGTCGCCCCAGCGAGGTCAATGCCCATCCCCATCTGTCCGGTGAGCGGCTGGCGGTGGTGCATAACGGCATCATCGAGAATCATGAGGCACTACGCCGGGAACTGCGTGATGCCGGCTATGTATTCAGTTCGCAAACCGATACCGAGATAGTGGCTCACCTGCTGGCACGCGAATTCGACGCGTCGGGAGACCTCCTGACGTCCCTGCGACAGGCACTGGCGCGTCTCGACGGAGCCTATGCGCTGGCTGCGGTTCATGCCGACGAACCCGGCGTGATCGTGGGGGCTCGAAAGGGTAGCCCCCTGGTGTTGGGCGTGGGAATCGACGAGGCCTTCCTGGGCTCGGATCCCCTGGCCCTGCTGCAGGTCACCGACCGCTTCATCTACCTGGAGGAGGGCGATCTGGTCAGGCTTTCCGGTGCAGGGCACATCGAGATCTTCGATGGTCAGAGTGAGCCCGTCGAGCGAGAGGTAGATGTCTTCGAACACGGTGACGGGGTATCCAGCAAGGGCGACTACCGCCATTTCATGCTCAAGGAGATTCATGAACAGCCGGGGGTGATCGCCGCGGCCCTGGAGGGTCGCCTGGGCGACAGGAAAGTGCTGGTGGAGAGTTTCGGTCCCGATGCCGAGGCGCTCTTTGGCAAGGTGAAGCAGATCCATATCGTGGCCTGTGGTACCAGCTACCATGCCGGCATGGTAGCGCGCTACTGGCTGGAACGCTTCGCCGGAGTGCCGGTCCAGGTAGAGGTCGCCTCCGAATATCGCTATCGCCAGGTAGTGGTGCCCGAGGGCAGCCTCTTCGTGACGCTCTCCCAATCCGGCGAGACCGCCGATACCCTCGCCGCCTTGCGCTTTGCCCGGCAGGGCGGCTACCTGGCCAGCCTTTCCATCTGCAATGTTCCGGGAAGTTCCCTGGTGCGCGAGTCCGACCTGACGCTGATGACTCGTGCCGGACCCGAGATCGGGGTCGCCTCGACCAAGGCCTTCACTACCCAGCTCACTGCCCTGATGCTGTTCACCCTGGCGCTGGGCCGGGTCAAGGGACTCGACGAGGAGATCCAGGCGGAGCTGGTCACCGCACTGCGGGGTCTGCCGGCCGTGGCCGAACGCGTGCTGGCACTCGACCCGCGGATCGAGGAACTCTCGACGGCCTTTGCCGAGAAGCACCATGCACTATTTCTGGGGCGCGGAACGCACTTCCCGATTGCGCTGGAAGGTGCCCTGAAGCTCAAGGAGATCTCCTATATCCATGCCGAGGCCTATCCCGCCGGCGAGCTCAAGCACGGCCCACTGGCCCTGGTGGACAGCGAGATGCCGGTCATTTCCGTAGCACCCGATGACGACTTGCTCGACAAGCTCAAGTCCAACCTGCAGGAAGTCCGTGCGCGGGGTGGCGAGTTGTTCGTCTTCGCCGACGAGGAGGTGAGCTTCGAGGAAGAGAAAGGCACCCAGGTGCTATGTCTGCCGCATATCCATGAGGTGCTGGCCCCGATCCTCTTTACCCTGCCACTGCAGTTGCTGAGCTACCATGTGGCGGTACTCAAGGGCACCGACGTCGACCAGCCGCGCAACCTGGCGAAGTCCGTTACGGTGGAGTGACATTGTCGGGCGACATCACTCCACCCCTTGTTGATAGCTTTTGTTGATAAGTCATGGCGTGTATCGCGCCATGCTTGGCGTCGGCTCCCTTTTCAACAGGTCCGCCCGGGACACGCCAGATCGACGCAAGGCCCGTCGCGACAAGCCAAAACGCTCATTTCACGCGCTTTCCACGGGGGTCGGATCCTTGGGCTTTTGCATCGGCCATTTCGATGGCCTCCGGGATAAGGGCCATATCGCCCCTGCATTCTATGCTTATGCCTGTGGATAAAACGGGGGAAAACCTCTTTCCTCCTTGTGAATATCCCGCCTGGCTGGCCGTCATTGCAACCCGCCTGCCGCCTGGGTTCGCGGGTTTATAAACAGCGTTCGATGAGACCCGCCCCGTATCGACTGCGATGCCTGGGTTCAGTGCATCTCGTCGTCGGCGAGGGACTCCCCGGATAGGGCTTCATCCGGCAAGGGGGCGATATCCCGGGACAGCCGCTTGAACTCATTGTGTAACTCGATGCCACGGCGGGCTCGGAGGTTGCGCTGGGCGGCGCTGCGGGAGCGTTGTTCGTGTTCGGCGACTTCCATGCTCATGAAGATGTCGAGAAGTTCACTCTTCAGGGAGGATATTCTTTCGACATTGCGCATGATCGACTCTCCTGTGTGAAGGTAAGGTAGAGGTATCGGCATCAGGACGCTGCACGACACAGCACTTGTTACTATACCTCACTTGACAGAATGACGACGTCATGAGCGCCCTTGCCAAAACGCTGTTCCAACGCTAGACGGGTACGGCCCGAACGCCTCGTCCGAAGGCCTCGAGAGTGCCCATCGGACGTCGGCTTGGGCATACTGTCGCTATCTGCCGATGATGTCGCCGGTGTTGTGCCCTGCCGGCGAGGCGATCTGAACACAAGGAGTCTCCCGTGAGTCGCGCACTGTTCGATGAGATGAGACGTCGCATGGCGCTTTTCCGCCGCTCGGAGCAGAAGGTGGCCCGCTTCGTGTTACGCAATCCCGAAGAGGTCATCCACATGCGCATCGTCGATCTGGCCACCGAGGCGAAGGTCAGCGAGCCCACGGTGGTGCGCTTCTGTCGAGCACTCGGCTGCAACGGCTTCCAGGACTTCAAGCTCCAGCTGGCCCAGATGCTGGCCACCGACAGCCAGTTCGCCCAGTTCTCGATGAACGACAGCGACTCCGTGGCCGAATTTTCCCACAACATCTTCGATTCCACCGTGGGTACCCTGCTGTCGATACGCGACCGGCTCGACAACGAGGCGCTGAGCCAGGCGATCACTGCCCTGGCCCTGGCCAATCGGGTCGAGTTCTATGGCTTCGGTGCCTCCGGTGCCGTGGCGTCCGATGCCCAGCACAAGTTCTTTCGGCTGCAGATCTCCACTGCTGCCTACACCGACCCGCACATGCAGAACATGTCGGCGGTGACGCTCAAGGAGGGCGACGTGGTGGTGGCCATCTCCCAGACCGGGCGTACCCGGGCCCTGGTGGCCAGCGTGCGCCTGGCACGAGAGGCCAGCGCCACCGTGATCGGCCTGTGTCCCAATGGCTCGCCGCTGGCCGAGGAAGTCACCCTGCCGCTCTATGTGGATGCCCACGAGGACACCGAGATCTATACGCCGATGAGCTCGCGCATCGCGCATCTGGTGCTGATCGACGTACTGGCGGTGGGGGTCGCCAAGACCCGCGGCCCGAGACTCGCCGAGCAGCTCAAGGCCGTAAAGAAGAGCCTGAGCCCGCTGCGCTTCCCCGAGCAGGAAGGCAAGCCGTAGGCCTTCGGCCAGCGCCGAGCTGCAAGTTACAAGGATCCCCTTGGCTTGTTCCTGATGTTTGTGGCGCATTCTGCTTTGCTCCTTGCTCCTTGCTCCTTGCTCCTCCCGGCTCTGCCGGGTTGGATATGGTAAACTATTAGCCCATTTTCCGAGCAGCGATGCCTTCCCCATGGACGACGTCACGGCGATTCTCGACCACATGAATCCGGCCCAGCGCGAGGCCGTCAGCGCGCCTCAGGGCAACATGCTGGTGCTTGCCGGCGCCGGCTCGGGGAAGACCCGGGTGCTGGTACACCGCATCGCCTGGCTGATGCAGGCCGAGGGCCTATCACCCTATGCGGTGCTCGCCGTGACCTTCACCAACAAGGCGGCCCGCGAGATGCGCACCCGCCTGGAAGCGCTGCTGGGGCTCTCGCTGCGCCATGTGTGGGTGGGTACCTTCCACTCCATCGCCCACCGGTTGCTGCGTACCCACTGGCAGGACGCCCGCCTTCCCCAGCATTTCCAGATCATCGACAGCGACGACCAGTTGCGCCTGGTCAAGCGGCTGCTCAAGGACCACCGCGTCGACGACGAGCGCTTTCCGCCGCGCCAGGTGCAGTCGTTCATCTCCGGTTGCAAGGAGGAGGGGCTGCGTCCCCATCAGGTCGACGCCCATGGCGATGCCTATCTCGCCCAGATGGTCGAGCTCTATGAACGCTACCAGCTGACCTGCGAGCGCGGCGGCCTGGTGGACTTCGGCGAGCTGCTGCTTCGCAGCCTGGAGCTGTTGCGTGACAATCCCGCCCTCCTGGCCCACTACCAGGAGCGTTTCGGCCATCTGCTGGTCGATGAGTTCCAGGATACCAACACCCTGCAGTACGCCTGGCTGAAGCTGCTCTCCGGTCAGCGCACGCCGATGACGGTGGTCGGCGATGACGACCAGTCGATCTACGGCTGGCGTGGGGCCAGGGTCGAGAACATCCGTCGCTTCGAACAGGAGTTTCCGGGAACCCGGACCGTCCGCTTGGAACAGAACTACCGCTCCACCAGCGCCATCCTCGAGGCCGCCAATGCCTTGATCAGCCACAACGCCGGACGCATGGGCAAGGAACTCTGGACCGCCGGTGAGCGTGGTGAGCCGATTTCCGTCTACTCGGGTTTCAACGATCTCGATGAGGCGCGCTATATCGTCGACACCATCCGCGAGAAGGTCGAGGAGGGGTTCAAGCGGCGCGAGATCGCTATCCTTTATCGCTCCAACGCCCAATCCCGGGTGCTCGAGGAGACCTTGATCCGCCAGGGGGTGCCCTATCGCATCTACGGTGGCCAGCGCTTCTATGAGCGTCTGGAGATCAAGAACGCCCTGGCCTATCTGCGGCTGCTGCTCAACCGCGACGACGACGCCTCTCTGGAACGGGTCATCAATGTCCCGGCCCGTGGCATCGGCACCCGCACCGTGGAGATCCTGCGCGAACGCGCTCGCCACTCCGGCGTTCCACTCTGGCAGGCGCTGCATGACGGCCTGGCGGATGCCACCCTCAAGGGTCGCGCCGCTACCATGGTCAAGGCCTTCGCCGACCTCATCGACCGGCTCGACAACGATACCGCCGGCCTGGCCCTGCACGAGATCATCGACCATGTGATCGAGGTCTCCGGCCTGGTCGAGCATCACCGCAGCGAGAAGGGTGAGAAGGGCCAGGCCCGGGTCGAGAACCTGGAGGAGCTGGTCACGGCCGCCAAGGCCTTCACCCAGGGTGAGGCTCTCGACCCTCCAGAGGCCGGTGAGGGCGGCGTGGCGCTGGAGGCCTTCCTCTCCGAGGCGGCGCTCAATGCCGGCGACCATGAAGCCGACGAGTTCGAGGACTGTGTGCAGCTGATGACCCTGCACTCGGCCAAGGGGCTGGAGTTCCCGGTGGTGTTCATCTCCGGCGTCGAGGAGGGGCTCTTCCCGCACCGGATGTCCCTGGAGGAGCCGGGCCGCCTGGAGGAGGAGCGTCGCCTCTGCTACGTCGGTCTTACCCGTGCCATGCGCAAGCTCTACCTGACCCATGCCGAGCTGCGCCGCCTGCATGGCAAGGAGACCTTCCAGCGGCCCTCGCGCTTCCTGCGCGAGCTTCCCGAGGCGCTCCTGGAAGAGGTGCGCCTGCGTGGCCAGATATCCCGGCCGGTGACGGCCGGTCGGCCGGCGGTGGGCCTTTCCCGACAGACCTCGGTCAACGGGGGTGCCGACCTGCCCAGCCTGAGCCTCGGTCAGCGGGTCCAGCATCCGGTGTTCGGTGAGGGGGTGATCCTCAATGCCGAGGGTGAGGGAGAGCGCGCCCGGGTGCAGGTCAGCTTCGAGGGCCAGGGTGACAAGTGGCTGGTGCTGGGTTTCGCCAAGCTGACGCCGCTATGATGCGTGCCAACCAGGTTCCGCCATTCCCTCGACAGGACCTCTTGTCAGGGTTGAGGCAAGTAAAGTGTCACGATAGAGCGAAGGAAAAATGAGATCTACTCTGAAACGATGGTTCCCGGAAGTCATGGCCCAGTGGTCATCCCTGAGTGGCTACCAGCGCTTCGAGCGACTGGTGTCTCTGATACTGACGACCGCCATCGGCGGTGTGGTCCTGGTGGCGCTGTATTACCTGATCGATCATGTGGTGCAATTATTGTTCGTGCAGACCCGCGACCCCTTCGACTATCGGGTATTCCAGGCGGTCTTCGACATGATCCTCACGGTCCTGATCGCCATGGAGTTCAACAACTCCATCGTGCGGACCATGAGGAACGACGGCGGCTTCATCCAGGTTGAGATCGTGGTGCTGATCGCCATCATGGCCCTGGTCCGGAAATTCATGGTGATGGACCTGGAAACCATCGATCCCTTGAAGATACTGGCACTTTCGGCCGGCGTCCTCTCCCTGGGCATCTGCTACTGGCTGGTGCGTCACGGCAACCGGCGTGGACCGGAGCGATGATCCCTGCCCTCGTCACGCGGTCGCTTGCCGGAGAAATCGGCCGTGTCGCATACTCGTGACCAGCCCTGCCAGGGTCGGGACATCCCGGACTGGCACCCTAAAAAACGCTTCTGGAGCATACGCCTAACATGCAACGTCGCCTCTTTCTCAAGAACAGTCTCAAGATCTCAAGACCGCCGGCCTCGGTGCCGCCGGTGTCGCCGCCGCCCCCTTCATCTCCAATGCCAATGCTCAGGACACCATCACCTGGGACATGGTGACCTCGTGGCCGCGGAACTTTCCCGCCCTGGGCACCGGTGCCAACGACTTCGCCGAGCGCATCGAGAAGCTGTCCAACGGCCGCATGCGCATCAACGTGCACGGTGCCGGTGAGCTGGTACCGGCCCTGGAAGTCTTCGATGCCGTGGCGGGAGGAACCGCCGAGATGGGTCACTCGGCCTCCTACTACTGGCGCGGCAAGACCCTGGCGTCGCAGTTCTTCACCGCCGTTCCCTTCGGCATGACCACCACCGAAACCAATGCCTGGCTCTATCATGGCGGCGGCCAGGAACTCTGGGACGAGGTCTATGCCAAGCACAACCTCAAGCCCTTTCCGGTGGGCAACACCGGCACCCAGATGGCCGGCTGGTTCAAGAAGGAGATCCATTCCCTGGACGATATGCAGGGACTCAAGCTGCGCCTGCCGGGCTTGGCCGGTCAGGCGATGAACGGTATCGGCGTGACCACGGTGAACATGCCGGGCGGGGAGATCTTTACCTCCCTGCAGACCGGCGTGCTCGACGCCGCCGACTGGGTGGGTCCCTATAATGACCTGGCCTTCGGCCTGCACCAGGTGGCCGACTACTACTACACCTCGGTATGGAACGAGCCGAGCGCGATCCTCGAGGGCACCGTGAACCTCGATGCCTGGAATGCCCTGCCCGACGACCTCAAGGACGTGGTTCACGAGGCGGCCAGGGCCTCCAACCTTGCCATGATCAGCGAGTTCGCCTACCGCAACGCCCAGGCGCTGGATACCCTGGTCAACGAACACGGTGTCCAGCTGCGCACCTTCCCTGACGACGTCATGACGGCACTCTTTGAATCCTCCAGGGAGGCCATACAGGCCCAGGTAGAGAGTGATCCAGATTCGGCCAGGGTCTATGCGTCCTACCAGGACTTCCAGCGCCTGGTGCGGCCGTTCACTGATGTCAGCGAATATGCCTACCTGAAGGGTCGTGATGCCGTAGGGGGGTGATATTCTGTCTCGTGCCGAGCCGGCGGCTATTGGGTCACGGCACGTATCCGGCCATTGTCGTCCAGGGCGACGATCACGAAGCGGGCATCGGTGACCTTGTGCAGCTCATCCGGATCGCGTTCCTGGGGAGATCGAATCCAGACCTCCACATCGATGCGGATCGAACTGTGACCGATCTCGCCTACCGTGGTGAAGATATTGACCATGGAGCCGACGCGCACCGGACTGAGGAAGTCCATGGCCTCGATGGCCACGGTGGCCGTCCGGCCCCTGGCCTCGCGACTGGCGACCAGCTCTGCGGCCTGATCCATCTGGGCGACCAACCAGCCACCCCCGATATCGCCATGGACGTTGACATCCTGACGGCTGGCCAGCAGCTTCAGGGTCAACTGCCCCCGTGGGGCGGGAATGTCATCGATATCTGTCATGGAACTGTCATCACCCTGGTTTGTTATTGTAGAAAGCACGCCCTCTCGATGGTAAACGCTGGCAGTGCCTGGCCACCAGCCTTGCATCGGGCTCAGTGATAGACGGCCAGCTCACTCCCGGTGGACGGTGATCGTCTCCTCCGGCCTCTTGAAAAGGAAATGCGTGCACCTGATGTATCATGCTGTCGAAGTGGCCTGTCATCGGTGATGCCCAGGTGGTTAACCGGACTGCAACATTTTTGCGCCATCATCCACCCAATCCGTGCCTGTGGCGCACCTAGAACGACATCAACGTGTGCAGGGTCCAAGGACCCTGCCTCGAAGGAGAGAGACTCATGGACATTACCAGCGATACCCACAGCCAGCATATTTCCCGGCAGTTCAATCAGGAACTCGAGGCACTCAAGACCCGCCTGATGGCCATGGGTGGCCTGGTGGAAAAGCAGGTCCAGGATGCCTCCGCCGCCTTGCTCGACGGCGATACCCGTCTGGCCGAGCAGGTGGTCGACAACGATCGCAACGTCAATGACATGCAGATCCGGATCGACGAGGAGTGCACACGGGTGCTGGCGCGTCGCCAGCCGGCGGCCTCGGACCTGCGCCTGGTGCTGGCGGTGATCCGTGCCGCCTCCGACCTCGAGCGTATCGGCGACGAGGCGAGCAAGATCGCCCGCAACGCCATCGGCCTGGTGGAGGCCAACCACGGCACCCGCGGCTTCGTCGAGGTCAGGTTGATCAGTGAACATGTCCGCACGATGGTGCGCGATGCCCTGACCTCATTCGCCCGCTTCGATATCGAGTTGGCCCTCAAGGTCGTGTACGAGGACGAGCAGGTGGACAACGAATACAAGAGCGCCATGCGTTCTCTGATGACCTTCATGATGGAGGATGCCCGCTCGATCTCGCCGATCCTCAGCGTGATGTGGATCCTGCGTGCCCTGGAACGCATCGGTGACCATGCCAACAACCTGGCCGAGTACGTGGTCTATCTGGTCAAGGGGCTCGACATCCGCCACACCGACCCCGGCGAACTGGACGAGCAGTCGCTTACCCGCAAGGACTGATGCCTGGATGCTTGATGCCTTCTCGGCCCTGTCCCGTGGCACACGACTGGTCTATGGGCGCGGCCTGAGGCGCTATGTCTTCGCGCCCATTGCCATCAACCTGCTGGTCTACGGGGTCATGCTGCAACAGGTACTGGCTCACTTCGGTGGCTGGCTCGATACCTGGATGGCCCTGGTGCCCGGCTGGTTGGACTGGCTCTCCTGGCTGATCTGGCCGCTGTTCGTGATCAGCCTGGTGGTGATCGTCTTCTTCACCTTTACCCTGGTGACCCATCTGATCGCCGCCCCCTTCTATGGTTTCCTGGCGGCCAAGGTGGAAGAGGTCGTCACCGGGCGCCCGCCTCTGGACGACCGTGGCCTGCTGAAGACCGCTGTCGACGCCCTGGTTCGGGAACTGGTCAAGCTGGTGTATATCCTGCCGAGAATGGCGCTGTTGTTCGTGGTCAGCTGGATACCCGGCGTCAATATCCTGGCGCCCTTCCTGTGGCTGGCCTTCTCGGCCTGGATCATGGCCATCACCTATCTCGACTACCCCATGGACAACAACAAGGTCAGTTTCTCCGACATGCGGCGTCGGTTGGCCGCTCGCTGGTGGCGGACCCTGACCTATGGCGGCTGGGTGACCCTGATTACCTGGTTACCCCTGGCCAACCTCTTCCTGCTGCCCGGGGCCGTGGCGGCTGCCGTATTGATGTGGGAGCGCCACTATCGAGAATTGGGCCGTGACCCGCGCGACATCACGCCGCACTGAGTCATGACCGGCTGCGCGAACTGGTAGAATTGCCACCGCCAATTCGAACAAGGAACTCTGAGATGCGCGTCACGTCCTTCCTGCTGCTGGCCGCCGGCCTGACTCTGGCTGCTCCCACCCTGGCCCAGGAGTCCGGGCTCGACGAGTTGTAAATAGTGCCTGACAGAAAAATAGGTTTTTTCTCGCAGGCCCCTCGATATTCAACCCATCACTTGATCAAAGTGCCGCCTGTACTGAGGATCACAGGCTAACTTTCCGTCACTCCTCGCAGTATTGTGCATTTTTCCGC
>NZ_JBDNGD010000269.1:0-14554 GCF_041689495.1 Halomonas sp. | reverse complement strand
GAGCTGTTCGGTTACTACCCCAGCCCGGGCGCCTGTGACGAGTGGGTTACCCTCTTCTGCGCCCTGGTGGACAGTCGCGGGCTCGGCGGGGTGCATGGCCTGGAGGAAGAAAATGAGAACATCCGGGTGCATGTGCTGCCGTTCCTGCGGGCCAGGGAACTCCTGCTGGAGGGGCGACTCGACAATGCCATGTGCCTGATCGCCTTCCAGTGGCTGGAAGGCGAAAGGGCGTCACTGCGAGCAAGGAGATCGAGCAAGGAGATAGCGTGTCGCGAAGTGCCTACGTCACCGACCTAAAGACACTGCACAGCGAGTGCACTGCCAATTACCTGCGGCTGACGCGACTGGTCGGCGAGCTGGGTGAGGGTGAAATGCGTGAGGTGATCGAGACGCCTCGCATGCGGGTCCATCTCTATCATGATGTGCGCATGGCCGAGGTCACCGATTTCCAGCGCCAGCGTCATTTTCACGGTCGCTACCGCTATCCCAATGCCCGCATGCACCAACCCGACGAGAAGCTCCAGCTCAACCGCTTCCTCGGTGAATGGCTGGAGCATGGCCTGTCTCATGGCCACTTCCTCGATCTGCCCCAGCTGCCCTGATGAAGAAAGCCGCCCTGATGCGCCTGGTTCAGATTTCCGACTGTCATCTCCTTGCCGATCCTGACGCGCCGTCACGTGCGGGAGTCCCGCTTCGTCGCCTGGAAGCGGTGATCGAGGCCGTCAACCGCGAAGGCCCCGACAGGGTGCTCATCACCGGTGACATCAGCCATGATGGATCGCAGGCCTCCTACCGACTGGCCATGCGGGCCTTCGAGCATCTGCATGCCCCCTGGGACTGGCTGGCCGGCAACCATGATGAGCCGGCCTTGATGCGTCGTCATCATCCCCTGGCAGAGGAGCTCGATCTCGGCGGTTGGCGAATCCTGCTGATTGAAACGCATCTTGCCGGAAACCCCCATGGCGAGTTGGGCCCCCGGCGACTCGCCTGGTTGGCCGAGCGACTCGATGACGATGACCGGCCCACACTGGTGGCGATGCACCATCCGCCGCTGCCCGTGGGTTCCGCCTGGCTGGACGCCATCGGTCTTCGAGATCGCCAGGCCTTCTGGCAGACTCTGGTTCCCTTCCGGCAAGTGAGAGGGATCCTCTGCGGCCATATCCATCAGGCCTTCCTTGGTCAGCAGTCGCTGGATGACAGGCGAGTGGATGTCTACGGCTGTCCCGCCACCAGTGATCAATTTCTCCCCGATGCGGAGACTTTCGCCCTCGATGACGCCGCCTTGCCGGGCTTTCGGGTCCTGGATCTGACGGCCAGGGGACTGGAGACTCGTGTCGTGCGGGTAGACACGGAGTAGCCTGTCTTTTTGTTATAAAAAGATAGTTATTAGTTCTTTCAGGTTATCAATTATCCGGCGTTATCCTGTCTCGCATGATCGTTACCAGCCCTTCGTCATGCGAGGTACACCGGGCCATGACCACTCTTCTTGCACCGCCTCGACCCGCTCCGACCAAAGCTCCCGTCAGCCGGGATAGCCGCCAGCACCCGTCGCCGGCACTGCCTCCTCGTCGGCTGACCCATCTCGAGCAGCTCGAGGCCGAGTCCATCCATATCATCCGTGAGGTGGCCGCCGAGTTCCGCAATCCGGTGATGATGTACTCCATCGGCAAGGATTCCTCGGTGATGCTGCATCTGGCACGCAAGGCCTTCTACCCGGGGCCACCGCCCTTTCCCCTGCTGCATGTGGACACCACGTGGAAGTTTCGCGAGATGATCGCCTTTCGTGACCACATGGCGGCTGACGTTGGGATGGAATTGCTGGTGCACACCAACGAGGAGGGTAGAGCCGCGGGTATCAATCCCTTCGAGCATGGCAGCAGTGCCTACACCGACGTGATGAAGACCCAAGCCCTGAAGCAGGCCCTGGACCACTACGGTTTCGATGCCGCCTTCGGTGGGGCTCGTCGCGACGAGGAAGCCAGCCGCGCCAAGGAGCGGGTCTTCTCCTTCCGTGATCGCCATCATCGCTGGGACCCCAGGCGCCAGCGCCCCGAGCTGTGGAACCTCTATAACGCCCGGGTCAACAAGGGCGAGTCGATCCGTGCCTTCCCGCTGTCCAACTGGACCGAGCTGGATATCTGGCAGTACATCACCCTGGAACAGATTCCCATCGTGCCGCTCTACTACGCCGCCCCGCGTCCGGTGGTCGAGCGCGACGGCATGTTGATCATGGTCGACGATGAGCGCATGCCGCTCGACCCCGGCGAGAAGCCAGAGGAGAAGTGGGTGCGATTCCGTACCCTGGGCTGCTACCCACTCACCGGCGCCGTGGAGTCGAAGGCCGATACCCTGCCGGAGATCATCCAGGAGATGCTGCTGACCCGCACCAGCGAACGCAGTGGCCGCGCCATCGACCACGACCAGGCCGGCTCCATGGAGAAGAAGAAGCGCGAGGGGTATTTCTAGATGTCACACCAATCGACCTTGATCGCCGATAATATCGAGCAGTACCTGCACGAGCACGAGAACAAGGATCTGCTGCGCTTCATTACCTGCGGTAGTGTGGATGATGGCAAGTCGACGCTGATCGGGCGGCTGCTGCACGATTCCAAGATGATCTTCGACGACCAGCTGGCGGCCCTTACACGGGACTCGAAGAAGAGCGGGACCACCGGCGATGAGGTCGACCTGGCACTGCTGGTCGACGGCCTGCAGTCGGAGCGCGAGCAGGGCATTACCATCGATGTCGCCTATCGCTTCTTCTCCACCGACAAGCGCAAGTTCATCATTGCCGACACTCCCGGTCATGAGCAGTACACGCGCAACATGGCCACGGGGGCGTCAACGGCCAGTCTCGCCATCATCCTGATCGATGCTCGCTACGGGGTTCAGGCCCAGACCCGGCGCCACAACTTCATCGCGGATCTGCTGGGTATCAAGCATCTGGTGGTGGCGATCAACAAGATGGATCTCGTCGATTTCGGTCAGGCGCGCTTCGAGGACATTGTCGCCGAATATCGAGTCTTCGCCGAGCAACTCGCCGCTTCCGATATCCACTTCGTGCCACTCTCAGCGCTCAAGGGCGACAATGTGGTCAATCACAGCGAGCAGATGCCCTGGTATTCTGTCGATGGCAGGCCTGGCCCTGCCCTGCTGGAGCTGCTGGAGGGGGTGGAGGTCAACCGGGACCGTAACCTCACCGATCTGCGCTTTCCGGTGCAATACGTGAATCGGCCTAACCTGGATTTCCGCGGTTATGCGGGGACCCTGGAGGCGGGGGTGCTGCGACCGGGACAGGCGATCAAGGTATTGCCTTCCGGCAGGACATCGACGGTGGAGCGAATCGTGAGCTTCGATGGGGATCTGGAGACGGCCTGGCCGGGGCAGGCGATCACGGTCACCCTGGGGGATGACGTGGATATCTCCCGGGGCGACTGGATCGTCGCCGCAGACGCCGAAGTGGCCCTTGCCAGTGCCTTCGACGCCGATATCGTCTGGATGCATGAGGAGACCCTGTCGCCGGGTCGCCAGGTCGATATCCGTCTGACGGGGCGCTCCGTGCCCGGTCAGGTGAGCCGGATCCATTACCAGGTGGATGTCAATGACCAGGCCCATCATGCGACGGATCGGCTCGAGCTCAATGCGATCGCCCGCTGCCGTGTAGAACTGACCGCCGAGGTGCCCCTCGACGATTACCAGACGAGTCCAGGGACGGGCAGCTTCATCGTCATCGATCGCCTGACCAATGTGACGGTGGGGGCGGGGATGATCCGCGGTGCCGTCGAGGGAAGTGCCGACACTCTCGGAGAGGTCGACTGGGCCGGCTTCGAGGTCGAGCTCAACGCCCTGGTGCGCAAGCACTTCCCGCACTGGGAGGCCAAGGACATCCGCGAGCTGCTTCGGTAACCTCTCACACGTTGCCGCCGGCGCCCCTCTGACTTGGCTCGCGAAGGAAACCGCCTCTGTTAGGCTGTGTCCAATGCCTCACAGCCGTCCCGGAGCCAAGCCTCGATGATCGTTCTCGCCGTTGCCCTGCTGCTGGCCATCTTCCTGCTGCCCAATATCTGGGCGAAGTGGGTGCTCAATCGCCATGCCAAGTCCCGTGACGACTATCCCGGCACCGGGGCCGAACTGGCCAAGCATCTGCTGTCACGACTCGGCATCGAGGGCGTGCAGGTGGAGCTGACCGAGCAGGGGGATCATTATGACCCCCAGGCCAGGTGTGTTCGGCTTTCCCGGGACCATTTCGAGGGACGCTCGCTGACCGCGGTGACGGTGGCCGCGCACGAGGTGGGGCATGCCATCCAGCATCATCGTGGCTATGCGCCGCTGATGACACGCAGCCGACTGGTGGCGGTGGCCCAGAAGGCCGAGAAGGTCGGTGCCCTGCTGATGATGGCCGCGCCCTTCCTGTTCGTCTTGACCCGAACGCCGGGGGGAATGCTGATCGTGGTGCTAGCCGCGGTAATCAGCTTCGGCACCGCGGCCCTGGTCCACTTGGTGACCCTGCCGGTGGAGTTCGACGCCAGCTTCCAGCGCGCTCTGCCGCTGCTCAAGGACTATATTCCGCCCTACGACATGCCCGGCGCCCGCCATGTCCTCACCGCCTGCGCCTTCACCTATGTAGCGGCCTCGCTGGCCAGTCTTCTCAATCTGGGGAGATGGCTGGTGATCCTGCGGCGTTGAGGTTCCATCGTTTGTAGGCACGATAAGCCGCAAGGCGCATCGGGCGTGATGCGGCGGGCCGGAAAAGCCGCGGGCTCAGAGCATCAAGGGTATGGCCGGTTGGCGATGACCACCGCACGGCGCGGAGCGGGATAGTCCTCGCGGGTCCTGGTCGGGTCGTCGGGGTCCAGGAAGTCGGCCAGCGACTGGAAGGTCATCCAGTCGGTGGTGCGTTGCTCGTCGGTGCTGGTCACCGCTTCGTCCACCACGCGCACGTTCTCGAAGCCGCAGCGTGACAGCCACTGGCAGAGCGCAGCGGAGGAGGGCAGGAAGTAGACGTTTGGCATGGTGGCATAGCGCTCGCCGGGCAACAGAACGGTCGTCTCGTCGCCTTCCACCACCAGGGTCTCCAGCACCAGCTCGCCGCCGGGGCGCAGGCCGTCCCTGAGTTGCAGCAGGTGTTCCAGTGGCGACGGTCGATGGTAAAGCACACCCATCGAGAAGACGGTATCGAAGAAGTCGAGCCCCTCGGGAACTTCCTCGATGCCCACCGGCAGGAAGTGGGTGCGGTGGCCGTCGGCGTCACCGACGAAGTGGCGAACCGCACGGAACTGCCAGAAGAAACGTGGCGAGGGGTCGATCACCAGCACGAAGCCTGCGCCGGCACCGGCCATTCGCCAGGCGTGATAGCCGTTGCCCCCGCCCACGTCTAGCACCCGCCGCCCACGGAGATCCGCAAGGTGAGGAGCCAGGCGTTGCCATTTCCAGTCCGAACGCCATTCGGTATCGATGTGAATGCCACCAAGCGAATAGGGCCCCTTGCGCCATGGCGCAAGCTTGCGCAGAAGATTCTCGCATTGGCGGCGCTGGCTGTCGCCGAGGTCTAGATCCACCGTTACCGCCGCGCTGTCGAGTCTGACGGTTCTCTCTGCGGGCAGGGTGGGTAACTTGGCCACCGCCTTCTCCCAGGCGGGAAGATCGCCGTGGCGCTGGCGGTCGAGGCCTCGGTCCAGCTGGTCGGGGAGCCTGGCCAACCAGGAAGACAGGCCCTGATCGAGGAAGGCGCGATAGAGGTCGCGGTGCTCGGGCGGAATCGGCATCTCAGGTCTCCGCGACCTGGTTGGCGTCGCGGTGAAGGGCGCCGCCGGCGTCCTTCACCGCCACCAGGGAGGCGAAGTTCAGGAACTGGAACCAGGTGTGGGCGCGAGAAAAGCCGGCCCGCGCCAGCCGGTGATGGTGGGTGGCCAGCGTATCGGGCAGCAGGACGTTCTCCAGGGCGGTGCGCTTCTGGCTGATCTCGAGCTCGCTGTAGCCGTTGGCGCGCTTGAAGTCGTGATAGCGCTCCACCAGCCAGGCGTTCTCTGCCTCATCCTCGGCAACGATCTTCTCGGAGAGGATCAGCACCCCCCCGGGCTCGAGAGCCTGGAAGAGCTCGCCGATCACGGCATCGCGCTCGGCCGGAGCGAGGAACTGAAGAGTGAAATTCAGCAGGACCATGCCTGACGGGCGATAGGCGATCTGGCGGATATCGCCCTCGATGACTTCCATGTCGTGTGCCGGGCACTCGGCGGTCAGTGTCTGCCGGGCCTGGACCACCATGGCGGGGGACAGATCCACGCCGGTGTAGCGGAAGGCCGCCGGGGCCAGCTGCCCCGCCAGGGCCAGGCCACCGGCCCCGAGCGAGCAGCCCAGGTCATAGACATGGGCCCCGTGGCGAAGGTGGCGGGCGGCGATCAGGCCGAGCATCCCCAGGATCTGGCCGTAGCCCGGTACCGAGCGGCGGAGCATGTCCGGGAAGCAGGCCACCACTTGTTCATCGAAGGAAAATTGCGCCACCCGGTCGAGGGGTGTCGAAAAGATCGCGTCACGGTAAGATGCGTCACTCATGGAAAAACCGGGAATCGCTCGGGAAAGGAAGCCTATTCTACGTTCCATGCGCCCCGGCTGCACGACAGGACGTCCAGGAGACTCCCAATGCCCCATCTCCCCATTGATCAGCGCATCGCGTGGCGAGCCCTGGCGTCCCACGCCGAGACCATGCGCCATCGCCACCTGCGGGACCTGTTCGACGACGAACCGGCCCGCCACCTCAGCTATACGCGCCAGGCGGCAGGCCTGACCCTGGATCTTTCCAAGCAGCGCTGGAATGGCGATACCCTGGATCGGTTGCTGGATCTGGCCCTGGACGCGGGTGTGCCCGAGGCTATCTCGTCACTGCTCGCCGGTGAGCGTGTCAATCGCAGCGAGGACCGCCCGGCGCTGCATACCGCCCTGCGTATGCCTGCGGATGCCTCCCTCACCCTGGACGGCGAGGATCTGGTCCCGAGGGTTCATGCGACCCTGGATCAGATGGCGACCCTGGTCGAGCGCTTCCATGCCGGGCAGTGTCGAGGGGCCACCGGCAAGGCGATACGCCATGTGGTCAACCTCGGGGTTGGCGGCTCGGACCTTGGCCCCCTGATGGTGACCCATGCCCTGGCCGACTATCGGCCGTCGGGCATTCATCCCGTCGAGGTCCATTTCGCCTCGACCATGGACGGCTCGCAACTGGCCGATCATCTGGCCCGGCTCAATCCCGAGACGACGCTCTTCGTGCTCTCGTCCAAGTCCTTCACCACCATTGATACCCTGTCCAACGCGCATACCGCCCGTGACTGGCTGATGGCGCGCCTGGGCAATGAGGAGGGCGTCGATGCCGATCTGGTCATGCGACAGCATTTCATCGGCGTCTCGGCCAGTCCCGAGAAAATGGCGGAATGGGGGATCGCCCCCCAGCATCAGCTGGAATTCTGGGACTGGGTCGGTGGGCGCTACTCGCTGTGGGGCGCCATCGGTCTGCCCATCGCTCTGGTGGTGGGGATGGATGGGTTTCGCGACTTGCTTGCCGGCGCCCATGCCATGGATACCCATTTCTGCGAGGCGCCGCTCGAGGACAATCTTCCTGTACTGCTCGCCCTGGCCGGTGTCTGGAACGTCAATTTCCTGGATATTCGCGCCCATTCCATCCTGCCCTATGATGGTCGCCTGGAATACTTCGCGGCCTACCTGGAGCAGCTGGAAATGGAGTCCAATGGCAAGTCGGTCACCCATGACGGTCGCGAGGTGGGCTATTCCACCTGTCCGGTGCTCTGGGGTCAGCTGGGGCCCAATGCCCAGCATGCCTTCTACCAGTTGCTGCACCAGGGCACCCAGGCGGTCGAGTGCGACTTCATCGCCACGCTCAAGCGCTATGACGATGTGGTGAACCCGGGGACCCGTGACCATCTCATGGGCCAGCATCGCCTGACCCTGGCCAATTGTTTCGCTCAATCCCGGGCGCTGATGCTTGGCGACGATGCCATCGAGGCCGAGGGGCCGCGCCCTGGCCACAAGCGCTATCGGGGCAATCAGCCCTCGACCACGCTGTTGCTCGACCGCCTTACACCGGCGACCCTGGGGGCGCTGATCGCCCTTTACGAGCACAAGGTGTTCGTTCAGGCGACCCTCTGGGACATCAATCCCTTCGATCAGTGGGGTGTCGAGCTGGGCAAGACCATTGCCGGCGAGACGCAGCGAATCCTCGAGAGCCATACCGGGCTCGAGACCATGGACGATTCGACACGTGCCCTGATCGAGGCGGTCTGGGCAGCAGAGGCGGGGGATTCGTGATGCTGGCTGTTTGTACAGGAATTGCGTTATGCTGACCCCGCCGGTCTCGGCAACCACGGCCACTGGGGTTCTCTACCTGCACGGATTCAACAGCGGAGCCGGCTCCCCCAAGGCGGTGTTGATGCGTGAGGCTTGCAGACGACTCGACCTGCCCTGCGAGACACCGCAGTTGCCGCATCGACCCTTGCAGGCGATGGCTCTGGGGGAACAGCTTCTCGAGGGGCTGGGGGCGTCACCCCTGGTGGTCGGGAGTTCCATGGGCGGCTTCCTGGCGACCGGCCTGGCGGAGCGCCGTGAGCTCCCGGCGGTATTGATCAATCCCGTGGTGGCGCCGGCCCGCCTGGTGGCCGACTGGGTGAATGTCGCCTTCATCAATGACTATACCGAGGAACGATTCACGGTGACGGCGGCGCACCAGGAGGAACTCGAGGCGCTGGCGCCCAAGCGGGTGATGCCGTCACGCTATCTGCTTTTACTGGGCACCGCTGACGAGACCCTGGCACCGCAGGAGGCCTTCGTCTTCTACCGCGGCGCGCGTACCATCCTGCATCCCGGCGGCGATCATGGGTTCAGCCAGTTGAGGGATTACCTTCCGGCGATTCTTGCCCATGGGGGTCATGCCCTGATACTCGGCGCCAAAGACTGCCGTGACGAACGCGTATGATGACGACCTGCCGCCCGCTCGGGAGCCACGCAATGGACTGGACGACGATATGACGCAATACAGTGCCAGCTCGATCGAGGTGCTCTCCGGCCTCGAACCGGTTCGCAAGCGACCCGGCATGTACACCGACACCAGCCGACCCAACCACCTCATTCAGGAGGTCGTCGATAACAGCGTCGACGAGGCCCTCGCCGGCCATGCCCGCGAGATAGTCGTGCGCCTCTTCGAGGACGGGGGGGTCGAGGTCACCGACGACGGTCGCGGCATGCCCATCGACGTCCACCCGGAACACGGTGTTTCCGGGGTGGAGCTGATCCTCACCCGCCTGCATGCCGGCGGCAAGTTCAACCAGTCGAGCTACCGTTTCTCGGGTGGCCTGCATGGGGTCGGGGTCTCGGTGGTCAATGCGCTTTCCCGGCGTCTCGAGGTGGAGGTGCTCAAGGACGGCGGCCGACATGCCATCGCCTTCGAGCACGGCGACATGGTCTCACCGCTTACCCTGATCGGCAGTGTCCCCAAGCGAGCCAGCGGCACCCTGTTGCGTTTCTGGCCGGAGGTCGACTACTTCGACAGTCCGAAGATTTCCCTCTCGCGCCTCAAGCATCTGCTGCGGGCCAAGGCGGTGCTCTGTCCCGGGCTCAAGGTCACCCTGGTGGAAGTCGATGGCGGCGAGAGCGTCTGGCAGTACGAGGACGGCCTGCGCGACTACCTGGCCCAGGCCACCGATGGCTACGAGGTCCTGCCGGCGTCGCCCTTCGTCGGGCATTTCTCCGATGATGAGCAGGCGGTGGACTGGGCGATCCAGTGGTTGCCCGAGGGCGGCGAGCCGCTGCTCGAGAGCTATGTGAACCTGATCCCCACGACCCAGGGGGGAACCCACGTCAATGGCCTGCGCGCCGGCCTGCTCGAAGCCCTGCGGGAATTCTGCGAGTACCGGAGCCTCCTGCCGCGGGGCGTCAAGCTGAGTGCCGAGGACCTCTGGGAGCGGGTCTCCTACGTCTTTTCGGTGAAGATGCTCGATCCCCAGTTCGCCAGTCAGACCAAGGAACGGCTATCGTCGCGCACCGTGGCAGGCTTCGTCTCCGGTGTGGTCAAGGATGCCTTCTCGCTGTGGTTGAATCATCATGTCGACCAGGCGGAGGCGCTGGCCGAGCTGGTGATCAACGCCGCCCAGCGTCGCCAGAAGAGTGCCAAGAAGGTGGCGCGGAAGAAGGTCACATCGGGACCGGCGTTGCCCGGAAAGCTGGCCGACTGCTCTGGCCAGGACCCGGCGATGAGCGAGCTCTTCCTGGTGGAGGGCGACTCCGCCGGTGGCAGTGCCAAGCAGGCCCGCAACCGCGAGACCCAGGCGATCCTGCCCCTGCGCGGCAAGATCCTCAACACCTGGGAGGTCGAGTCCCATGACATCTACGGCTCTCAGGAAGTCCATGATATCGCCGTCGCCGTGGGCATGGACCCGGGCAGTGATGACCTCACCAAGCTGCGCTACCACAAGATCTGTATTCTCGCCGATGCCGACTCCGACGGCCTGCACATCGCCACCCTGCTGTGTGCGCTCTTCGTGCGCCATTTTCCGGCTCTGGTGGATGCCGGTCATGTCTACGTGGCCATGCCGCCGCTCTACCGCATCGACCTGGGCAAGGAGGTGCATTATGCCCTGGACGAGAGCGAGAAGGCCGCCATCCTGCGCAAGCTCGAGGGCAAGCGCGGCACGGTGAATGTCCAGCGCTTCAAGGGCCTGGGCGAGATGAGTCCGCTGCAGCTGCGCGAGACCACCATGGCGGTGGAGACCCGCCGCCTGGTGCAGCTCACCCGTGAGGTCGACGACGGCACCATGGAGATGATGGACATGCTGCTGGCCAAGAAGCGCTCCGCCGACCGCAAGAGCTGGCTGGAGGACTACGGCAATCTTGCCGACATAGAAGTGTAGCGCTAGGCGCTAGGCGCTAGGCGCTAGGCGCTGCATAGGAACGTATCGTGCGGGTACATCCCGCGAATTTTCCATGATGGCAGATAGGGCTACGAACCCATGACCATGGATATCCAGGTGGCGGAGGGCGACGTCGAACGTCTTCCCCTTCGCGAGTACTCCGAGAAGGCCTACCTCGATTACTCGATGTACGTGATTCTCGACCGGGCGTTGCCGCACATCGGCGACGGCATGAAGCCCGTGCAGCGCCGCATCGTCTACGCCATGCGCGAGCTGGCGCTTTCGGCCAACGCCAAGTACAAGAAGTCGGCGCGTACTGTCGGCGACGTGCTGGGCAAGTTCCACCCCCACGGCGACAGCGCCTGCTACGAGGCCATGGTGCTGATGGCCCAGCCCTTCAGCTACCGTTATCCGCTGGTGGACGGCCAGGGCAACTGGGGCAGCCCCGACGATCCCAAGTCCTTCGCCGCCATGCGCTATACCGAGGCGCGGTTGTCGAAATTCGCCGAGGTGCTGCTCGCCGAGCTCGGCCAGGGCACGGTGGACTGGACCCCCAACTTCGACGGCACCATGAACGAGCCGGTGGTGCTGCCGGCGCGCCTGCCTCATGTGCTGCTCAATGGCGGCACCGGCATCGCCGTGGGCATGGCCACCGATATCCCGCCCCACAATGTCAGCGAGGTGGTCGAGGCGACCTGCCATCTGCTGCGCCACCCCGAGGCGACGGTCGCTGAGTTGGTCGAGCATGTGCCGGCGCCGGACTTTCCCACCGAGGCCGAAATCATCACGCCGCGTAGCGACCTGCGAAAGCTCTATGAAAGCGGCCGTGGCTCGGTGAAGTTGCGTGCCCGCTACGAGATGGAGGAGGGCAACGTGGTGATCACCGCGCTGCCCTACCAGGTCAGCGGCTCGAAGGTGCTCGAGCAGATCGCCGCCCAGATGCAGGCCAAGAAGCTGCCCATGGTGGCCGACCTGCGTGACGAGTCGACCCACGAGGAACCGACTCGCCTGCTGATCGAGCCGCGCTCGAACCGCGTCGATATCGAGGCGCTGATGGCGCACCTCTTCGCCACCACCGACCTCGAGAAGAACATCCGGGTCAACATGAACGTCATCGGCCTGGACGGTCGGCCACGGGTGATGCCGTTGCCGGATATGCTCGGGGAGTGGCTGCGTTTCCGGCGCACCACGGTGCGTCGCCGCCTCGAACACCGCCTGGGCAAGGTCGAGGATCGCCTGCACCTCCTCGAGGGCCTGCTGATTGCCTACCTCAACATCGACGAGGTGATCCGCATCATCCGTGAGGAGGACGAGCCCAAGCCCGCCCTGATGGAAGCCTTCGACCTCAGCGATCGCCAGGCCGAGGCGATCCTGGAGTTGCGCCTGCGCCACCTGGCCAAGCTCGAGGAAATGAAGATCCGCGGTGAGCAGGACGAGTTGGCCGCCGAGCGCAAGCAATTGCTGGAACTCCTGGGAAGCGAAGCCCGCCTCACCGACCTGATCGAGGAGGAGCTGCGCGCCGCTGGCGAGGCGCATGGCGACCCCCGACGCTCGCCCATTGTCGAGCGCGAGGAGTCCAGGGCACTCTCCGAGGTCGAGCTGGTCGGTGCCGACCCGATCACCGTGGTGGTCTCCGAGCAGGGCTGGATACGCAGCGCCAAGGGGCACGAGATCGATCCCGCCGGGCTCTCCTACAAGGCGGGGGACCGCTTCGCCCTGGCCGGCCGGGGCAAGACCAACCAGCCGCTGGTATTGCTCGATGACACCGGGCGTGCCTACACCCTCTCGGCGCATAATCTACCCAGCGCCCGTGGCCAGGGTGAGCCTGTCACCAGCCGAGTCAATGTGGTCGCCGGAGCCCACATGGCGGGCTTGATGCTGGCGCCGCTGTCGAGCCGTTTCCTGCTGGCCTCCGACGGTGGCTATGGCTTCGTCGTTCGCCTCGATGACCTGGTGGGCAAGAACCGCTCCGGCAAGTCCGTGCTCAGCCTGCCCAAGGGCTGCAATGTACTGCCCCCCAGGCCGATACCGGAAGAACCCGGTGCCAGCGTAGCGGCGATCTCCAACGAGGGACGCCTGCTGGTCTTTCCTCTCGAGCAACTCCCCGAGATGAGCAAGGGCAAGGGCAACAAGATGATCGATATTCCGGGTGCCAGGGCGGCTCGCAGGGAGGAGTTCGTACGCGATATGGTGGTATTGCCCGCTGGCGCCTCCCTGGTGGTTCACGCTGGCAAGCGCCACCTGACCCTCAAGTCCACCGATCTCGATTACTATCGTGGTGAACGCGGACGCCGCGGCAGCAAGCTGCCCCGTGGCCTGCAGAACGTCCATAGGCTCGAAACCGTGTAGGCCGGATAAGCCAAATGAATCCAGCGTATTTCCTGAGGCAACCATGACACGACGACTGTTAATCCGCGCCACCGGCACGGCGTGCCCCGGCCAACTGGCCGGTCTGGGCAAGGCACTAGCGAAGAGTGGCGCTCGCCTGTTGGATATCAATCAGAGCGTGACCTTCGACAGGCTGTCCCTGGAAGCGCTGGTGGGGATCGACCAGGACAGCGATCTGGAAGCGGCCCTGGTGGCGGCGGGCGGCGACCTGGGCCTGGATGTACAGACGATTCAGGTCAGTGCTGACGACTACCAGCGCTGGAGCGCTCATGCCAGCGAGCCCCGGCTGATTCTGACCCTGCTGGCCCCGCATCTGCCGGCGGGAATCCTCGCCGAGGTGGGTGCGCTGACCGCCGAACATGGCCTGACGGTCGAGTTGATCCATCGCCTCTCCGGCCGTGAACCTCTGGATGGCGGCATGCCCCGTGACCACCACAGTATCCAGGGCGCCTGCGTGGAGTGCTGGCTGCGCGGCGATGAAGTCGACCTCGACGCCTTGCGCGAGAAGGCCCTGGCGCTGGGCGCCATGCACGGCGTGGACATCGCGATCCAGGAGGACTCCATCTGGCGCCGACACCGCCGCCTGGTGTGCTTCGACATGGACTCCACCCTGATCCAGGTCGAGGTGATCGACGAGCTGGCGCGACGCCACGGTGTCTACGATGAGGTCGCGGCGATCACCGAACGCGCCATGCGCGGCGAACTGGACTTTCAGCAGAGCTTTCGCGAGCGGATGGCCAAGCTCAAGGGACTGGACGAGTCGGTACTGGCCGAGATCGCCGCGGAACTGCCACTGATGGACGGCGTCGAGCGGCTGATGAAGCAGCTCAAGCGCCTGGGCTATCGCACGGTGATCCTCTCCGGCGGTTTCAGCTATTTCGCTCGCCATCTGCAGGAGCGGCTCGGCTTCGATGAAGTCCACGCCAATGAATTGGTGGTCGAGAATGGCAAGGTGACCGGCGAGGTCCGTGAGCCGATCCTCGATGCCGACCGCAAGGCGCTGCTGCTCCACGAGATCTCCGCCAGGGAGGGGTTGGCTATGGAGCAGACCATCGCCGTGGGCGATGGGGCCAATGACCTCAAGATGCTGGCCGCCGCCGGCCTGGGGATCGCCTTTCGCGCCAAGCCACTGGTTCGCCGCCAGGCACGACAGTCCATCTCGACCCTGGGTCTGGATGCCGTGCTCTACCTGATCGGCTACCGCCAGGTCGACCTGGAGGAGGCGGAGTGAGCACCACCTTCGAGACCTGGCGCGACCG
>NZ_JBDNGD010000268.1:0-1956 GCF_041689495.1 Halomonas sp. | reverse complement strand
GCAGTACCAGCAACTGAGGCAGTACGGCTGCGATTTCTTCCAGGGGTTCCTGCTGGCAAGGCCCATGCCACTGGATCGACTCGAGCACTTCATCGCTCAGGGCAGGGGCGACAGGAACCTGACAAGCGGGCCATGAAGCCCTGGATCGGGGCCCGGAGTGATGGCCTGGCCGGCATGCCGGCTCGGTGAGTGTCGCTATCTCAGGCGTCGGGTTCCACCGGGGTGATGCTGGCGGGCGCCAGGGGAGGGCGATCACGGTGTCGGTTCAATGGCTTGCCCTCCAGGGCGGTGAGCAGTATCTGCAACGGATCACCATGGCTGACCAGCAGGATCGTCTCGGCAGGCCGGCTGTGTTCCAGCCTCTCGATCACCGAGCACATGCGTCCGGCCACGGCGGTGACCGATTCGACGCCCCAGGCCTGGTGGTCAGGACTCTCGGCATCCCGGACCCAGACCTCGCCGTATCCCTCGGCGCTCCCGCCGTCCATGTCGCCGAAATGGCGCTCGCGAAGGCAGGGCTCGGGCGTGGTTTCCACGCCGAAACGCCGGGCGATTCGCGTGGCAGTCTGGGTGGTGCGAAGAAAGTCCGAATGAAGAATCCGGTCCGGGATCGGCCATCCCCAGTCCGCCAGCAAGGCGTCCAGCTGGGCCTGGCCGGTGGGTGATAGTCCATAGGCGTCCCTGCCCAGATCCGGGTGACTGATGATCAGGTCGGCGGCATTGGCCTGGCTATGGCCATGGCGCATCAGCAGGTAGCGATGATGGCGCAGTGCCGGTGCGTTGGTGGTTTGGCATTTCATCTGCTTGTCATTTGGTCTGAAGTGGTCGAGAGTGGATATTGTATGCCGGAGATGGAGCCGGCATGATCCCTATACAACAACACGTTCACCATGAGATATCGAGACACGCCATGAAAGCCTATACGATGACGAGAAAATATCCGCTGGCGGTGCTGGCCGCCACCCTCCTGCCGCTGTCGATGTTGATCGCCGCCCAGGCACAGGCCCAGTCGGACTGTGAGCGCGGCGTTCTCGCCGACCTCTATTGCGACGAGAACGGCGACATGGTCGCCGACCGCCCGGCCGACGAATCCGAGTGGCTCAATCCCGATACCCTGATCTTCGCCTACACCCCGGTGGAGGACCCGGCGATCTACTCGGATATCTGGCAGCCGTTCATCGACCACCTGCAGGAAGTGACCGGCCGCGACGTGCGCTTCTTCGCCGTGCAGTCCAACTCGGCCCAGGTCGAGGCCATGCGCAGCGGGCGCCTGCACATCGCCGGTTTTTCCACCGGCCCGACACCCTTCGCGGTCAACCTGGCCGGTGCCGTGCCCTTCGCCCTGATGGGCTCCGACGATGGCCGCTTCGGTTATACGCTGCAGCTCTACACCCATGTGGATTCCGGCATCGACGAGATGGAAGACCTCAAGGGCAAGCGGGTGGCGCATACCTCGCCGACCTCCAATTCGGGTAACCAGGCGCCGCGGGCGCTCTTCCCTGAGATGGGCATCGTGCCCGACGAGGACTACGAGGTGGTCTATTCCGGCAGCCACGACCAGTCGATGCTGGGTGTGGTGGCGCAGGATTATGATGCCGCCCCGGTCGCCTCGGAAGTGGTCGAACGCATGGCGGCCCGCGGCCTCTATGATCCGGCAGACGTCAAGATCATCTACGAGTCCGACAGCTTCCCGACGACCTCCTACAACTACGCCTACAACCTGCATCCCGACCTGGTCGAGAAGATCGAGGAAGCCTTCTTCAGCTTCGAGTTTGCCGGCACCGAGCTTGGCGAGGAGTTCGAGGGAGTCGAGAAGTTCGTCCCCATCAATTACCAGGACAACTGGAAGGTCATTCGCACCATCCAGAATGCCAACGGGGTCCAGTACACCCCCGACAACCTCGAGTAAGTCCCCGAGGACGACGATCGGCGGCGGCCCTCTGCGGAGGGCTGCCG
>NZ_JBDNGD010000267.1:0-6666 GCF_041689495.1 Halomonas sp. | reverse complement strand
CAGTGGCTCGGGGCCGCCATGGCGCTGGGAGTACTGTTCGGCCTGGCGCTGCTGGCCCTGGTGACCTGGCACACCTCCACCGAGAACGTGGAGACCGCCGCCGCCTTCTGGCACATGGTCGACCTGATCTGGGCCCTGCTGATGGCCCTGACGGTGCTCTCGATGGTCTCGGCGCGCCTCGACCAGGATGACTGGCAGGCGCTGCCGCTGTGGTCGGCGGGCTTGGTGGTCGTCGCCACCGGCTTCAAGGCTCAGCGGCTGCTGATGGTCTACCTCAAGGTACCAACCGATGCGACCGATCCACATCCACTCATTCCAGTGGCTGACCCCGGGACCAAATGTCGCTAACATCGGTGGCATCGAATCGGTCAAGGGGAAGCAAGATGCTGAAGTCCATTCGGCTGACCAACTTCAAGAGCTACCGGGAAGCCACCCTGGAGCTCGCGCCCCTGACCTTCCTGATCGGCCCCAACGCATCGGGCAAGAGCAATGCTCTGGAAGCCATCCGTCTGTTGAACTGGTTGGCCAAGGGCAAGCGCCTGGATGATATTGAACGGGATATCCAGGGCGGCGACACCGTCGTCCGGGGCCAGGCCCGTGACCTCTTCCTGGATCCCGAGCAGGCTTTCAGCCTGGATGCCCACCTGGCCGACGCGCCGGAAGGGTGGAGTGACTTCTCCATCAGCATCGACCAATTCAACGACCAGCTGGTAGTAGCCGGTGAGCAGATTACCCACCCTGATCAGAAGGTCCCCCTCTATCGTGTGGACAGCGAGCCAAATGAGCACAGCGACGAAATCAGCATCGCCTATAACAACTTCCGTAAGGGGCCAAAGAAGCCGCATATCCCCTGCTCCAACCGACAGGCCGTGTTTTATCAACTGGAGACCCCCGGCCGCTTTCAACAGTCCCATGGCGAGGCCCAAACGCTGATACCCGAGGTGACGCGCTCCCTGCGCGAAACGTTACGCAATATCGTCTTTCTCGACCCACGCCCGGCCCAGATGCGGAATTACGAATACGCCGGTGATAAATATCTCAAGGAAGATGGCAGTAACCTCTCGGCGGTGCTCTACCAGCTGTGCCAGCAACCTGAGAGCAAGCAGGCGCTGCTGGCTTTCATCCGCTCCCTGCCCGAGCAGGACATCACCGATATCCAGTTCATTGAGACGCCACGACAGGATGTCATGGTAAGCCTGGAAGAGACCTTCGGAGAGCAGCAGCGCTTTGTGGATGCCCCACTATTGTCGGATGGCACATTGCGCGTCTTGGCCGTGGGTGCGGCCCTGCTATCTGCTCCGGAAGGATCCCTGATCATCATCGAGGAGGTCGATAACGGGGTGCACCCCAGCCGTGCGGACGTGCTGGTTCAGCAGATCCGCGATGTGGCCAGCCGCCGCCAACTGCGCGTATTGCTCACCTCCCACAACCCCGCCCTACTGGACGCCCTCCCCGACAACGCCTTGGCCGACGTGCTCTGCTGTTATCGCCATCCCCATGAGGGGGACAGCCGCCTGGTGCGCCTCGGCGACATGGAACGCTACAGCGAACTGGTCGCCCAGGGACCGCTTGGGCAGCTGATGACCCGGAAGGTGCTAGAGCGCTTCGTCAAGGACGATAGCACCCCGGAAGAGCGTCAAGCCGCCGCCCTTCAGTGGCTGGAAGTCCTCAAGAAGGACACGGAGTCACAAGGATGAGCGCCATTTGTCTTATTGATACGTCTGTCTTCGTGGAGATCCTCAGAGTGCCTGGAAAGGCCACTCGGTACGCCGAGGTTCTTGGCGTACTGAATGAGCGACTGGCCATTCGACGAGAGGAGCTCTTCCTACCCATGGCCACGATACTGGAGACCGGTAATCATATCGGCCAGAACGGTGACGGCCGGCAGCGCCGTGCTTGTGCCGAACGCTTTGTCCAACAGGTCAGTGATGCCTTGAAAGGCCAGAGCCCATTCAAGCCGGTCAGCTTTCTGAAGGCAGACCAACTCCAGGCATGGCTGGAGGAGTTTCCTGACCATGCCGGACGCGGCAGCGGCCTGGCCGACCTATCGATCATTCACGACTGGCAACGGCTCTGTGATCAGAATGCTGGCCGCCGTGTCTATATCTGGTCTCTCGATGACCATCTCGTCGGATTCGATCGAGCCGCCACGATCTGACTTAAATCGGGAGTCGCCCTCCCTTCGCCGCTTCTTCGTAGAGTTCACTCTTGAGAGTTCCCACGGCCCGGCGGCGGCGTTGCCTGTGCCCAGCCTTCCAGGACGCGTCCCAGGCGCAGCAGCCCGTAGACCACGAAGGGCACCGCAAGCATCAGCGCCACGCCCCAGTCGCGGTTGTTGATCAGCCACACCAGCGGCAGCACTACTGCCACGGCGGCCAGACACCAGGCCGCCACGGCCAACAGGAGGCGTGAACGGGGGGACATGGGGTGACACCTCTTTGATGCGCGAAAGTTCAGGTGGCGATGATCTGTCGATAGATCCCCGGCAGCGCCAGGGAAAGATGCTCGGGACGCTGCACGATGGCGTAGCCGCCGCGGCCGAACAGGTGCGGGATATAGCGCCCCGCCTCGCGGTCGATGGTCACGCCGAACACTCGTACCTCCTGGCGGCGCGCCTCGAGCACCGCCTTGCGGGTGTCCTCGATGCCGTAGCGCCCCTCGTAATAGTCGTTGTCATTGGGCTTGCCGTCGGTGAGCAACAGCAGCAGCCGATGCCGGTTGGGCCGCTCGGCAAGCTTGCCGGTGATATGGCGGATGGCCGGCCCCATGCGGGTATAGGAACCCGGCTTGAGCGCGGCGATGCGCCGAGAGACCCGCTCGCCCATGGGTTCTTCGAAGTCCTTGAGGGTCTTCACCCACACCTTATGGCGCCGCTGGGAAGTGAAGCTGTGGATGGCGTAGTCGTCGCCGCAGCCGGCCAGGCCGTGGCCCAGCACCAGCAGCGCCTCCTTGGCGACGTCCAGCACTCGGCGGTCCTCCAGCCAGGCCTCGGTGGAGAGCGACACGTCCACCAGGATCGATACCGCCAGGTCACGGGCCTGGGTGCGACTGTCCTGGTAGAGCCGATCGCTGGACTCGCCGGTGGCGGCCAGGTCGCAGCGCGAGCGGATCACCGCGTCCATGTCGAGCTCGCTGCCGTCCAGCTGGCCGCGCAGGAGCTCGCGTCGCGGGCGCAGGGCCTCGAACTCGCGGCGCACCCGGCGTATGCGGCGCCGCGTCACCTCGTCGGGCGTCCAGTGCTCCCCCTCCTCGCTCTGCACGTCGCTTATCACCACGCAGTGGTCGGGCAGGTAGGCCTGTTTGCGATGGTTCCATTCGGGATAGGTATGGCGCCCCTTCAGCCGGCCGCCGGAGACCTCGTCCGGGGCCAGATCGAGATCAAGCTTGAGCCTGGAGGCCGCCTTCTTGCGGTTCGGCGTCAGCACGATCTCGTCGATCTGGTCGGCGGCCTTCTTGGCCTCCTCCTCTTCCTCGTCCTCCACATGGCGGTTGAGGTTCACCATCTCGGCCCAGGAGAGCATCTTCTCGGAGGCGTTGAGGATCAGCGGATCGTCGCGGTCGGCCTGGTCCTGCTCGCGCCGGTCGGCCTTGCGCTTGCCTCGGTCGTCCTCGGGGGTGGCACCGGCGCGGGCCAGTTCCTCGTCGTCGTCTACGTTCTCCTCGCGGTCACCATCTCGGGTCCCCAAGGTCACGGCCTGGCCCCACAGTGGTACCGGAAGAGGCGGCCGGTAGTCGCGAGGCGCGCGGAAGTCGTCCAGGGAGAAGGCCTCCTCGCGGATGGCCCGCTGCATGGCCTGGCCCCACTCCCCCTCGGGGTCGGGGGCACCCAGCTCGGCGCACAGGGCCGTTTCCAGCGCCGCTTCCATGGGCGGCAGGAGCTTACGTCGGGGACGAATGGTAAGCAGCTCGCCGCATAGGCGCACGTAGCGGTCTGTCAGCCCCGGGAAGCGGGCCAGCGCCGCTCGCGCGGTGCGACGTGCTTCGCGCAGGCGCTGAAGATCATCCTGCAGCGGGTCCGTGGGCCGCGTCACCGGCCTGGCCTCGGCCAGGAAGATGGTGAGCCAGAGATAGAGGTCGCGGTTGAGGGCGGCCTCGGAAAAGAGCGCCAGGCGCGGCGGCAACAGAAGGTGCTCCTCGTCACGGCGGGCCTGGTCGAGGTCCTCCTCGTCGAGTCCCAGGCGCTGGCGAAGGCTCAACCGATGAGCGGAACCACGCCGAGCGATGGCGCCCACTTCGATCCCCGCCTCGCCGCCACCGGCGCGGAAGAAGACCCCAAGCATGGGGCGCAGGCTCTCGAGGCTCACCGCCGCCTCGGGATGGTCCGGATAGCTCGCTGCCCCGGAGGCCCAGCGGTGCCAATGGCGGCCGACGAACTCCTCGACCTCGAGGAAATCGAGCATGGACATGAGAGATTACCTCAACCGAAAGTGGCCCGGATGGCTTCCATGAGCCCCTCCTGGACGTCCGCGTCGTCGGAGAGCGGCTCCACCAGTGTGGCGCGAGCGGCCTCCAGGATCGGCATGCCGGCCTGGATCAGGATCGCGCAGTAGACCAGCAGGCGGGTGGACACGCCTTCCTCCAGGTCCTGTCCCTTCATGTCACGCAGGCTCGACGCCAGGTTGACCAAGGCGGCGCACTGATCGGCCGGCAGGCCGCTCTCGCGGGCCACGATGTCGCGCTCCAACCCGGGGGGCGGGAAGTCGAAGGACATCGCCACGAAACGCTGGCGGGTGCTGGGTTTGAGCGACTTGAGTATGTGCTGGTAGCCGGGGTTGTAGGAGACCACCAGCATGAAGTCGTCGGGCGCCTCGAGCAGCTCGCCGGTGCGTTCCAGCGGCAGCATCCGTCGGTCGTCGGTAAGCGGATGCATTACCACGGTAACGTCCTTGCGAGCCTCCACCACCTCGTCGAGGTAACAGATGCCGCCCTCGCGCACGGCGCGGGTCAGTGGTCCGTCGACCCAGCGAGTCTCGCCGCCCTGCAGCAGGTAGCGCCCGGTGAGGTCGGCGGCGGTCAGATCATCGTGGCACGAGACGGTGAACAGAGGCTTGCCGAGCTTCGCCGCCATATGGCTGACGAAGCGGGTCTTGCCGCAGCCGGTCGGCCCCTTGAGTAGCAGCGGCAAGCGTTGCTGGAACGCCTGCTCAAACATGGTGCACTCGTTGCCGACGCTCTGGTAGTAGGGAATCTCTTGCTCGCTGGCGTTGGCGGCCACGGAGGAAAGGGGCATGAAGGTCACTCCCGTCAGGGTGAACGGAAGAGGGCCCCGGTTGGGGCCCTCGGGTGGTCAGGCCCGCTCGGGGCCTGCGGTCAGCTGAGAACCACCGGCCGGCACCTGCACGCGGGCGGGGCCGAAGAAGGCGTAGAGCAGCATTACAGCCCCCACGGCCACGGCCACCCCGGCGCCCAAGCGCATGACATAGAACAGCGTCAGCTGATCCTGTACCTCCATGTAGTTCATGCCCATCACGCGCTGCAGATGCGTCTGTACCACCCCGGCGAAGGTTAGAGTGAAGGTCATGAACGCCATGGCGGAGGTCATGACCCAGAAGCCCCACATATTCAAGACCTGGTTATACGGCTGCACGCGCCGCAGCTGCGGCATGGCGAAGGTGATCACGCCGAGGACCACCATCACGTAAGCGCCGTAGAAGGCCAGGTGAGCGTGGGCGGCGGTGACCTGGGTACCGTGGCTGTAGTAGTTGACCCATGACAGCGTGTGCATGAAGCCCCACACGCCTGCGCCGAAGAAGGCCACGGCCGGGCAACCCAGAGCCCACAGCATGGCGGCCTTGTTGGGGTGGTTACGGCTGCCCTTCCAGAACATCGTGAAAGCGAACACCACCATGGCGAAGAAGGGGACCACCTCCAGGGTGGAGAAGATGCTGCCAATGGGTTGCCAGTAGCTCGGCGCTCCTATCCAGTAATAATGGTGGCCGGTACCCAGCAGGCCCGAGAACAGCGCCAGGCCGACGATGATATAGAGCCACTTCTCGATCACCTCGCGGTCGACGCCGGTCATCTTGATCAGCAGGTAGCCGAGCAGCGAGGCCATGATCAGCTCCCAGACACCCTCGACCCAGAGGTGCACGACCCACCACCAGTAGAGCTTGTCCACCGCCAGGTTGGAGGGATTGTAGAAGGCGAACAGCCAGAATACCGCGGCCAGCCACAGGCCCAGCATCAGCACCAGGTTGATGGCGGTCTTGCGTCCCTTGGCCAGCGTCATGCTGGTGTTGAACAGGAATATCAGAAACGAGATGGTGATCAGCACCTTGACCCAGAACGGCTGCTCGAGGAACTCGCGCCCCTCGTGGATGCCGAACTGATAGCCGACCAGGGCGGCGGCCCCGGCGAAGGCGAAGATACCCAGCTGCAGATAGGCCAGCCCCGGGCTGTGAATCTCGCGCTCGGCTTCCTCCGGCATCAGGTAATAGGTGCAGCCCATGAAGCCGATCAGCAGCCAGACGATCAGCAGGTTGGTGTGGCTGGCGCGCATGATGTTGAAGGGCATCAGCTCGGCCATGAAGTTGGGCCAGACGTAGACAGAGGCAGCCAGCAGCCCGAAGACGATCTGCAGCGCGAAGAGCGCCATGGCCACCATGAAGAATGGCAGCGCCACCTTCTGGGTTTCGTATTTCATCGGTGTCGTTCTCCTTGATTCAT
>NZ_JBDNGD010000266.1:0-1516 GCF_041689495.1 Halomonas sp. | reverse complement strand
GGCCAGGGCGGCACGCAGGTCGAACGCCCCGCCGGCCAGGGCCTCACCCAGGGGCGCCAGCCCGGGGTCCACCGCCAGGGCCCGGGCGGTGGCGTCCACGCGGTCGATCAGCGCCTCCAGGGCCGCACCACCGTCACGCTGGAGCTTGCGACCGGCGAGGTCCAGGGCCTGGATGCCATTGGTCCCTTCGTAGATGGCGGCGATGCGAACATCGCGCAGCAACTGGGCGGCACCGGTCTCCTCGATGTAGCCCATGCCGCCATGCACCTGGATCCCCAGGGAGGCGATGTCCACGGCCTGATCGGTGGAAAAGGCCTTGACCACAGGGATCAGCACTTCGGCCTGGGCCTGAGCCGCCTCTCGGTCCTGCGCCTCGGAGGCATGGCGGGCCTGGTCGAGCTGAGCGGCGCAGGAGAGCGCCAGAGCCCGCAGGGCATCGGTGCGAGCACGCATCGAGAGCAGCATGCGCCGCACGTCCAGGTGATCGCTGATCGGGCAGTCATCACCGCCACGGGCTGGTGGACGCCTGCCCTGCTCACGATCGAGGGCGAAGGCGACGGCATGCTGGCAGGCCCGTTCGGCCACCCCGATCGCCTCCACCCCCACCTTGTGGCGGGCCTCGTTCATCATGGTGAACATCAGATTGAGGCCGCGGCCCTCTTCTCCGATCCGATAGCCGATGGCACCCTCCCCTTCGCCGAAGTTCAGGGTACAGGTGGGTGAGCCATGGATACCCAGCTTGTGTTCGATGGCGGAACAGATGACGTCGTTGCGTTCGCCCAGGGTGCCGTCGGGGCCCATCAGGACCTTGGGCACCAGAAACAGCGAAAGGCCCCTGTTGCCTTCCGGGGCATCCGGGGTGCGCGCCAGCACCAGATGCAGGATGTTCTCGGTGGCGTCATGCTCACCCCAGGTGATGTAGATCTTCTGCCCGAACAGGCGGTAGCAGTCTCCCTCTTCATCAGGGCAGGGAACCGCACGCGTGCGCACCCTGGAGAGGTCGGAACCGGCCTGGGGCTCGGTGAGGTTCATGGTGCCGGTCCAGCGGCCCTCGATGAGGGGCGGCAGGAAGCGGGCCTGCTGCTCGGGACTGCCATGCCGTGAGAGCGCCTCGATGGCCCCGGCGGTGAGCATGGGACACAGGCCCAGCGCCATGTTGGCCCCGTGGAACATCTCCTGGACGGCACTGGCGACCACCTCGGGCAGTCCCTGGCCACCCAGGGACTCGGCCACGCCGATCCCGTTCCATCCGCCCTCGGCATAGGCGCGGTAGGCCTCGACGAATCCCTCCGGCAGGCTGACCCGGCCATCCCGGCAGCGACACCCCTGGCGATCGCCGGTGGCATTGAGCGGCGCCCAGACCTCATCGGCCAGCCGCGCCGCCTCGCCCAGCACGGCCTCGACCAGGTCGGGCGTGATCGCCTCGAAACCGGGCAGAGAGAGCGAGCCATTCTCGAGCATCTCCTCCAGCACGAAACGGATATCAGCGACGGGCGCGGCATAGGCCATGATCGGG
>NZ_JBDNGD010000265.1:0-1853 GCF_041689495.1 Halomonas sp. | reverse complement strand
AGTCGGTGCGGGCGACGATGATGCCGTCTTCCACGCCGAGCTCCAGGAAGGCATAGCGCACGGCGTTGATCTTGGCGATGAAGTCCTCGTGGGGCACCGTAACCTTGCCATCCTGGCGGCCGCATTGCTTCTCGTCGGACACCTGGTTTTCCAGCTGGATGCAGCAGGCGCCCGCCTCGATCATCTTCCGGGCCAGCAGGTAGGTCGCCTCGGCGTTGCCGAAGCCGGCATCGATATCGGCGATGATCGGCACCACATGGGTCTCGTGATGATCGATCCTGGCGATCAGTTCCTCGGCGCGGCTGACGTCATCGGCCCCCTGGGCGGCTTCGAGGTCCCGGAACAGGTGGTTGAGTTCCCAGGCATCGGCCTGACGCAGGAAGGTGTAGAGCTCCTCGATCAGGCTCGACACCGTGGTCTTCTCGTGCATGGACTGGTCGGGCAGGGGGCCGAACTCCGAACGCAGGGCGGCGACCATCCAGCCGGAGAGGTAGAGATAGCGCCCCCGGGTGCTACCGAAATGCTTCTTGATGGAAAGCATCTTCTGCTGGCCGATGAAGCCGTGCCAGCAGCCCAGCGACTGGGTGTACCGGGAGGTATCGGCGTCATAGGCTGTCATGTCCTCGCGCATGAGCTTCGCGGTGTAGCGGGCGATGTTCAGGCCGGTCTGGAAACGGTTCTGGGCACGCATGCGGGCAACGTTCTCGGGGCTGATATGCGCCCACTTGCCTTGCTGGGCGTCGCGCAGTTGGGTCAGTGCCTTGATATCGTCTTGGTATGACATGGAGCCATCCTCGGGGTCGGGCTTGGGATCTTGTTGTCGCAAGGTCGACAGTGTCGGGCGACCTCGCCGTCGCGGGTATCGCTGGGGCCTCGCAGGTATCCTGGCGATGCTGCATCAGCGAAGTCCTGTCCTACTATGGGCGCAGAACCGGGGCATGAACAATTGATACTTGGGGGGAGGAGGTGTTGTAACTCGACTACAGAACGGCGCTCTTCGCCGCCTTTCGTGTAGTCAGTTTTCCTTCTGGCCAGGCGTCGCCTCGAGGTCATCCACCAGGGAGAGACGCATATGGCGATGCAATATCCCGGCATCGAAAAACTCGCCACAGAAGGCCATGAAGCCGAGTCGTTCGTAGAAGGCGAGAGCCTGTGTCTGGGCGGCGAGTTCCACGGCAGGCTGGCCGTCACGGCGTGCCGCTTCGATGGTGGCAAGCATCAACGCCTCTCCGATGCCCAGGCCACGCGCCTCTTTCAGCACCGCCACCCGGCCGATATGGGCATCGGGCAGCAGCCGAGCGGTACCCACCGGGTCACCGTCCAGCAGGGCCAGGAAATGGCGGCATTCGTCGCCATCGCGTCCATCCCACTCTTCCTGCTGAGGTACGCCTTGCTCCTCGATGAAGACGATCCGGCGGATCTCGCTGGCGGCCTCGCCGATTTCGTTCCAGTTGCCCTCAAGTAACTCCAGCGCTACCGTTTTCATCCTTGACCTCCTGTCTGGACCTTGATGACCATGGCTATCGGCAGTGCTTGGGGCTGCTCCGTCGACAGCCCTGCCTTGATGATCCTGCGTCTTGTCACTCCGCGAACTCGTCTGCCCAGCCGAGGCTGCCGGCATCGATCAGGGCGGCCAGCAGTTCGGGGGCGCCATCGAGCTCGAGAATGCCGACATCCAGGGCGTTACGGGAAGCCAGGGCCCTGGCCAAGGGCAGGGGACATTCCGCCCCATCGCCATCGGCGAAGAGGGTGGCTCGATCATCGCCCAGGGCGCGCCAGGCGAAGCGGGATCCTGGCGGACGCACCAGCTCGGCGCCGTCGTGTAGCGCGGCAACAAGCTCGGCGGGAATCGT
>NZ_JBDNGD010000264.1:0-1806 GCF_041689495.1 Halomonas sp. | reverse complement strand
GAGGTGAAAGATGAGCAAGTCGATCGTAGTGGGCTCCACTCTGGCCGTGCTGGGGCTTGGCGGTCTGGCCTTCGGCGCCTGGCAGGTCCAGCAGGAAGAGGCAGGGCCCCAGTATGCGGAGATCGTCGATATCCAGGCGCTGACGCGCACCGTGGAAACGCCCCGTGAAGTCTGCGAGGACGTGGTGGTCAGTCAGGCCGCACCCAGCCGTGATCCCAACCGCATTGTCGGTACGGCCGCCGGCGCCCTGGTCGGTGGCCTGCTGGGCAACCAGATCGGCGGCGGCAGTGGCAAGAAGCTGGCGACAGTGGTGGGCGCCCTGGGTGGTGGCCTGGCCGGTCGCGAGGTGCAGGGACGCGTCGAGGCCAACCAGCGAGTCCAGACGACCCAACGCCAATGCCAAACCGTGATGGACTCCCATCAGGAGACCCAGGGCTACGAGGTCTCCTGGCGCCACGGTGAAGCCGTCCAGACCAGCCGTCTCGATAGTGCCCCTCAGGGAAATCGAGTGCTGCTCGAGGACGGTCAGCCTCGCTGGGAAGCGGTCAGCTCCAGCGAGGGCTGAGCCCCTCGCCGCGAGACGAGACGCCCCGGTCGAAAGACCGGGGCTTCCTGCTGTTCAGGGAAGGCGAGCCGGATCAGACGTGGCGCAGGTACCAGTCATATTCCAGCCGGCTGACGTTCTGCAGGGCATGGTTACGCTCGGCCCGGCGGTTGGTCAGGTAGACATGCACGAAATCAGCGCCCAGGGCGTCATTGAGAGGTCTCGAACCCTCCAGTAGCTCCAGGGCGCGGTACCAGCTGTTGGTCAGGCTGGGCTCGCACTGGTCGTAAGCGTTGCCGGTGACCGGTGGTGGCGGGGTGAGTTCGGCGGCCAGGCCGTGATCGATGCCGGCCAGCAGGGTGGCCAGCAACAGGTAGGGATTGGCATCGGCACCGGCGACACGGTGCTCGATGCGTCGCGCGGCGTTGGGCCCCGAGGGAATGCGCAGCGCCACCGAGCGGTTGTCGAATCCCCAGTTGGGCGCCATGGGGACATAGAGACCAGGCTGGAAACGACGGAAGGAATTGATGTTGGGCGCGAACATCGCCATGGAGGCCGGCATCAGTTCGATCAGGCCGGCGATAGCCTGGCGAAGCTTTGCCGTGCCGAGAGGATTGCCGTCGGCGGCGGCAAAGACATTGTTACCGGCCTCGTCCAGCAGGCTGATGTGCACATGGGTGCCGTTACCGGCCTCAAGGCCGTAGGGCTTGGCCATGAAGGTGGCCTCGAAGCCGTGGGCCAGTGCCACGCCCTTGATCAGACGCTTGAGCAATACGGCGCTGTCGCAGGCGATCATGGCATCGTCGCAGTGGATCAGGTTGATCTCGAACTGGCCGGGGGCGCACTCCTTGAGTGTCGTGTCGAGAGGCAGGCCCTGAACCCTGGCGGTGTCCTGGATCTCCTCCAGGAAGTCGGCGTACTCGTCGAGTTCATTGATCGAGTAGAGCTGGCTCTGGCTGGCACGTTCTCCGGTGGCCGGTGAACAAGGGGGCTGTACCATGCCCAGGGCATCCCGCACCCGATCGATCAGGTAGAATTCCATCTCTACCGCTACCACTGGGTTCAGACCCTGTGTCCGGAGACGCTCGATCTGACAGGCCAGGACATGGCGAGGATCGGCGAAGAAGCGCCTGCCATCGGGTTCATGCATGCTCATCAAGAGCTGGGCCTGGCGGCCCTGGCGCAGCCAGGGGCTCGGCATCAGGCTGCCGGGCACCGGGTGACAGACCCTGTCACTGTCGCCGATGGAGAGCCCCAGCCCG
>NZ_JBDNGD010000263.1:0-2668 GCF_041689495.1 Halomonas sp. | reverse complement strand
TCGCGCGACATCCAGCGCCAGTCGCTGTGCACGGTGGACAGGATCAAGCCATGATCGCGGGCGTTATTGAAGGCCTTGGCCAGCATCTGCGGGCTGCCGTCGAGGCTGGCGACCTCAAACCCGGCCTTGAGCAGTTGCACCGAATGAAATCCGGTGCCGGTGGCTGCATCGATAACCGAGTGGCAGCCGTGTTTCTTCAGCAGGTCGATGAAGAAACTGCCCTCGCTGGCGGCACGGCCGTCCCAGTCGATGTATTCGTCCCAGCGTTCCACGAAATCGTGGACATACTCGTGCTGGTAGTGGTCGGTATCGCGCACTTCGGTCGGCTCCTCGCCGAATTCCTGGGTGCGCTTGAACATCACATTATCTGTATCTGCTTGTGTCATACACGAAATGTCCCGTCGCGGGGCGATCCTGGCCGGATCCCTTGCCGCGATCTATGCAAATGGTCACGACCTACCGTAGGCACCCGGGCGCTTTACGTCAATCCGTAGCATTAAGGCGGCCCGGAGTTTGGGATTAGCAGAGAATGGCCGTGAAACTCCATACCCAGGGACTCCAGACCTTTGCTGACATTCGATGGTTTAGGAGACGGTGCCCGATGACACGACGACGTGTTCTATTGCTTGTTGCAGGAAAGCGCCGTTGAATGTATAAACACCGATACACGTAAACACCGAATAGCGCCATGAACACCGTCCGTTGGAATATCGCTGTATCGCCGGACACGGATCAATCCGTGCGCATGTATCTCGCCGCACCCGTGGTGGTCGGGTTGCCTTGCCGCCCGAGCTGCCGCGCGTCGAGGTCGTCCATGAGCTGCCCGAGGGCACCCGCCGCTGCGCCGAGGATGGCACCGAACTCAAGGTCATTGGCGAGGCGGTCAGTGAGGAACTGCATGTGGTGCCGGCACGGATCGAGGTGATCCGCCACGTGCGTCGCAAGTATGCCTGCCCGGCCTGCGAAGCGGGCGTCCAGATCGCCCCGGCGCCGGCCAAATTGCTGCCCAAGAGCAATGCCAGCGCTACCTTGCTGGCGTATATCGCCACGGCCAAGTACCAGGATGCCTTGCCGCTCTATCGGCAGAGCCAGATCTTTGCCCGGCACGGCGCCGAGATCCCACGTAACACCCTGGCGCGCTGGATGGTCCAGGTCGGTGAACGGCTGATGCCATTGGTCGAGGCCTTGCGTCAGCACCTGCTGCAGGCCCCGCTGATCCACATGGATGAGACCACGCTACAGGTCAACGCCGAAACCGATCGACCCGCAAGCTCAAGGTCCTACATGTGGCTACAACGCGGCGGGCCACCCGGGCAACAGGTGGTGCTGTTCGACTATGACGCCAGCCGAGCCGGTCGGGTGCCCGTGCGCCTGCTGGGCGACTATGCCGGTCGCCTGGTCACCGATGGCTACGAAGGCTATGCCGCGGTCGTGCGCCGTAACGGCATCACTCACGCCGGCTGCTGGGCGCACGCGCGGCGCAAGTTCGTCGAGGCCCAGAAGGTCCAACCCAAGGGCAAGACCGGCAAGGCCGACTGGGCACTCAACCAGATCCGCAAGCTCTATGCCGTAGAGAAACAGACCAAGGCGCTGGATCCCGAGGCGCGCCAGACATGGCGTGACCAGAAGAGCCGCCTGCTCATCACTCAGCTGCGCACCTGGCTCGACAAGTCGGTCAACCAAGTCCTGCCGAAGAGTGCACTGGGCAAGGCGCTGCACTACCTGGCCGGACAGTGGGAACGCCTGACACGCTTCCTCGACGACGGCCTGATTCCGCTGGACAACAACCCGGCCGAGAACGCCATCCGCCCCTTCGTGGTGGGCCGCAATTATGCCAAGTTCGGGATTATGCGTAGTTGCCCGCATAGCCCCGACCACGATCCAGCGCCAACGCCCCTCACGTGCCGGCATCCGGACCGTGGTTTTCTCACAACAACTCAAAAGACTGCGCATTATCACAAGCTGTCGAGGAAGGCCAGCACGTCTGGCTTTGGTACGAAGCGTGGTGTCGCCGTTTCCGGTGGCTGCAGGCTCGCCAGTGCACGCTCCTTCATGTCCAGATCAGCCTCCAAGTACTGATGTGTTGTCGCCACCTGCTCATGGCCTAACCACAGGGCAATCACCGCCAGGTCAACACCCGATTGCAGTAGGTGCATGGCGGTGGTGTGCCGAATCATATGCGGTGACACCCTACGATCTTTCAATGAGAGGTAGTGTGCGGCGGCCTGTGATACCGCCAGCTGCAAGCACTGCTCGACGCCGGAGCGACTCATGGCCCGACCGCCACGGTTCAGCAGTATCGGCTGCGTTGTGTCGGTCGAGAGCGTGACCATCCATTCATCCAACCTCCGCGCCGTGTGCCTCCACAGCGGCACCACCCGCTCCTTGCGCCATTTTCCGTGCAGCTGGACGGCCTGTGCGTGCTGCGTATCGACATCGCCGCGGCGGATACCTATGAGCTCAGAGACGCGTGCACCGGTGTTGTAGAGCAACAGGATCAGCAGGCGATCCCGTTGACCTGTCCAGGTGGCGGCATCCGGTGCCGCGAGGATGGCTTCCATCTCTTCACGCGACAGGAAGCCGACCAGCGGTCGCTCGAAGCGCTTCATGGGAATGGCCAGCACCCGCTGGACCTGCGCTAGGAACGCTGGCTCCTGCAGTGCCACAT
>NZ_JBDNGD010000262.1:0-2084 GCF_041689495.1 Halomonas sp. | reverse complement strand
GCAACCGGCTGGCGACGGCGGAGCTTGTCAGCGACGATGGCGTCAGGATCGACCTGCGCCATATCGATTCGCCGATCCTGTGCTTCTGCTCCGAGGGCGACAACATCACCCCGCCTCCCCAGGCGTTAGGGTGGATCTGCGATCTCTATCTCACCGACGAAGATATTATCGCCGCCGGTCAGACCATCGTCTACGCGATCCACGAAAGTTTTGGCCATCTCGGCATCTTCGTCTCCGGTAGCGTCGCCCGCAAGGAACACCAGGAATTCACCTCGAATATCGACCTGATCGACGTCCTGCCGCCCGGGCTCTACGAGGCGGTCATGACACCCAAGACCGACGAGACGGTCAGTCCGGAATGGGTCGAAGGCGACTGGCTGGTGCGCTTCGAGCCGCGCTCGCTGGCGGATGTCAGGGCCATCGTTCGGCCCGATCCCGACGACGAGCGACGCTTCGCGACGGCCAAGCGGGTCTCGGACATCAATCTGGGGCTGTATCGGACCCTGATGCAGCCCTTCGTGCGCGCCCAGGCCAACATGCGCGTGGCGGAGTGGCTATGCAAGATGCGAGCCGAATACAGCGAACTCTCGCTCAAGTCGTTCAAGCAGGCCGTGCGCGAGCAGTTTCTTGCCTTGACGCTCGACCAGCAGGCCGCGCTCGACGCGATCCCGGCCATGCTGGCCGTCGAAACACAGCCCAGGAGCAAGGTGCTGAACGTGATCCGCCGGGTCGTATCCGCGCCACCGGCGAGCTGACCGACGAGCAGCACAGGCGGCTGACAGCCGTCGAGTGGATGTTCGCGGAACCTGCCTGATCTTACCGCCACACCCCGTCGGGGCAGCGGTGGCGGTCCATCACCTTGACGTAGTTGGCGCGGTCGTAGGCGGTCGGGTCGATCGCGTGCTGGCGGCTGACGCAGCCCTTGAGCTGTCGCACCGAGGTGTATTCGTGCTCCTCCATCCAGCGCAGCATGTCCGCGCGGATGCGATCGAGCGCCTCGGGCCCCTCCTTGAGCAGCACGCTGCACAGGTGGGTGACGTTGGCACCGGCCATCAGCGCTTTCAGCGCGTCCTCTGCGCTGTGGATGCCGCCGGTCACCGCCAGTGACAGATCGACCTTGCCGTGCAGCGCCGCCACCCAGTGGACGCGCAGCAGCGATTCGTAGGGCGATGACAGCGTCAGCGTCAGCGTTACCTCGCGCGTCTCCAGATCGATGTCGGGCTGATAGAAGCGGTTGAATAGCGCCACGCCCTGGGCGCCGGCGGCTTCCAGCGCGCGCACCAGGTGGCCGACGGAGCTGAACTGCGACGACAGCTTCATGGTGATGGGGATGCCGACGACTTCCTTCAGCTGATGCAGCAGCTCGACGTAGCGGCTTTCGACCGCGGCGCCGGACTCGAACGGGTCGGCGGCGACGTAGTAGACGTTCAGCTCCAGGGCGTCGGCGCCCGCCTCCTGCAACTGCCGGCCGTAGTGCAGCCAGCCGTCGTCGGAGAAGCCGTTGAGACTGAGTATAGGAAGTATAAACCCCCTTTTCACTGAAAAACCACCCTGACCACCCCGAACCAACCCGGCCATTTCGCGGCCAGAGGTAGTCAATCTCATCTGATGCGCGGCCTAATCGGCCAAATCGACCGGACATCGGCCTTGTGATTCGCCCAATCCTGAAGCGGCGGCCGAGCACGACCCCTGCCTGGTGTCGCCGGCAACGTCCTTGTGTTCCGCGAACGGATTTTCCTTAGTCGAATAAGCTCGTTTGTGGCGGGCCGCGGCTCTCGGGTAACCGCACCGCGTCCTGGTATGCACCCTTTTCCTTCAGAAGATCGAGTATCTTCTGGATCACCACCGGGTCTTCGATGCAGGCAATCACTGTGACGCTGCCGCCACACTCAGCGCACGTCTCAATATCGATATTAAACACCCGCTTCAACCGCTGCGCCCATGTCATCGATGCGCGGCGCTCGGCGGGCGTTGGCGGCTCATCCGATACTTTAGCCTTGTTCCCTTTGCCCCGCCTGGCCGGTGTCACCATCGCTCGGTGCTTGCTGTTCGGCGCAAACACACCGTGAAAGCGCGTCAGATTC
>NZ_JBDNGD010000261.1:0-2482 GCF_041689495.1 Halomonas sp. | reverse complement strand
GGAAGCAGCCGTCCGGCGAGGCAGGCCAGCCTGCCCGACCCCGGTGACCTGCCCGCCTCGGCACGCCGCTGGCCCTGGCCACTGGATGACTACCGAATCGTGAGAAGCTTCGGCGCCGATGGCCGTGGCACCCTGCAGCCGATGCTGCTGGCCACCGACCGCGGGGCACAGGCCAAGTCGGTCGCCGACGGCGAGGTACGCTTCGCCGAAAGCATGCGCCAGCTCGGCCAGGTGGTGATCGTCCACCACGCCGACAACCTGCAGAGCGTCTATGCCCTCTGCGAACGGCCCCTGGTAGCCAATGGTGACAGCGTCAGCCGCGGCACCGCCGTGTGCGAGGTGGGCTACAGCAACGACACCGAGCGCTTCGACCTGCTCTTTGACCTTCGCCACGGCGGCAAACCCATCGATCCGCGACGGGTACTGCGCTGAGCCACAACACACCGCCTCGGCATTCCCGGCAGCTTCCATGGCCGACTCGATGGCCGACCAGGCGCGGCCATGGCATCCTGCCCCCATGATGCCCCGGACAAGCGACCAGACACTGCTCACGGCCCCTCTCCTGCAATGCCTCCCTGGCCTGCTCGGCGAACCCGCCGCCAGCGAAGCGCTTGGGCGTCTCGACCACGAGCTCGACTGGCACCGCCCGATCCTGCGCCTCTATGGCCGCGAGCACCCGATACCCCGCCACCAGGTGTGGATGGGCGACCCCGAGGCGCGCTATCGCTACTCGGGGCAGGACTTCGTTCCCGAGTCCTGGCACCCCGAGGTCTCGCGAATCCGCGACGCCGTTATCACACGGCTGGCGTTGTCTGGTATATCGGCCGGCTTCAACAGCGTACTGCTCAACCGCTATGCCGACGGCGACGAGCGCATGGGCTGGCACAGTGACGATGAGCCGGAACTCGGGCCGGACCCGTTGATCGCCGCGGTAAGCCTTGGCACTGAGCGGCCGCTGCGTTTCCGCTGGAAGTCCCGGGGGGCCGAGCCTTTCAACGTCTGGCTGCCCCATGACAGCCTGCTGCTGATGGGCCCCGGCGTACAGCAACGGCTGCAGCATGCCCTGCTGCCGCGCAGGCTGCCCGGCCTGCGAATCAGCCTGACCTTTCGTCTGATAACGTCGGCATCCAGTACTGCTTGATGAACAAGGTGGCTGCCAACAAAAACGGCCACCCCTCGCCGGGATAGCCGCTGTTGGTTACGAAAAGATAACGGTATAATTTGCGAGACATCAGACGCGATGGTAACCGGGGGTGACGAAGGGCATCTTGCTCACCGTCATCGGCAGTCGCTTGCCCCGAACCTCGGCATGAACGGTCGTGCCAATCTCGGTATTCGCGATGCTGACATAGCCCATGGCCACCGGCCCGCCTACGCTGGGACCGAAACTGCCGGACGTCACCCAACCGATGGAGTTGCCCTGATCGTCGAACAGCGCCGTCCCCTCTCGGACCGGGGCACGCCCTTCTCCCAGCAGACCCACACGCTTGCGCCGGTGGTCCCTGGCATCCACCTGGTGCAGAATCAGGTCGGCACCGGGGAAACCCCCGGGACGCTCTCCACCATGTCGACGCGCCTTGCCGATGGCCCAGATCAGGCCCGCTTCCACCGGCGTGGTCTCGGTGTCGATGTCGTGTCCGTAGAGGCAGAGCCCCGCTTCAAGACGCAGGGAATCCCGGGCCCCCAGGCCAATGGCCTCGACCTCGGGCTCGGCCAGCAGGCGCCGCGCCAGCGTCTCGCTGTCCTCGGCCGCCACGGAGATCTCGAAGCCGTCCTCCCCCGTATAGCCGCTGCGACTCATCCACACCGGAATGCCATCAATCTCGAAGCGTCCGTGCTGCATGAAGACCATCTCGCAGGCCTCGGGGCAGAGCCGTGCCATTACCGTCGCCGCCTCGGGACCCTGCAGCGCCAGCAGGCCACGGCCGACCACTTCCACCTCGTGGTCGGCCAGGCCGCGGCGCAGGTGGGCGATATCCTGTTCCTTGCAGGCGGCATTGACCACCAGGTAGAGGTGGTCATTGGCGTTGACGACCATCAGGTCATCGAGGATACCGCCCTCTTCACCGGTAAAGAGCGCATAACGCTGCATGCCCGGGGGAAGGTCGAGGATATCGGCCGGCACCAGGGTCTCCAGGGCCTCTCTGGCATTCGGGCCCGTGACGAGAATCTGCCCCATATGAGACACATCGAAGAGGCCGCAGGATGCCCGTGTCTGCTCATGCTCCTTCTTGACGCCAAGGGGATACTGCACCGGCATCTCATAGCCGGCAAAGGGCACCATCTTTCCCCCCAGTTCCACATGCAGAGCGTGCAGCGGGGTGTGCTTGAGTTCACTCATTGCCATTCCCCTGGGTGTTGAGCGAAAGGTGCCCCGCAGGGCACCTCTCATGGGCCTGAATCATCGATCAATGCTTATCGTGGTCGAGTTCCTCGCCCGGCAGGATTCTCGATCCAGACCCGGATACTTTAGCGGAACCTG
>NZ_JBDNGD010000260.1:0-6307 GCF_041689495.1 Halomonas sp. | reverse complement strand
GGCCCCATCAAGGATTGGACGACGCGACACCCGATGAGGTGTATTACCATCAACCACTGACCCAGGCGGCCTGACGCCAATGAACAACCGATCAGAGCTTAGATGACCTGTCAGGTGGTCCAGAGGATGGGGACCACTTCACCGGGTGAGTCCTGTGTTGACGTTAACCAGGAAGCGGACCATAGTCATTCCAAGAAAATCGTTTTTTTAAACTGAACCGTTATATAATACAATAATCGATTGGAGATGGCATGTTGACACCTTTTTCATCGGCAACGCCCTACCCTTCACAACGTAGCGCCACTTACGCTCGACACGGCATGGTCGCCGCCTCGCAGCCCCAGGCCGCTCAGGTCGGTCGCGACATTCTGGCCAAGGGGGGCAACGCCGTGGATGCAGCCATCGCCACCGCCGTGGCGCTGACTGTGGTCGAGCCCACCGGCTGCGGCATCGGCGGCGACGCTTTCGCCCTGGTGTGGATCGCCAACGACGATCAAGGCAACGGCGAGCTTCACGGGCTCAACGCCAGTGGTGCCGCCCCTGCTGCGCTGACTCCGCAGGCGGTCGCCGAGGCCGGCCATGTCAGCATGCCACTGTACGGCTGGACGCCGGTCACGGTGCCCGGCACTCCCGCGGCCTGGGCTGAGCTGTCGCGGCGCTTTGGGAAGCTCGACTTCGCGACCCTTCTCGCCCCGGCCGTGCGCCTAGCCCGGGAGGGTTTTCCAGTGTCACCGGTGATCACCAGCCTGTGGCAGCGCGGCACCGCGACCTTCCAGCGCCACCTGGAAGGCGACGCGACCCGTCCCTGGTTCGACACCTTCACCTTTGATGGCCGGGCGCCCAAGGCCGGCGAATGGTTCCGCTGCGAGGACCAGGCGCAAACCCTGGAGGCCATCGCCGAGAGCGGCGCCGAGATCTTCTACCGTGGTGAACTGGCCGAGCGTATCGATGCGTTTTCCCGCGAGACCGGCGGCTATCTGCGCAAGGAAGACCTGGCCGGCTATCATCCCGAGTGGGTCAAGCCGATCTCGACGCGCTACCACGACGTCGACGTGTGGGAGATTCCGCCCAATGGCCAGGGTCTGGTGGCGCTAATGGCACTGCGCCTGCTCGACGGCTACTCGCCCACGCACCGCGACGATCCCGAACTTCTGCACCGCCAGATCGAGGCCATGAAGCTCGCCTACACCGATGGCAAGACCCACATCAGTCAGCCAGAGCATATGACCTATTCGGTGGAGCAACTGCTGTCCGATGCCTACACCGAACAGCGCCGCGCACTGATTGGCGAGCGCGCCATCACGCCTGAGCCGGGCAAGCCCAATGCCGGCGGCACCGTGTATCTGGCCACCGCCGACAGCGACGGCAATATGGTGTCCTTCATCCAGAGCAACTATCACGGCTTCGGCTCCGGCGTCGTCGTGCCGGGCACCGGCATCGCGCTGCAGAACCGCGGCCATGACTTCAGCCTCAACGAGAACCACGACAACTGCCTGATGCCCGGAAAGAAGACCTTTCACACCATCATTCCCGGATTTCTGACTCGCGATGGTACACCGCTGGGGCCATTCGGGGTGATGGGTGGTTTTATGCAACCCCAGGGGCACGTCCAGGTTGTCATGAATCTGATCGACTTCGGTCTCAATCCGCAGGCCGCGCTCGACGCACCTCGCTGGCAGTGGTTGGGCGGCAAGCGTATCGGCATTGAGCACGGCTACCCCGCCCCCTTGGTCCTGGCGATGGCCGAGCGCGGTCACGACATGCAGGTCGACCATGACAGCCGCGTATTCGGTCGCGGACAGATGATTATTCGCGACCCCGATACCGGCATCTACTGCGGTGGAACAGAGCCGCGTACCGACTCCAGCATCGCGGTGCTGTGATCGTGCTGCGTACCCAAGCCCAACTCTTTATGGCCTTTCTGCGCATTGGCCTGTTCGGCTTTGGCGGCGGCCCGTCGATGATTCCGCTGGTGCATCAGGAGGTGGTCAAGCGCCACGCCTGGATGGATGACGAAGCGTTCGGCGACGTGCTGGCGATCGGCAACACCTTGCCCGGCCCGATAGCTACCAAGATGGCTGGCTACATCGGCTACCGGGTCGGCGGCGTTCTGGGTGCACTCAGCGCTGTCGCCGCTGTGATTGTGCCGGTGATCGTAGCGATGATCGCATTGCTTGGGCTCTACGCCCGCCATGGAGATCAGCGCTGGGTTCAGGGCATGGGCCAGGGCGTGGTGCCGGTGGTGATGGTGATGATGGCTCAACTGACCCTGGATTTCTTCGAAAAGTCTCGGGTCAGCCTCGGCTGGTTGCTGACACTAGCGATGGGTGCTGTTTCAGGTGGGCTGATCTATTGGCTGGGCCTACACCCGGTGTTGGTGATTGGGGCGATCCTGCTCGCGGCGCTACTGCGGCCCGAACCTCGCCAAACGGTTAGTGAGGTGAGCAAGTGATCTATTGGCAACTGTTCATGGCGTTTTTCATACCCAATATTGTCGGTTACGGCGGAGGTCCTGCCATCATCCCGTTGATCGAGAACGAGGTGGTTGGCCGGTATGGATGGATGAGCTCGCAGGCGTTTGCCGAGACCTTGGCACTGGGTAACGCCCTGCCCAGCCCGATCGCCACCAAGATGGCGGGTTACATCGGCTATGACGTTGCCGGCGCGCTCGGCGCCTTGGTCGCCACCTTTGCCACCGTTGCGCCGTCGTTGATACTGATGCTGATTGCACTGGGCACGTTGTATCGCTACCGTGACTCGATCAAGGTCAAGTCAATGAGCCAGTGGGTACGTCCGGTAGTGATGGCGTTGATGGCCTACCTGACATGGCGTTTTCTGAACGAAGGGCTGGATACTTCCGGCCTCCTACACACCGCGATTGTCGGTGGCGTCTCTGCAGTACTTCTTCTGGCGACCCGGATCCATCCGGCTTTCGTCGTGTGTTTCGGGCTCGGCTATGGCGCCTTGCTACTCGGTTAGCGGGCGACCGGGACCTGCCCGTTCGCGGTTCGGCGGTACGCCGCACGAATCCAGCAAGGGCCCTGACGGGCTAACAGCAACTCAACGAGCCACTACGATGACCTAAAGGATAAAACAGCCATGTCATTTACTTCCCTGCAGCACACCAACCCGAGCCAGACTCGAGCCTCCCGTTCCATGCGCCTCAAGCTGGCCATCGGCGGCCTGGTACTGGGCACCGCGCTCGCCTCCAGCGCCGTGGCGCTGGCCCAGTCGGAGGACTACCCTAACAAGCCGGTGGAATTCATCGTGCCCTGGTCGCCGGGCGGCGGCAGCGACACGCTGATGCGCGTTGTCTCCAACCACGTCGAGCAGTACCTGGGTCAGCCGATGCCGGTGATCAATATGCCCGGGGTCAGCGGCACCACCGGCCTCAAGGAGCTAGCCAAGCGTGATCCCGATGGCTACACGGTGGGCCAGATCCACGAGGGCCTGCTGGTCGCCAACCATACCCAGCTGACCCAGCTCAACTGGGACGACTTCACCCCGGTCGCCGCCTTGGTCACCTCGACGCAGTATTTGACAATCAACGCCGACAGCCCCTGGCAGACCTTCGACGAGTTCGTCGACTACGCCAAGGACAACCCCGGCGAGATTCGTGTCGGCGTGACCCTGGGCGGCATTCCCCACGTCCACGCGGCGATGATCGAGGATGCCGAAAATCTGTCTTTCCGTTACGTCGGCTTCGAGGGCACCGGCGAACGCATCCGTTCATTGGTCGGTGGGCACATCGATGCGGCGATCGGCGACATCGCCTCGAGCGGTGAGTTCGTCAAGAACGGCGACCTGCGCTTTCTGGCGGTGGGCAGCGACGAGCGTCAGGAAGAGACCCCCGACGTGCCGACCTTCAAGGAACTCGGCTACGACTCGCTCAGCCTCAACATCGTGCGCGGCCTGATCGCCCCCAAGGGCACCCCCGAGGACAAGGTCGCAATGCTCGCCGATGCCATGCAGGAGCTCTCCCAGGATGAGCAGTTCATCCAGTCGGTGAACAACGCTGGCGCCCTGGTGCACTTCGAAGGCCCCGAGGCGTTCGCCGACTACCTCGAAACTACCGACGAGACCATCGAGCGTCTATCAGGGAAGCTGGCCAAATGAGCTCACCGGCTCCCTTGCAGCAGACCCGGTCATCAGACCGGGTCGTCGATGACGATACTCGTCGCGCCAATGCCCACGCCCATCTGGTGCTGAACGGCGCGCTGGTGGCGCTGTTCGCCGCACTATTCGTGCGTGCCGGGGCGTTGCCTTCGTCGATGTGGGAACCGCTCGGCGCGGGCAGCTTTCCGCGTCTGATATTGGGCGTACTGATGCTGATCAACCTGAGCATCATGGCGCAGGAGTGGCGACGCTATCGTGCCGAGACGGCCGCCGCGCCGGGGCTGGTCAGACGCTGGCTATGGCGCTACCGCCTGGCGCTCGGCATGCTCGCGCTGTTCGCCCTGTACATCGTCGGCGTACCACTGCTGGGCTTTCGCCTGGCCTCGCTGTCATTCCTGGTCCTGGCCCAACTCGCGCTCGGCGTACGCCGCCCGCGTAGCCTGGCGATCGCTGCGGTCATCGCCGTAACGTTCTCGTTCGGCATCGACTGGCTGTTCCGGGATATCTTCATTATCAGCCTTCCCCGCGGCCCATTTGGTTGAACTTGAGCTGATTCTGCGACTTCGCGGCTGCCCTCGAGAGGAGACGCAATATGATGGAAGCGCTGTTCGCCGGCATCGACCAACTATTTACTCTGTCGACGATGGTTACCATGCTGCTCGGCGTGGTCGGCGGCGTCATCGCCGCGGCGATCCCCGGCTTCACCATTACCATGGCCATTGTGCTGACCCTGCCGCTGACCTTCACTATGGATCCGCTGCAGGGCGTGGCAACCATGCTCGCAGTGTACGTCGGTGGTTACTCCGGCGGCCTGATCAGCGCTGCCCTTCTGGGCATCCCCGGTACGCCCTCATCGGTGGCCACCACCTTCGACGCCTTCCCGATGGCCCGCAACGGTCAGCCCGGCCGCGCCCTGGCGCTAGGCATCTGGGCCTCGTTCTTCGGCGCCCTGATCAGCGCGATCGTCCTGATCATCGCCGCTCCGCCGTTGGCGATGATCGCCGTCAAGCTGGGTCCCTGGGAGTATTTCTCGCTCATCATCTTCGCCATGACGGTGGTCGCAAGCCTGGTCGGCAAATCGATGCTCAAGGGGCTGATGACCGGTCTGCTGGGGCTGTTCATCGCCACCGTGGGCGCCGACCCGATGATGGGCGTGGCGCGCTTCACCTTCGATTTCGAACTGCTCGCCAACGGTTTCCCGTTCCTTGTGGTGCTGATCGGTATCTTCGCCGTCAGCCAGCTCCTCCAGGAAGTTGAGGACGCCGAGCAGACCCAGCGCGGTAAGCAGTTGATTCCCGCCAACGTGACCTTTAAGCCGCTCGATGCACTGCGCGAGACGCTGGCTTACCCGGTCAACCTGATCCGCTCATCGCTGATCGGGGTGTTCATCGGTGCGGTGCCCGGCGCCGGCGGCAGCATCGCCAACCTGCTGGCCTACGACCAGACCAAGCGCGCCTCGAAGCACCCGGAAACCTTCGGTACCGGCGATCCGGAAGGCGTGATCGCCTCGGAATCGGGCAACTCAGCAACTTCCGGCGGCGGCCTGATCCCGATGATCGCCCTCGGCATTCCCGGCAGCGCCGTCGATGCGGTGCTGATGGCCTCGCTGATGGTCCACGGCATCGGCATCGGTCCACGGCTAATTCTGGATCACGGCGACCTGGTCTACGGTATGTTCATGGCCATGTTGCTCGCCGCGTTCATGGTGCTGGTGGTGTGTCTGTTCAGCATGAAGCTGTTCCTGCGCGTCACCGCCGTGCCGCGCTCGGTCATTGTACCGGTGGTGCTGGTGTGTTGTGTAATCGGTGCCTTCGCCCTCAATAACCGTGTCACCGATATCTACCTGCTGCTCGGGGTTGGCATTTTCGGCTATATCCTCAGCAAGCTGGACTACCCGCTGGCACCGTTGGTACTCGGGGTGATTCTCGGGCCGATCGCCGAAACTAACCTGCGCAGGGCGTTGATGACCGACGAGAACTGGATGCTGTTCTTCACTCGGCCGATCTCGCTCGCCCTGCTGATCCTCGCCGTGGTGTCGATCGCATTCGCTTTGAAGCATCGCCTTAAACCTTCGACAAGCGCTATTTAGATCCGGTATGAACAACTTCGTAGAGCGGCTCTGGCGCAGCGTGAAGTACGAGTGCGTGTACCTGAAGGCCTGCAAGGATGGAGCCCACCTGAAGCAAGAACT
>NZ_JBDNGD010000259.1:0-4734 GCF_041689495.1 Halomonas sp. | reverse complement strand
TCAATGACCACGAAAACATGATCTCGGCCCTCAAGAAGCGTGACGGCAAGCAACTGGGACAGATCCTGCGCAACCACCTCTGCAACAAGCTGGAAATCGCCTCCCTGTCCGATGAGCACGCCGACGATACCCTTCCCGGCGTGGCTTCTTCCTGAGGCCCGAACCGCCTCCACACCGACATCGGCGCCAGGTGCCGGTGGAGGCCGATTCGCAGGGACGATGCTCATACCGGCCAAGGATAGAGTCGGCTGGTTATCCGGCGTCCTGGCGTGTAAAATATGGAAAATTTTTCCAATACAGGCAAGACAGATCCGACGGGTCAAAGGCACACGAACTGCACGGATTGCTGTCCAACTCCCAGAGGTGTTGAGATGTCACTCAACGCTATCTGCCTGAAGGGATGGGGAGTCACCATGAATATCCTCTATGACGCCAAGCTCGATGGCGAACTGCCACAAAACGACAAGGGCGAGGTCCTGGCCGATCTCCAGCAGGCGGTCCCCGACCTGACTCTGCTGCATCGCGAGGAGGACCTGCGCCCCTTCGAGTGCGATGGCCTCGCCGCCTATCGAGTTCTGCCGATGCTGGTGGCGCTGCCCGAGACGCTCGATCAGGTGGAGACCCTGCTCAAGCGCTGCCGGGCGCTAGGCGTCCCGGTGGTCACCCGGGGTGCCGGCACCGGTCTCTCGGGCGGCGCGCTGCCGCTGGAACAGGGCGTATTGCTGGTCATGTCGCGCTTCAACCGCATTCTCGACGTGGATCCCGACGCCCGCATCGCCCGCGTACAACCGGGGGTGCGTAACCTCGCGATCTCCGAGGCCGCCTCCCCCTACGGCCTCTACTACGCACCGGACCCGTCCTCGCAGATCGCCTGCTCCATCGGCGGCAACGTGGCCGAGAACGCCGGCGGCGTGCATTGCCTCAAGTACGGCCTAACCGTGCACAACGTCATCAAGGTCGAGGTACTGACCATCGAGGGCGAGCGCATGACCCTGGGCGCCGAATCTCTCGACGCTCCGGGCTTCGATCTGCTGGCGCTGTTCACCGGCTCCGAGGGCATGCTCGGCGTGGTCACTGAAATCACCGTCAAGCTGCTGCCCAAGCCCGAGACCGCCAAGGTGCTGATGGCCAGCTTCGATGACGTGGAGAAGGCCGGACGCGCCGTGGGTGACATCATCGCCGCGGGCATCATCCCCGGTGGCCTGGAGATGATGGACAAGCTCGCCATCCAGGCTGCCGAGGATTTCGTCAAGGCCGGCTACCCGGTCCAGGCCGAAGCGATCCTGCTCTGTGAACTCGACGGCGTGGAAGCCGATGTCGACGATGACTGCGTCATGGTGCGCCGCGTGCTCGAGGCGGCAGGCGCCACCGGCATCCAGCAGGCCCGCGACGATGCCGAACGCGCGAAGTTCTGGGCCGGCCGCAAGAACGCCTTCCCCGCCGTGGGCCGCATGTCGCCGGACTACTACTGCATGGACGGTAGCATTCCGCGCCGCGAGCTTCCCCGGGTGCTCAAGGGCATCGCCGATCTCTCGGATGAATATGGCCTGAGGGTCGCCAACGTCTTTCATGCCGGCGACGGCAACATGCATCCCCTGATCCTCTTCGATGCCAACCAGCCGGGCGAACTCGACCAGGCCGAGGCGCTGGGCGGAAAGATCCTCGAGCTCTGCGTGGAAGCCGGTGGCAGCATCACCGGCGAACACGGCGTCGGCCGCGAGAAGATCAACCAGATGTGTGCCCAGTTCAATCCCGGCGAGTTGACGACCTTCCATGCCGTGAAGGCCGCCTTCGATCCCGAGCGACTGCTCAACCCGGGCAAGAACATCCCGACACTCGCGCGCTGCGCCGAGTTCGGCGCCATGCACGTGCACAACAACCAGTTGCCGCATCCCGACCTGCCGCGCTTCTGAGGAGCCAGGAAACGATCATGTCCAACACCGCAACGCCTCCCGGGGATCATGACGACAGCCAGGCGCTGACCGAGCGTATCCGCCAGGCCGACGCCGAGGGCACCCCCTTGCGCATCGTCGGCGGCGAGACCAAGCGCTTCCATGGTCGCGATGTCCACGGCAAGGCGCTCTCCACCACCGGGCATCGCGATATCACCACCTATGATCCCGTCGAGCTGATCGTCTCGGTCCGAACCGGAACCCCCCTCGCCGAGCTCGAGGCCGCCCTGGCCGAGCAGGGCCAGATGCTGGCCTGTGAATCCCCGCATTTCGGTGACAGCGCCACTGTCGGCGGCATGGTGGCCACCGGCCTTTCCGGGCCGAGACGTCCCTGGGCCGGCAGCGTGCGCGATTTCGTGCTGGGGACCCGGGTGATCAACCACCAGGGCCTCGAGCAGCGTTTCGGTGGCGAGGTCATGAAGAACGTTGCCGGCTATGACCTCTCGCGCCTGATGGTGGGCGCCCAGGGCACACTGGGGCTGGTCACCGAGGTCTCGCTGAAGGTCCTGCCGAGACCCGCCGCCACCCAGAGCCTGCGCCTGGAACTCCCCCTGGACCAGGCCCTGACGCGCCTCGCCGAATGGGGCAGGCAGCCCCTACCGATCAGTGCCGTCGCCTGGTATGCCGGCCACCTGCATCTGCGTCTCGAGGGTGGGCCGAGTTCCGTCGCGGCAACCCGACAGCGGCTGGGTGGCGAGGATCTCGAGGCCGGGTTCTGGGAGGACCTGCGCGAGCACCGGTTGGACGTCTTCCGCCGGGAGGATCCGCGACCCCTCTGGCGGCTCTCGCTGCCCCACAATACCCCGCAGCTCTCCCTGGCTGGCCTCGAGGAAGGTGACATCCTCTATGACTGGGGCGGAACCCAGCGCTGGCTGAGAAGCGAGCTCGATGCCAGCACCCTGCGCGAGGCCTGCGCCCGCGCCGAGGGTCATGCGACCTGCCTGACGCCTGGTGCAGCCGAGCCCTTCACCCCGCTGGCCCCGGTAGTAGCGAAGTATCATCACCGGCTGAAGGCCGAGCTGGATCCCAGGGGGATCTTCAATCCGGGCCGACTCTACGCGGAGCTCTGACATGCAGACGCACTTCACCGAGGAAGACCTCAAGAAGCCACATATCCGCGAGGCCGACCGCGTCTTGCGCAGCTGCGTGCATTGCGGCTTCTGCAATGCCACCTGCCCCACCTACCAGTTGCTGGGCGACGAGCGCGACGGCCCTCGCGGGCGCATCTACCTAATGAAGGAGATGCTCGAGAGCCCGGAAGACGACACCCAGGTCACCGAGGAAACACGGTTACACCTGGATCGCTGCCTGACCTGCCTCAACTGCGAAACCACCTGCCCTTCCGGCGTGGAATACCACAAGCTGCTGGATATCGGCCGTGCCGAGATCGAGCGCCGAGTGCCGAGAAGCCTACCGGAACGCGCGCTGCGCTACGGGCTGCGCAAGGCACTGGTCGACCCCAAGCGCTTCAAGGCGCTGCTGGCGCTGGGCACCACCTTCAAGCCGCTGGTGCCTGGCAGCCTCAAGAGCAAGATGCCGCCGGCGCCGGCGGATGCCGGCACGCGGCCCGCAGGCAAGTGTCATACTCGCCAGATGTTGATCCTGGAGGGCTGCGTCCAGCCGAGCCTGTCACCCAACACCAATGCCGCCACCGCCCGCGTACTGGACCGCCTGGATATCGGCCTGACACCGGCCCCGGACGCCGGCTGCTGTGGCGCCATCGATTATCACCTCAATGCCCAGGAGGATGGCCGCAACCGGATTCGCGCCAATATCGACGCCTGGTGGCCCCATATCGAGAAAGAGGGCGAGGCCGGGGTCGAGGCCATCGTGCAGACCGCCAGCGGCTGTGGTGCCTTCGTCAAGCAATACGGCGAGATGCTCGCCGATGACCCCGACTACGCGGAAAAGGCCCGGCGCATCAGCGAACTGGCCAAGGACCTGGTGGAGGTCATGCGCGAGGAGGATCTCGACGCCCTCGAGATCGAGGATGAGGATGAGCGCAAACTAGCGTTCCACTGTCCCTGTACCCTGCAGCACGCCCAGAAGCTGAACGGTGCCGTCGAAGACATCCTGAGACGGCTCGGCTTCTCGCTCACCCCGGTTCAGGATGGTCACCTCTGTTGCGGCTCGGCGGGCACCTACTCCGTCACCCAGCCCGAACTCGCCACTCAGTTGCGCGACAACAAGCTCGACGCCCTGGAAGCCGGCAATCCCGAGGTGATCGTCACCGCCAACATCGGCTGCCAGACCCACCTGGCCGGTGCTGGCCGCACCCCCGTGCGCCACTGGATCGAGATCGTCGACGAGGCGCTTCTGCCTGCCAGCGCCAATCCGCCGGCCGCTCCACGCCCTTGACCCGAGACAATTTCACTCCCAAGGAGACATGCATGAATACCAAACCCGTCCTGACACTCGCCGAGGTCAACACCATCCTCGACGCCGCCCAGCAGGAAGCCGAGGCCAACAACTGGGCGGTCACCATCGCCGTCGCCGACGACGGTGGCCACCTGCTCGCCCTGCGTCGCCTGGACAAGGCCCCGCTGTTCAGCATCGATGCGGCCACCCAGAAGGCACGCACCTCCGCCTTCGGCGCCCGCGAGACGCAACTCTTCGAGGAGATGATCAACAACGGCCGCACCGCCTTCCTCTCGGCACCGATGGATTCCATGCTCGCCGGTGGCGTACCCGTGCTGATCGATGGGCAGGTAGCCGGAACCGTGGGCATCTCCGGCGTCAAGCCGGACCAGGACGTGCAAGTCGCCAAGGCCGGTGTCGCCGC
>NZ_JBDNGD010000258.1:0-1805 GCF_041689495.1 Halomonas sp. | reverse complement strand
GCCACACGGTTGAAGACGTCGAAGGGCACCACGCTGCCCAGGCTCTCGAGCTTCTTCCAGTCACCGCGCTGGCTGTAGCGGGTGCGCTTGCGCTCCAGGGAGCGTGGCAGGGTACGGCGCAGGTAGTAACCGAAGAACTGCAGATAGCCCAGGCCAGTCATCATCCCCAGCACCGGCGGAAGGTGCAGCAGCGTGTGGGCGGCCACGGCGGTGGCCACCGTGAGAAGGAACAGCAGGATGATCCGTCGGGCACCGCGCTTCAGCCAGACACCCTCTTCAAGGCTGTCCGGCTGGCGATTCTTGATGAAGACACTCATCACCACGGCCGGAATCAGGAAGTTGACCAGCGAGGGCACCAGCAGCTCGAAGAATTCGTAGAACTCGATCAGCCCGGCCTGCCAGACCATCAGGGTGGTGATGTCACCAAAGGGACTGAAGGCGCCGCCGGCGTTGGCGGCCACCACGATGTTGATGCAGGCCAGGTTGATGAAGCGCTTGTCGCCCTCGGCAACCTTGGTCACCACGGCGCCCATCAGCAGGGCGGTGGTCAGGTTGTCGGCAATCGGCGAGATGACGAACGCCAGCACGCCGGTGATCCAGAACAGCGAGCGATAGCTGAAGCCCTTGCGGACCATCCAGGAGCGCAGGGCGTCGAAGACGCGACGCTCCTCCATGGCGTTGATGTAGGTCATCGCCACCAGCAGGAAGAGCATCAGCTCGGTGAACTCGAGCAGGGTCTCGCGGAAGGCCTCTTCCGACTCCGTGGGCATGCCTGCCTGGACATAGACCCAGCCGATGAGGCCCCAGATGATGCCGGCAGCCACCAGCACCGGCTTGGACTTGCGCATGTGGATCTTCTCTTCGGCCATGACCAGGGCATAGGCGAGCACGAAGACGGCCAGTGCCACGAAACCGATCAACGACGAGGTCATGTCCATGGACCCGGTGACGGCCATTGCCGACGGACTGAAAAGCAGGGCGGCGAGAAAGAGCAGGAGAATGCCGGACCACTTGCGGCATTGCAGGGGAGGCGCGTCATTGCTCAAGACGGGGATCATGGTGGCGAGCGTCCTCTAGGAAGGCCAGAGAGAAGAGAGTGGTGGCAGTATAGCAGTACATGCTGCGGCGCAATATGCTCCAAAAGTGGGATTCTCCTGACCTGTGTCAGGTTGTGCCCCGGGTCGTCTTCCTGATCGGCAACCGCCAGGCTCAGGGTGCCTCGTCGCGCTGAACCTCCAGTGCCTGGCGCCATTCGTCCGGCCGAACCACGTCCATCGGCACGTCCAGGTCCTCACGGCGGCGTTCGAACCAGCGCCGTGGCTGCAGCAGGCGAAGGTCTGTCTCGCCATCGGCCAGCAGATCGACCCCGACCCCCAGGGCACCCAGGCGGGCATAGAGGGTGCCGATCAATGTCTCGTCACGCAATACCAGGTCGGCAAGCATGGTGAGGTTCCCGCCTTCGAGACGAGCGTCGCGCATCTCGAGCCCCAGGCGGGATCTCAGCCCCAGCGGACGAGTCCAGCGACAGATCGCCGGATACGAAGCGGGCGACCCCGAGATCCGAGGCGTCCCGCAGTCGAAAAGGCTCGACCCGCAGGGCTGCCACCTCAAGATGACCGGGCACCCAGCTGCGGCCCGATTCCCAGCGGATCGACATGCCGGTCCGTTCGGCCAGCGCGTTCTGCGCCCAGGACGTATTGAGCAGCCAGTTGGCCCCTGCCAGGTAGCTGGCGTATACCAGCAAGGGGAGGAGTGCCAGCCACCCCCAATGGGGCGGCGGTTGTGCCGGTCAGTGTCCTGGGGTC
>NZ_JBDNGD010000257.1:0-4781 GCF_041689495.1 Halomonas sp. | reverse complement strand
GTTTGCCAGTAACAACCTCGCCCGATAAATCGGCCTCCCACGAAAAGCAAGGACGGTGACAATGATAGGTGGGAGGCCGGCTCTGCCGGGTGAGACGTTTGCCAGTAAGAACCTCGCCCGATAAATCGGCCTCCCACGAAAAGCAAGAGCGGCGGCAATGACAGGTGGGAGGCCGGCTCTGCCGGGCGAGGTTTTTCCCGGCCAACCTCTCGAGCGCTGAAGCGCCCTCCCACGAAGGTCAACACCTCGTCGTCGGAGATGTTGCTTGCTAGGCCGATTCAACGGGCGAGCTTTTGTATCAGACACCATAATTCAGGGGACACAAGATGACCGATACCCCCAACGACCTCGAGGCTTTGAGGCAGCACATCGACGCCGTGGACGACGATATCCTGCGCCTGATCAGCGACCGGGCGGCCACCGCCCAGCGCGTGGCCCAGCTCAAGTCCTTGGAAGATCCCCAGGCGGTCTTCTATCGCCCCGAGCGCGAGGCACAGGTGCTGCGCCGGATCATGTCGCTCAATACCGGCCCGCTGGACAACGAGGAAATCGGCCGCCTGTTCCGCGAGATCATGTCCGCCTGCCTGGCCCTGGAGCAGCCGATCAAGGTCGCCTATCTGGGACCGGAAGGCACCTTTACCCAGCAGGCGGCAATCAAGCATTTCGGCGAGAGCGCGGTGAGTCTGCCCATGGCGGCCATCGATGAGGTCTTTCGCGAGGTGGAGGCCGGCGCCGTCAACTACGGGGTAGTGCCGGTAGAGAATTCCACCGAGGGCGTGATCAACCACACCCTGGATTCCTTCATGGATTCCGGGCTGCGCATCAGCGGCGAGGTGGTGCTGCGCATCCATCATCACTTGCTGGTGGCCGAGACCACCCGGCGCGACAAGGTCTCGCGGATCTACTCGCATCCCCAGTCCTTCGCCCAGTGCCGCAAGTGGCTGGATGCCCACTTTCCCCAGGCCGAGCGGGTTCCGGTTTCGTCCAATGCCGAGGCCGCGCGCCTGGTCAAGACCGAGTGGCACAGCGCCGCCATTGCCGGCGACATGGCGGCCAAGCTCTACGGCCTGTCGCGACTCGCCGAGAAGATCGAAGACAGCCCCGACAACTCCACGCGTTTCCTGGTCATCGGCAGCCAGGTCGTGCCCATGTCCGGAGAGGACAAGACCTCCATCGTGGTGGCCATGCGCAACCAGCCGGGCGCCCTGCACGAGCTGCTCGAGCCTTTCCACCACCACCAGATCGACATGACGCGCCTGGAGACCCGGCCGTCACGCACCGGGGCCTGGAACTACGTCTTCTTCATCGACTTCAAGGGCCATGTCGATGAGCCCCGTGTCAGTGCGGTGCTCGAGGAAGTCAAGCTGCGTGCCGCCGAACTCAAGGTGCTGGGCTCCTACCCCATGGGTGTCCTCTAGGCATGAGGCTCGATGAATCGCGCATCCTGATCGTCGGCCTGGGCCTGATCGGCGGCTCGCTCGCCGCGGCGCTTCGCGCGGCCGGCCATGAGGGGCCTGTCATATCCTGCGACCCCGACGAGAGCGAACTCGCCCTGGGCATCGAAAAGGGCCTGATCGACGGCGGCGAACCCCGTTTGGCGCCGCTGGTCGAGGGCGCCTCGCTGATCGTCCTGGCGGTGCCGGTGCTGGCCATGGCATCGGTGATGCGCGAGCTGGCCGGTTGCATGGATCGCGCCGCCCCGGACCTGGTGATCACCGACGTGGGCAGCACCAAGGGGGCCATTCGTGACGCCGCCATCGCCGCATTCGGCGAACTGTCGCCCCGGCTGGTGCTCGGCCATCCCATCGCCGGCTCCGAGAAGAGCGGGGTGGCCGCCGCCAATCCGCGACTCTTCTGCCGCCACAAGGTGATCCTGACCCCCGACGCCACGACCGATCGCGATGCCCTTGCCCGTGTGCGCAGGCTCTGGCAGGCCTGTGGCGCCGAGGTGCTGGAGATGTCGGTCGAACGCCATGACCAGGTCCTGGCGCGTACCAGCCATCTGCCGCATCTTCTGGCCTTCTCGCTGGTCGACACCCTGGCCCGTCAGGACGACCGCCTGGAGATCTTCCGTTATGCCGCCGGTGGCTTTCGCGATTTCACTCGCATCGCCGGCAGCGACCCGGTGATGTGGCGCGACATCTTCATCGCCAACCGCGATGCCGTGCTGGCCTCCCTGGACGATTTCGAGGTCGGCGTGGCGCGTCTCAGGCATGCCGTGGAGGCGGGTGACGGCGATGCCATGCTGGCGATCTTCGACCGCGCCAGCCATGCCCGGCACTACTTCGAATCCCTGCTCAACCAGACCAGTTATCAGGCGGAATACCAGATGCAACACGACGGCAAGCGGCGTTATCGCGTCAGTCCCGGGGGCACGGTCAAGGGGCGCATCCGCGTGCCCGGCGACAAGTCCATCTCCCACCGTTCCATCATGCTCGGCGCCCTGGCCGAGGGCGTCACGGAGATCAAGGGCTTCCTCGAGGGCGAGGACAGCCTGGCGACCCTCCAGGTCTTCCGCGAGATGGGCGTGGCAATCGAAGGCCCGCACCAGGGCCGCGTGAGCGTCCACGGCGTGGGCATGCACGGCCTCAAGGCGCCGTCCGGCTCGCTCTATGTGGGCAACGCCGGCACCGCCATGCGGCTCTTCGCCGGCTTGCTGGCCGGCCAGGCGTTCGACTCCGAACTCACCGGCGATGTCTCGCTGACCAAGCGGCCCATGGGCCGAGTCGCCAATCCACTGCGCCTGATGGGCGCCCGGATCGACACCGCCGAGGGCGGTCGTCCGCCGCTGCAACTCCACGGTGGCAAGGCGCTCAAGGGCATCGACTACGCCATGCCCATGGCCAGTGCCCAGGTGAAGTCCTGCCTGCTGCTCGCCGGGATATACGCCGAGGGCGAGACCCGGGTCCATGAGCCGGCGCCGACCCGCGACCACACCGAACGCATGCTGACCGGCTTCGGCTACCGGGTCGAGCGTGACGGCGACACCTGCTGGCTCGAGGGCGGCGGGACCCTGACCGCGGCACCCATCGATGTGCCCTCGGACATTTCCTCGGCGACCTTCTTCCTGGTGGCAGCGGCGATCACCCCGGGCTCGGATCTGGTCCTCGAGCACGTCGGCATCAATCCCACCCGCATCGGCGTGATCAACATCCTCACGCTGATGGGCGCCGACCTGCGGCTGTCCAACGAACATGAGGTCGGCGGCGAGCCGGTCGCCGACCTGCGCATCCGCCATGCGCCGCTCAAGGGCATCGAGATCCCCGTGGATCAGGTACCGCTGGCCATCGACGAGTTCCCGGCGCTGTTTATTGCCGCCGCCAATGCCGAAGGCGTGACCCGCCTGCGGGATGCCTCCGAGCTGCGCGTCAAGGAGTCCGACCGCCTGGCGGCCATGGCCGACGGCCTGACGGTGCTGGGCGTCGAGAACACCCTGCATGCGGATGGCATCGATATCGTGGGCAGTGGCGGTGAGGGGGCAAGCTACGGAGGCGGGCGGATCGACAGCCAGGGCGATCACCGCATCGCCATGGCCTTCGCGGTTGCCGCCCTGCGCGCCGGCGGCGAGATCCTCATCGATGACTGCGCCAACGTGGCCACGTCCTTTCCCGGTTTCGTCGACCTGGCCCGCCGGGTCGGCCTGACGCTCGCCGACGAGGAGGGCGCATGACAGCGACTCCCATTCCCGTCCTCACCATCGACGGGCCGGGTGGCGCCGGCAAGGGCACCATCAGCCGGCTGATCGCCGAGCGCCTGCGCTGGCACCTGCTTGACAGCGGTGCCCTCTATCGCCTCACGGCGCTGGCCGCGGCAAAGCACGAGGTGGCGCTGGACGACGAGGCGGCGCTGGCCAAGGTGGCCGTCGGTCTCGATGTGGTCTTCCTCACCGAGGAGGGCACCATCCGAGTACTGCTTGAAGGCAGCGACGCTACCCACACCATCCGTACCGAGCAGATCGGTGATGCCGCCTCCCGGGTGGCCGCCTTGCCGGCGGTGCGCCAGGCTCTGCTGCAGCGCCAGCGTGACTTCCGCCAGGCACCAGGGCTGGTCGCCGATGGCCGGGACATGGGCACCGTGGTATTCACCGACGCGCCCCTCAAGATATTTCTCACCGCGAGCGCCGAGGAACGGGCGCATCGGCGCCACCTCCAGTTGCAGGAATCAGGAGTGGATGCTAGTCTATCGAGTCTTTTGAAGGAGATTCAGGCACGCGATGCACGCGACATGCAGCGCAGCGTGGCCCCGCTCAAGCTGGCTGATGATGCCATCACCCTTGGCACCACGCGCCTGACGATACCGGAAGTGGTGGATCGGCTGACCGAACTGCTGACCGAACGGGGTCTGGCAACCGGCACCTGACTCTCTCTTGCGGCGCCTTCGGCAGGATGTCATGACATGGTCGGACACGTTTTCTACGGGAAGTCCGACCAGGTCGAACCAGCGCCAACATCCCCGAAGGTCTGGTAAATAAGGCCCGCGCTCGCTGGTGGTGCGGAGAAGGCGGACATCGCCGTACTCAACGTTGATCACGTAGGAACATCATGAGCGAAAGCTTTGCTGAACTTTTTGAACAGTCTCTCAATGACATCAACATGGAGCCGGGCGCAATCGTACTGGCGTCCATCGTCGACATCGATGGTGATTGGGTCACCGTCAATGCCGGCCTGAAGTCCGAAGGTCAGATTCCCTCCGCGCAGTTCCGCGATGAAAACGGCGAATTGACCATCTCCATCGGTGACGAGGTCCATGTCGCCCTGGAAGCCGTCGAGGATGGTTTCGGC
>NZ_JBDNGD010000256.1:0-4463 GCF_041689495.1 Halomonas sp. | reverse complement strand
TGGAGCGGGTGAAGGGAATCGAACCCTCGTCTTAAGCTTGGGAAGCTTCTGCTCTGCCATTGAGCTACACCCGCAGTCGGTTTCCATCGTAATTCCAGTCACTTGCCCTTGCAAGCGGCTGGTCGAGCACCTTGGATTGCTGTCCCTGATCCCGCCTGTTTCATCACGGCGGCCATCGGGCGGGGTTTCCGGCCTTCTCGCCGCCGCTTACCCCGTCACCTGCTTGACGGCTTCGATCTCTTGAATTCAGGTCTCTGTGCCACTGCAAAAAAATTATACCGGCTCGAGAACTTTTGGCATGAGGGCTGTCTGATGTTCTGCAGACGATAAGGCGATAGCAGTCGCTAGATAAGGCGATAGCAGTCGCTAGTAGTGTCGTTCTGATATTTGATTCGATCGCATTCTTGCCGCCTCACCACCGAGGCGGCTCTCTTTTTTGTGCTTGTTCAGAAAGTTGCCAGCACACAAACACGTGGCAGTGACGGTAACGCCATTGCCTCGTCGCTTGGGCTAAGCCGGGGGCACGGTGGACAGGAGTTCGCTCTCAGTTGTGACGCATCCGCAGTACGGCACTGAGTACATCGCGCCGTGTGACGATGCCCACCAGCCGGCTCTGCTCGACCACGGGGTACACCTTGGGTTTGGCGCCCAGCATCTCCTGGGCCAGATCAGTGATGCTCTTGTTGGGGGGTACCGATAGCACCTCGTTGCGCATCAATTCCCTCACCAGCGGTGGTTCCTCGTTGAGGTAGGAGCTTTCCAGCACCTTGCCAAGCACATCCCGCTCAGAGATGAAGCCGATCAGGTGGTCGCGCTCGTCGACAACGGGAACGCCGGGTAGCCGATGAATCGCCAGGCCTTCTGCCAGGGTGGAAACCGACGTCTTCCCGGTGACTCGATAACAGTCACGGGACATGATGTCGCGCACGATGGTGGGAGCCTTGTTGGGCATAGCTTGCCTCCTTGTACCGGCACTGATAGCCAGAAACCTAAGTTGCCTCTCGCTTGTGACGCGAGTGGGTGGCGTGCACCTCCGCAGGTATCGGTCACACTACCCGTCGGACCTGTTAACCAGCATAGCTGACTCATGGATGGAAAAATGTCGTTCCGCCAGCGATGTACTAACGCTGTGAAGTTCTTCTGACAGAGGTAACGCCGTGGGGGATAGCTGTTTCGGAACCGTCGAGACGCTCGTGGCTCCAATCACTAACATCCGGTTCTAGCCTGTGCCTTGCAGTCATCGTTCCTCAACCCAAGGTCATAATGGACTAGCCTGTTCAAAAGATTGACCCAAGGAGTCTCGTCGATGGATGCCAGAGAGTATCTTGCCCGCCAGGGGATAGAGTTGGATCGCGACAAGGAACGCCCCAATACCCTGGAGGAAAAGGCCTGGTCCCGTGCCCGTGAGGCAGGTGATCACCGACCCCGTGCCGGTACACCTCACGACTGGGAGGACTGGGAGCGGCATCATGAGGACCTGGCCGCCGGTGCCGAGCAGATCGATCAGAAGATTGATCATGAGGCACATCGCCAGGCTTTGGACCACCAGGACGAGGATGGGGTCGCGCATTTTACCCCTGCGGCAGGAGATAGCCTGTCCGTTGAACACCCAGTTGCCGCCGATGAGGCTTCGTTCGTCAGTCGCCTGTCCTCGGGTCGTCCCGGTCCTGCCCTCATGGTGTTGGCGGTGCTTTTGCCTCCGTTATCCGTTGGGCTTGCTCATGGTGGTGTTCAGCGCATCGTCATCAATCTGGCCCTTACTCTCCTGGGGTGGCTCCCTGGCGTTCTACATGCGCTCTGGTGGGTGCAACGCCTCAGGCATGATTGACCTGCATGATCGATTTCGAACCTCTCCTTTCGCGCGATAGATAATCTGTCGCCTCTTCAAGGTATTTCGCTCCCTGCCCGTCACCAAGCGGATGAGAGCATTATCTCTCAATGTGTAAGACTAATGTATAAGCCAATCAATGTTCGGGGTGCATTGCTCATTTCGGGGCTCTGGGCTAGTCTGATTATCGGAAACGAACATTAACGTCCATACAATGACGAAAACAGAACATTTTGACCTTCGATTTCATTTTTCAGCATGAGATGGCCATCACAGGTGATCATATCCTCGGTTCGTCCCAATTGACCCATCACCCTGTATCACGATGGTGTCAGCCACCGAAAAACAATGATGACAATGAGTTAAACATGTCCCTGATCCTTGAAAACATCGATCATGTGGTTAACGGGGCCACACACATCGAAGGTATAGACCTCGAGCTTGCGCCGGGTTCCTTCAACGTGTTGCTGGGCCGGACACTGGCCGGAAAGACCACCCTGATGAGGCTCATGGCCGGTCTCGAGCAACCGACTCGTGGCCGTGTCTTGATGAATGGTGAGGACGTGACCGGCGTATCGGTCCGCAAGCGCAACGTCTCCATGGTTTATCAGCAGTTCATCAACTACCCCGCCCTGACCGTATACGACAACATTGCCTCCCCCCTGAAACTGGCCAAGTATGATCGGTCAGAGATCGATCGCCGGGTCCGCGAGACCGCGGAGATGTTGCATATCGAGGCCATGCTCGACCGCATGCCTCTTGAGCTTTCAGGTGGGCAGCAGCAGCGGACCGCCATGGGTCGTGCGCTGGTCAAGGATGCTGACCTGGTGCTTTTCGATGAGCCTCTGGTCAACCTCGATTACAAGTTGCGGGAAGAGTTTCGCGAGGAGCTTCGCGAGCTTTTCAAGGCCCGAAATTGCATCGCCGTCTACGCCACCACCGAGCCCAATGAAGCCTTGGCGTTGGGGGGCAATACGGCAGTCCTTCATGAGGGACGGCTGCTTCAATACGGCCGTACCGACGACGTCTACCATCGACCGCGTGGCATTCTAAGCGCCGAAATGTTCTCTGAACCCCCGATCAACATGATCAAGGGCATTATTTCCGGCAAGGAGATCACCTTCGACAAGAATGCCCGCTTCCCTTTGAATGACGATCTGGGGACCCTGGCCCCAGGTGAGTACCACTTCGGGGTTCGCCCATCGCATATCACCTTGAAGCCCGACACGGAGCATGACATGGAGGTCAAGGTCAAGGTGGAGTTGGCAGAAATCAGTGGCTCTGAAACCTTCCTTCACGTCCACAATGACCTCTTTGACATGGTCGTACATCTGGCGGGAGTGCATAACTTCGATTTTGATGAGTCCATTTCCATCTATTTTCCGACTCACAAGGTCTATGCCTTCGACAAGCAGGGCGCCGTAGTTCATATCCCGTCACATCTGGGAGGTCTATGAGATGGCAGAAATCACTCTCAAGGGACTTGCTCACAGCTACCTGGCGAATCCGTCATCCCCGGAGGACTATGCCATCCGCGAAATGGATCACGTCTGGCACCAGGGCGGTGCCTATGCCCTTCTCGGACCCTCTGGCTGCGGAAAGTCGACGCTGTTGAATATCATCTCAGGCCTGCTGACTCCATCCGAAGGCGAAGTGGTATTCGATTCGAATGTCGTTAATGAATTACCACCGGAAGAGCGCAATATTGCTCAGGTTTTTCAGTTTCCGGTCATTTACGACACCATGACAGTATTCGATAATCTTGCCTTCCCGTTGCGCAATATAAAGACACCTGAAGACAAGGTAAAAGTGAAAGTCAAGGAGATTGCGGATATCCTTGACCTGACTGCACTGTTGAAACGCAAAGCCAAGAACCTGACTGCCGACGAGAAGCAGAAGGTATCCATGGGTCGTGGGCTGGTGCGTGACGATGTCTCGGCGATCCTGTTCGATGAGCCCCTGACCGTCATCGATCCGCAGCTCAAGTGGAAGCTGCGTCGCAAACTCAAGGAAATCCACAAGCGATTCAATATCACCATGATCTATGTCACACATGATCAGCTCGAGGCGTCGACCTTTGCTGACAAGATCGCGGTGATGTATGAGGGGCAGGTAGTGCAATTCGGGACACCGCGTGAGCTCTTCGAGGTCCCGGCTCATACCTTTGTAGGCTATTTCATCGGTAGCCCGGGCATGAATTTTCTCGATGTCGAGTTGACCGCTTCCGGTGCCAGGAGTCACGGCATTGACCTGTCACTCAGCCCTGGCTTGCAGCGCGCCATGCGGCAACACAATTCACACAATATAAAATTAGGAATTCGTCCTGAGTTCATCAACGTGTCGGACACGTCCGAAAAAGATGGGTTCGAGGTCCGTGTCGGTATTATCCAGGATTTCGGCACCTATTCCATCATGTCATTCCAGCTCGGTGATCAGTGGTTGAAGGCGCGCCTCGACGAAGATCAGGTCATTACCGGTGACACGGCCTTCGTGAGATTTCCCGAGGAGTGGCTGGGATTGTACATCGATGAGCATCGCGTGGAGGTGGGGAATGAATAACAAGGTATACAATAATCGGGCATGGTTCCTCATCCTGCCCATGCTGATCCTGGTGGCGTTCTCGGCCATCGTACCC
>NZ_JBDNGD010000255.1:0-1747 GCF_041689495.1 Halomonas sp. | reverse complement strand
TTGAGCAGGGTGTCGAGGTCGACAGACTCGTCACTGTTGGGGGTGGCTAGCGCTTCTATTCGGGCGGGTTCCATCGGGGTGGTCACACGGTAGCTCCGCTGTTGGCTGGAGACTCAAGGCAAGCGTGGTTCACGACGCCAGGCCATGATCGAAGCGACGGATCTGCTCTTCTGGTAGCCGGCTAGCCTCTCGGGCTACGTTGGCCTGCATGCTGATCCGGGCCACCTCGCGCAACGTCTCATCGATAGACCGGCGCTGATGCGTCTGGAACCACTCAAGCACCTCGGCCAGATGCCATAGGGAAGAAGCACGTCCTTCGTGCAGCGGCAGCGGAAAGGTCGCAATGTGCGATTGGAGCAGCTTGCGCATGTTCTGGCGGCTGAAGGCAAACAGCTCGGCGATATCCGTCACTCCGACCAGGTCCGGCCCTACCTCGATCAGGCGAGCCTCGGGAATGGCTCGTTTCACATCCGACATGGCACTGGTAATCGCCTCGTGTGCCGAAGCCGCCTCCCGGGTCAGCTCCAGCGCCAAACGGCCTTTCTGACCCAGGCCCAGCAGTGCATCGTCGCAGCCGGATTCGAAGAGCCGGGTTTCCAACACCTCCATGGCGAGGTCATAGGGAACGGCAAACTTCAGGGTGAAATCATAGGTTATCATCACGTCTCGTCCTCCTCAGAGGATACGCCACCCGTGCAGTTATCCACCACGCGGCGCAGTTGCCTGGCATGGTTGGCAGGGTTTTTCGGTGTACTCCACACGCTGACAATGCAGAACTCGCCGCAGCGGCACTCACTATCGTTGTGCGGGCAGTACAGCCGGCCCCAGGCATGCCCGGAGGCCAACTCGACTCGCCAGCTATGCGCCTCGGCATAGACCAGCGCCGCCTCTATGTCCTTCTTGCCATGTCGCGGGCGGATCATCTTTTCTCCTGCAGGCAGCTTAGGCAGTTGCGGCCATGGTTGTCAAATGACAACCATCAAAAGAAATCATCGGTGAACGCCAGGTCGATGACCACCCGGTAGCGCTCAAGCTCCGTGCCGAGATCCTTGTCGCGCAGCACCAGGAAGTAGTCGCGCATGCGGTCGAAGTTGGTGCCGGAGAGCGACAGGCGCGCCGACTTCATGCGCTCGTTCATGTTGTCGCTGGCACTGTCGAAGGTCACCGTCTCCTCGCTGGAAACCTTCTCGCTGCCCTCAAAGATGGCCACCGCCAGGGTGATGGGCTTGAGCTGTTCGCTGACCGCCTCGGTCTGCAGCAGCTCGAAACGCTGGATGTTGTTGACCATCTTCAGCGAGGCCTTGGGCGAGATCACCCCCACCTTGCGGCGGGTGCGCTTCTCGACCTTCTTGCCGCGCAGCTGCTTGACGGTGAGCACCGGCACCACGATTTCCTGGGGCATGATGCCGTCGTGCACGAAGCGGGCACCGCCCACAAAGTGGAAGCGGTGGGCGCCCTTGGGAATCCAGAACTCGGTGTCGCAGGTGGTGCCGGCGGTCTCCCGGGTATGGCCGTGCCATACGCTGGGGTTGTCGGGCAGATCATGCCCTGTCTGTGGAGAGTTCAGCACGTAGCGCTTCTTGCTCTTGAAGGCGCTCGCCGGCTTCTCGCCCAGGGCGGTGCGGTCGGTAGCATCCAGCTTGCTGCGCTGGAACAGGAAGCCGTGATCGGCGGTGACCAGCACGGTGCTGGTGTTGAGATGCATGAGGACCTTGCGGGTGAGCGTGTCGAGCTCCTCGATGGCGTC
>NZ_JBDNGD010000254.1:0-30756 GCF_041689495.1 Halomonas sp. | reverse complement strand
CTGGGCTGGATAGAACGGGTTTCCTTGTCACTTGCTACTCGGACCTTGTTACTGGCCGAAGGCCATCAGCCCAGATAGCGCCTGCCGCCACGCATCACGGCGCGCGTCATCTCGCGAGGCTCGACCTCACCCGCCAGTTGGCGTTGCAGGGCCTCCCAGGCGGCCTCGTCCAGCCTGCCCCTCTCGGAAAGCCACGCGGCCAGCCGAGGGGCATCGAAGCCCCGGTCGAGGACCTCGCCCCGCTCGTCCTCCAGCACCGGGATCCGCATTCCGTAACGCTCGACCAGGGCGTCATCCTCGCTGATCTCGATTTTCTCCAACCAGACCTCGTCTGCGGCCAGGGTCAGCAGCAAGGCCTGGAGTTGTTCGCACAGATGACAGCCCAGAGTGGTATAGAACCTCAGCTGGATCATGGTGTCTCCCTCTGGCGTATCAGATAGACATGATGCAGATCCGGGCGGCGTTTACCAGATAAAAGGCGGGTCGAAGGAGTCATGCCGCGTCCCCCCGGTGACGGATCAGGAAGCAGTGATGCAGATCCGGGCGGCGTTTAAAATCGGGGTCGAAGGTCCGGGCCGAGATGTCCTCCACCCGGAACTGTTCGGCGAGATCCGCATCCAGCGTGAAACGCCGCTGGTTGTTGGAGAAAACCAGGGTGCCCCCAGGCGCCAGTCGCGCCATGGCCAGGCGCACCAGCCGGCCGTGGTCACGCTGAATATCCAGGGTGTCGGCCATCTTCTTGGAATTGGAGAAGGTCGGCGGGTCGAGGAAGATCAGGTCGAACTCACCGCCGGTGGTCGCAAGCCAGCGCAGGCAGTCGTCGCGTACCAGACGATGGCGGCCGGGGTCGAGTCCGTTGAGGGCGAAATTGTCCCTGGCCCAGTCGAGATAGGTATTGGACAGATCCACGCTGACACTCTCGCTGGCGCCCCCGGCGGCCGCGCTGCCCAGGGCGGCCTGCACCGTGGCCGCCGCAGTGTAGCAGAAGAGGTTGAGAAAGCGCGTGTCGGCGGCCATCTCGCCCAGCAGGCGACGCACGGGGCGGTGGTCGAGGAAGAGTCCCGTATCGAGATAGTCGCGCAGGTTGACCCAGAGCCGCGCGCGCCCCTCCTGGACCTGGAAACGCTCGCCACTGGCCGCCTGTTTCTCGTACTGTCCCTTGCCACTCTGGCGTTCGCGGCGCTTGATGACGATCGCCGAGGCATCGACATCCAGCACCTCGGGAATCACCGAGAGGGCGTCGAAGAGGCGCTTCTGGGCCTGGGCCGCATCGATGCTCCTGGGGGGGGCATATTCCTGGACATGCACCCGGTCGGCGTAGACGTCGATGGCCAGGGCATACTCCGGCATATCGGCGTCATAGAGCCGGTAGCAACTTTCACCGGACTGCCTGAGCCATTTCCTGAGCCGCTTGCGATTCTTCTCCAGACGGTTGGCGAACATCTGCGCGCCCTTCGAGTGCCGAGGTGGCGCCAGCTGGGTCGACTCGCCGGGCTCATCCCCCGCAGGGATCGCCATCAACAGCAGCTTCGCCTCCAGGGGGCCATTGTGCAGGGCATACTGCTTGTGAGCTCGCAGGCCGATACGGTGTCCAAGGTCCGGATTGGCGGTGAATACCGCCAGTTGCCAGCCCGGGAAGGCTGCCTTGACCCGCTCCCCCAGCAGCCCATAGAGGGTCACCAGTTCGGGAAGCTCGCCCAGGCGTTCCCCATAGGGCGGGTTGGTGATCACCAGACCGGCGGGCGCCTCGAGCAGCTCCGCCGGGCGCTGGAGCTGGGCCAGAGAGGCACCCTGCAACTCGATGAGTGCCGGCAACCCCGCCCGCATGGCGTTGGCCCTGGCGGCGGCCAGTGCCGGCGGACTCTCATCGAACCCGTAAAGGCGGGAGCGACAGCGCTTGCGGCCGATACTGGCCCTGGCCTGGGCCTCACGCAGGAGCTCGTCCCAGAGGTCTTGCCGGTGGCCCGCCCAGCCATGGAAACCAAAGCGCTCCCGGGTCAGATTCGGGGCGATGTCGGCGGCCATCATCGCCGCCTCGATCAACAGGGTCCCGGCGCCACAGAGCGGATCCACCAGGGGCGCTCCCTCGCGGGCCAATGTCGGCCAGCCGGCACGCACCAGCAGGGCCGCCGCCAGATTTTCCTTGAGCGGGGCATGGCCGACGTCTCGACGATAGCCGCGCCGGTGCAGGCTGTCTCCGGCGAAATCCACGCCCAGGACTAGGCGCCCGCGGTGCAGGTTGGCGTAGAGTCGCAGGTCGGGGTGACGGAGGTCGACATCGGGACGTGGCCGATCCTCGGCCAGCAGGCGTTCCACGACCCCATCCTTGACGGTCTGGGCACCGAAGCGGGTATGACGGATCGCCTCGGAGCGCCCGTGGAAATCCACCGCCAGGGTGCCGCCGGGCGCCAGATGGCGGCGCCAGTCGATGCCGGCCACTCGTCCTCGCAGTTGCTCGGGGGTGTCGACACCCTGCTCGTTGAGCAGGGTGAGCACCACCCGATTGGCCAGCCGCGACCAGAGGCAGATCCGATAGGCCTGAGCGAGGCTCGACCGGAAATGGACCCCACCCACGGTCGTCTTGCCTGGCTCGGCGTCCAGCGCCAGGAGTTCATCGGCCAGAAGCAACTCGATCCCTCTGGGACAGGTGGCGATAAACTCCAGGGATTCATGGTGTTGAGATTCAGTCATGGATGATTCCTGGGTATCCTGAGCCGGCGGACGGAGAACAGGATGTGGCGGATGACGATCGCGTAACCCGGTGGTTACAAATCAACAGTCGACAATCATGAGTGATATGGACTATCAATAGGTGAGTAGCTACTGGAAAGAACGCATGCGTTTCCTGTCATCGGATCCGTTCCGGGATGGCGCAATTAGATCTTGTCATCTTCGGCACTGGGTTCGGACATGCAACGGACCTGGCTGACGCACTCGGCTGGTTCAGGTTGATACCTTATCAAGAGGTAGTCCAATGAAACGACAGAAACGTGATCGCTTCCAGCGTGCTTACATTCACGGGTACAAGGCAGGTGTCTCAGGTCGCTCCCGTGATGACTGTCCCAGTCAAGAAATCAATCTTCGCGAATACTGGATGAGCGGTTGGCGTGAGGGTCGGGGTGATCAGTGGTCGGGCATGACAGGTGTATCCGGCATCCACAAGAATCCCATGGTGATGTGAACCTTTCACTCGTCTTCATCAGGTTCACTGGTCATTGACCCGAGGTCGATGACCCCGCTGACAAGCCCGTGAGAGAATCACGGGCTTTTTCGTGTTCCCGAAGGGCGCGAGCGCATTCCTGCACCAGGGACGGACCACGATAGATCAAGCCGGTGTAGAGCTGGACCAGGTCCGCCCCGGCCTGCAGCTTGGCGACGGCGGCCTCCCCGCTGTCGATGCCGCCGACGCCGATGATCGGCATCCCGGGCAGGTGGCTGCGCAGTTCACGTATCACCCTATTGGACGGTTCGAATACCGGTCGACCCGAGAGTCCGCCCGACTCCTCGGCATGGGCCATTCCCGCCAGTGCGTCCCGGGAGACCGTGGTATTGGTGGCGATGACCGCATCGATTCGATGGCGCTCCAGGGACCCTGCCACCAGGGCGATCTCCTCCGGAACCATGTCCGGGGCGATCTTCACGGCCAGGGGAACGCGTCTTCCAGTCTCGCGGTCCAGCCGGTTACCGGCCTCACGCAGCGGCCCGAGAAGGTCATCCAGATGATCGCCGAACTGGAGATTGCGCAGCCCCGGTGTATTGGGCGAGGAGATATTGACCGTCACATAGTCGGCATGGGCATGCACCGCTTCCAGGCAGGCCAGGTAGTCGTCCAGCGCCCGCTCCACCGGCGTGGTGAGGTTCTTGCCGATGTTGATGCCCAGGATGCCGCTATAGTGACTGGCCTGGACCCGTTCGATCAGACGCGCGACCCCGGCATTGTTGAACCCCATGCGGTTGATGAGGGCGGCCCCTTCGGGCAACCGGAAGAGACGGGGCCTGGGGTTGCCATCCTGGGGCCTGGGCGTCACGGTACCTACCTCGATGAAGCCGAAACCCAGGGCACCGAGGGGCCCCAGGTGCTCGGCATTCTTGTCCATTCCCGCCGCCAGGCCCACGTGGTTGGGAAACTGGAGTCCCATCAACTCAACCGGATCCTCGACACGGGAGCCGAGGAAACGAGACGCCAGTCCCAGCCGATGGCCCAGGTCCAGGCCGGCGAGGGCAAGGCCATGGGCGGTCTCGGCCTCCAGCCGAAACAGCATCGAACGGGCAAGCGAGTACATGGCGTCTCCGGACAAGAGAAAAATCGCGGATCGCGAGTATACCAGTGGGCCTTGGCCCTCACCATGATCCCGCTGACGGCATCTTTATGATTAACTGACATGCCCCTGAGGGGCTGCACCAGGACCCTCGATCCATGACTGCCAAGGAGGCTACATGAAGGAAACCACTGAAACGCTCGAACATCGCCTGTCGCGCATTCACACCGCGCTGAGGAAAGGGCAGTTCGACGAGGTGGATGAGATCATGGCCGGTTTCGAGCCGGCCGAGATCGCCCTGATGCTGGAATCGCTGCCGCCGGTCGAGCGCATCACGCTCTGGGAACGGGTGCCGGTGGAAGTCGACGGTGAGGTGCTGCTTCATGTGCATGATGAGGTGCGCAGTACCCTCATCGACGACATGGATCCCGCCGAAATCAAGGCGGCCGCCGCAGGACTCGACACCACCGACCTGGCGGAACTCTTCGATGACCTGCCTCAGCTGGTAGCCGAGGACATGCTGCGTTCCATGGACGAGTTGCAGCGCCGGCGACTGGAGGAGACGCTGGCCTTCGAGGAAGACAGCGCCGGACGACTGATGCGTACGGACAGCATCGGGGTTCGCGCGGATGTCTCCCTGGAGACCGTGCAACGCTTCCTGCGCTGGAAGGAGTCGGTGCCCGACAACACCGACGCCCTGATGGTCGTCGATCGTAATGGCCTCTTTGTCGGCACCCTGCCGCTTGCCAGGCTGGTCTCCCATCCTCCGGAAATGGCCGTGGCCGACCTGATGGATAGCGATGTCAAGAGTATCGCCATGGACATGCCGACCCGAGAGGTGGCCACCCTCTTCCAGACCCATGACCTCGTCTCGGCGGCGGTGGTCGACGTCAACGGGATGTTGCTCGGCCGTATCGTCATCGACGACATCGTCGACGTGATTCGCGACAATTCCGAGCAGGCGCTGATGAACATGGCGGGTCTCGACGAAGAGGAGGATCTCTTCGCCCCGGTGCTTCCCAGCGCCAAGCGCCGAGCCGTATGGCTGGGCATCAATCTGGTCACCGCCTTCCTCGCCGCCTGGGTCATCGGACGCTTCGAGGAGGTGCTGGACCAGATCGTCGCCCTCGCCGTGCTGATGCCCATCGTGGCCAGCATGGGCGGGATCGCCGGCAGCCAGACCCTGACCCTGGCCATCCGCGGCCTGGCCCTGGGCCAGATCAGCCAGACCAACAGCAACTGGCTGATGCGCAAGGAAATCGGCATCGCCGTACTCAACGGCGTGGGCTGGTCGCTGGTGGTCGCCGTCCTGGCCGTGCTGTGGTTCGGCAGTATCGGGATCGGCCTGATCATCGCGGCCGCCCTGGTCATCAACATGCTCGCCGCAGGGGCGGCGGGCATCGCCATCCCGCTTGTGCTCAAGCGTATGGGCATCGACCCCGCCCTGTCGGGCTCGGTGGTCCTCACCACCGTCACTGATGTGGTCGGCTTCATGGCCTTCCTGGGGCTCGCCACCATCTTCCTGCTGTAAGCGCTGCCCCCAGACAAAAACCCCGCCTGACGGCGGGATTCCTGTCTGGGGGGCATGACGTCCGGCGTCAGATTTCCCGGCTGCTTTCCGCCAGGTCAACCAGTTCCCGAACGGCCACGGCAAAGAGCGCAAAACCGCCTTGGCTACCGCCACTGACCTCATCGATCAGTCGACGCCAGCGCTGGTGCATGGACTCATGCAGTGTCAGCCAATGGCTGACGCGTTCCGCCGGATCCTTGGGTCCGCCCTGCATCTTCATGACGCTGACGGTCAGGGCCAACTGCTGGCGGTCAATATCATCGCGGAAGGTCTCACGGGCCTGGGCCTGCCAACTGTCACGCACCTTGAGCTCGGTGACCTGCTGAATCATCCAGGGAAGTTCCAGACGGTCACCGATTTCGTAGAAGACCTCGGCCACCTTCTGTGGCTTTTCATCGGTCTGGCGCGCGGCCTGGATGACACCCAAGGCTGCATAGAGGCTGCCGGCGGCGGCGACGGTCGAGGCCAATGGCTGGGGGGCACCGGCGGCCACCAATTCATCGCGACGGGCCACCCAGGTGTCGTACTCCTCACCACGCAGGCGCTTGCCGATGTTGTCCTGCAACTGCGACAGGCGCGGCAGGAAGTAGGCAATGGCATCCTGAGTGGACAGGCCCGTCCTGTTGCGCAGGAACCAGCGCGTGGCGCGGCGGACCAGGCGCATCATGTCGAGCATCATGCCGTACTGCACTGGCGTCGGCACTTTGTTGTCCAGGGCCTCGATCTGCTGCCAGAGTATCGGCAGCTGGTAACTGTCACGAACAATGACATAGCAACGAGCAATATCGGCACGACCGGCACCCGTGGAATCCATGAGACGCCGCACGAAGACGATTCCCATGTGATCGACGAGGTCATTGGCCACCTGGGTCGCCACGATCTCGCGCTTCAGGCGGTGTTCGTACATCTCGTCATGGAAACGCTCGCTCAGCACCGTCGGGAAGACCCGTTCGACATGACGCACCATGGTCGGATCATCGGGCACGTCCGAGACGATCAGGTCGCCCTTGAGGGTACTCTTGGCATAGGAAATCAAGACCGAGAGCTCCGGCAACAGCATGCCCTGCTCGTTGGCGACGCGTTCCAGGAGTTCCTCGTCGGCGGGCAGGAACTCCAGCTCGCGGTCGATCAGGCCGCTGGATTCAAGCTCACTGATAAAACGCTTGAAGGGCCCGATGCCTTGCCGGGAGAGGATCTCGGCGAGGTCCAGTGCCTGGGTCTGGCGGTAGTTGTCGCGCAGGACCAGCGCCGAGACGTCCTCGGTCATCTCGGCGAGCAACTGGTTGCGCTGCTTGGTGGTCATGTCACCCCGCTCCACCACCTCGTCGAGCAGGATCTTGATATTGACCTCATGGTCGGAACAGTTGACGCCACCGGCGTTGTCGATGAAGTCGGTATAGACCCGTACACCACGGGCCGAGGCCTGCATCCGGCCTCGCTGGGTCAAGCCCAGGTTACCGCCTTCGCCGATGACCTTGCAGTTCAGCTCGGTACCGTTGATGCGCAAGGCGTCATTGGCCTTGTCACCCACGTCGGCATCCGTCTCCTCGGTGTGCTTGATGTAGGTCCCGATCCCGCCATTCCAGAGCAGGTCCACCGATGAATTGAGCATGTTGCGAATCAGCTCGTTCGGGGACAGCCTATCTTCCTTGATGGCGAAGAGCTTCTTCATCTGCGCGGAGATCGGGATCGACTTGGCGCTACGTTTGAAGATCCCCCCCCCTTCCGAGATGAGACCGGCGTCGTAATCCTCCCAGCTGGAGCGCGGCATATCGAAGAGGCGCTGGCGTTCGGCGAAGGTGGCGGCGGCATCCGGCGCGGGATCGACGAAGATATGCATATGGTTGAAGGCGCCCACCAGCAGAATCTTGTCGGACAGCAACATGCCGTTGCCGAACACATCGCCCGCCATGTCACCGACGCCTAACACGGTGAACTCGTCCTGCTGCGTATTCAGCCCAAGGCCCCTGAAGTGACGTTGCACGGATTCCCAGGCACCCTTGGCCGTGATGCCCATCTTCTTGTGGTCATAGCCGTTGGCCCCGCCCGACGCGAAGGCATCGCCCAGCCAATGTCCGTATTCCGCGGAAATCTCGTTGGCGATATCGGAAAAGGTCGCCGTGCCCTTGTCGGCAGCCACTACCAGGTAGGGGTCGTCGGGGTCATGACGGACGACATCCTCGGGCGGCACGACGCCACCCCCCTTGAGGTTGTCGGTGATATCGAGCAGGGCGCGGATAAAGATCTTGTAGCAGGCGATACCCTCCTTCTGGAGCGTATCCCGGTCGGCCCCGTCAGGCATCCGTTTGCAGACGAAGCCACCCTTGGCGCCGACGGGCACGATGACGGCATTCTTGACCTGCTGTGCCTTGACCAGCCCCAGCACCTCGGTACGGAAATCCTCCTGGCGGTCGGACCACCGCAAGCCGCCTCTGGCCACCTTGCCACCGCGAAGGTGCACACCCTCTACCCGCGGCGAGCAGACGAAGATCTCGAACATCGGACATGGATTGGGAATCCCCGTGACACGGGAGGGTTCGAGCTTCAGGGAGAGGTAATCCTTGGGAAGACCATCGCTTCCCGTCTGGTAGTAGTTGGTCCTCAGAGTCGCCTGGATCAGCTCCACATAGCGGCGCAGCAGCTGATCGTCGTTGAGACTGGCCACGCCATCGAGCAGCCCGATGATACGCGCCAGGCAGTCGTCGATCTGTCCGTCCTCGGGGCGCTCCCCGGGATTGAAGCGCAGCTTGAACAGACCCACCAGTTCCCGGGTGATCTCGGGAGAGTTGACCAGGGTATTGGCCATGTAGTCCTGGGAGACACCGAAACGGATCTGCTTGAGGTAACGGGCATAGGCCCGCAGCATGGCGACTTCCCGCCAGTCCAGGTTGGCGCTGATGATCAGGCGGTTGAAGGCATCGTTGTCCGCATTCCCGGCCCAGATCCGCTGGAAGGCCTGGATGAAGTCATCGCGCATGTCCTGGAGATTGACCTCGTTGCGGGTGTGGTGCTCCAGGTCGAAATCATGGATCCAGTAGGTGCTGTCGGACGCCTGGACTTCGTAGGGGCGCTCGCTGATCACCCTCAAGCCGAGGTTCTCCATCATCGGCAGCACATCGGAAAGCGGGATGGGCAGATCACGATGGAACAGCTTGAGGTTGACCCCGCTGCCCTCTTCCTCGACGAGTCGATACAGCGACAGGGCCAGGGTGGCGCCGTCATCCAGTTCGTTGATGTGGTGCAGGTCGAGGACCGCCGTCCTGGGGGAGAAATCATCCCGATAGCTGGCCGGGAAGGCATTCCGGAAGCGATCCATCAGGCAGTTGGCCTGCTCCTCACCGAACCCCTCGATACTTGCAAGTTGCAGGTCATCCCGCCAGTTACGCGCCAGTTGCACCAGCTTGGACTCGATGCGCCGGAGGTCATAGTCGGCAGGGCCATCGCCCTTGAAACGCATGATGAACTGGATCCGCGCCAGGACCGACTCCGACAGGTAGGTATTGAAGTCGCCGAAGGTGGCATCGAGTTCCTCGCAGAGCAGGGCCTGGACGCGCAGGCGCAGGTCCGTGGAAAAGACATCGCGGGGAACGAACACCAGACAGGAATAGAAACGCCCGAAAAGGTCCTCGCGAACGAACAGACGGACTCGGCGACGCTCACGGATATCGAGGATACCCAGCGCCGTCTTGACCAGCTCATCGAGGTCGATCTGGAAGAGGTCATCGCGAGGATAGACCTCGAGGATCTGCAACAACTGCTTGCCGTTATGCCCCTTGGGATTGAAGCCGGCTGTTTCCATCACGGCCTGCAGCTTGCGCCTGAGGATAGGCACATTGCGTGGCGATTCGTTGTACATGGTGGCGGTGAACAGCCCCAGCAGGCGATGCTCACCGATCACTCGTCCCTGGTCATCATAGCGATCGATGGAGATGTAGTCGGGGTAGGTCGGACGATGGACCCGGGCGTGGCAGGCGCTCTTGGCGAACGCCAGCAGTTGGGGCACCAGCACATAGTGATCCCCCTGCACGCCGATATCGGTACGAATGCGCTCACGGTAACGGGGCTGCTCGAGTCGGAATACCCCCAGCTCGCTTCCCGTCACCTTCTCCAGGCGCTCGTCGCCGTCGACCACGCTGACCTCATGGGTGTCATAGCCAAGGAAGGTAAAGTTGTCGTGGAGCAGCCAATCCAGGAAGGCAATCGCCTCCTTGTGATCCTCGGGATCGACCTGGGCGGGACAGCCGGCCTTGACCTCCTCGAGGGCATGGCGGACCTGTTCGCGCATGGGTTCGAAATCCGCCACCGCCGTGCGGACATCAACCAGTACCTCGTGCAGGCTGGCCTGTATATCGTCGAGGACGGCCGGATCGGAATGGCGATCGATCTCGATGACGATCAGCGATTCCCGTCCCGGGGGTGCCCCGGCCTCACCGGGGGAGGTCACCTCCTCCAGCTGGTGCTGCCCGGCCCGGCGCGTCGCCAGGACGGCGTTATGGATCGCATGTACCGTGATGCCGCGACGGGTGAGCTCGATACGTACCGAATCGACGAGAAACGGCATGTCCTGGTGCAGGATCGCCACGAAGGTATGCGTCGACTGCCACCCATGCTCCTCGAAATCGGGGTTGAACACCCGTACCTTGGGTTCGGCGGGATCGAACTGCTGGATGAAATGCCAGACCGAGAGCGTCGCTCCATAGATATCGTCGAGACGACGGTCGGCCAGATCATCGCTCGGCACCATGGAATAGAAATAGTCGGCAAAGGTCTGAATTTCCTCGGCCTTGGGCTGCTCCAGTCGGCTGGAGAGCTTCTCGGACAGCTGCTTGAGCAGATCCTGTCGGATGTCATTGGTCGTCACATGCTGCATCCATCACCTCGGCTGCCTGCGACCGCCGGCTGACGGTCGGAAATTATTATGGAGGGGTTTGCCTGCCCCCTCATCGAACTGGCGTATTTCGCATGGCGGATGTCATTTTGGCATCAGAACTTGACAGCAAAAACGGTTCACGACGCTCAAGGTTCACATCAAGAACGGCGCTCCAGCAATACCCCGCACTCGCAATGCGGCGTCCAGGGGAACTGGTCGAAGAGGGCGAAGCGACTGATCTCGTGGGTCCGGGTCAACACCTCGATATTCTCCGCCAGCGACTCTGGGTTACATGAAATATAGACAATACGCGAATAGCCGCTGAGTTGGCGGCAACTTTCTTCATCGAGCCCAGCGCGGGGAGGGTCCACCAGCACCGTGGTGAAATCATAGTCGTCCAGGGACCATTCGGTCACACGCCGCCCCCCCTTGTCTCCCTTGAGCGCCCTGGCGAAGTCCTCGGCGGACATGCGCCCCACCACGGCGTTATCGATGCCGTTGGCCTCCAGGTTTCGCCTCGCGCTGGCCACCGAGGTCCGCGAAATTTCCGTGGCCAGCACGCGGCGAAAGTTCTCGGCCAGGGCCACGGTGAAGTTGCCGTTGCCACAATAGAGTTCCACCAGATCACCCGCCCGGCTGTCCCGGGTGACCTCGCGCGCCCAGGACAGCATCGACCGGCAGATCTCGGCATTGGGCTGGGTGAAGCTGTTCTCCACTTGCTGGTAGACGAAGTCCCGTCCATCGGCCCTCAGGCATTCCCAGACATGGTCGCGCTCGAGCACCAGGCGTTGCTTGCGGGAGCGACCGATGATCATGGCACCCAGCCGCTCCTGAAGGTCTCGGGCCGCGACTTCCCAGGCCTCGTCGAGCGGACGGTGATAGATCAGGGTGATCAGTGCCTCACCGGACAGGGTGGTGAGAAACTCCACCTGGAAGAGCTTGCGTCGCAACAGCGGCACATCACGGATGGCATCGAGCAGTTGCGGCATCAGGTCATTGATTTGCCGACTGGCCACCGGATAGGCATCCAGTCGGACCACGACCTTCTTCTCCGGGGCCTGGGCGTCAGACTCGGACGCCCTCATTTCGAACATGGCATAGAAGAGATCCTCTTCCTCATGCCAGAGGCGGAATTCGCAGCGCTGCCGGTAGTGACTGGGCGGAGAGGGATATACCTCCAGCGGCGGGGGCGAAAAGCGAGCGAAGCCGGTCACGATGCGTTCGCGCTTGGCATCGAGCTGGGCGTGATAGCGAGGAGGATCAACGACGGGAATGACCAAGGGGGCTCCTGTATATCGATAGGAAAGGGAGAAGGATAGACCTCTGGCGGTCAGGAAAACGACAAGAGTGTCGGCCGGGCAAAACCGAAGGACGCCAGACCCGAGGTGATCCGCGCGTCCGCCAGGGTCACGAAACTCCTGCCCGGACCCTGGTGCACGGGATGATCGGGCACCACCTGGGCCACCCGCCGGGCGATGGCATCACCGGAATCGATCCACGCCACGCGGCGCGGCGATGCCTCGACCAGGGCGTCATGGAGCAGCGGAAAATGGGTGCAGCCCATGACCACGGTATCCAGATCCGAATCTTCCCAGAGGGGGGCGAGGGAATCATGGATCACCTCGCCATCCAGGGGGTCGCCTGCCAGCAAGCCCTCGGCCTGGCCCACCAGGGCATCGGCGGCCACCCGAGTGACCACACAATCACCGGCGAACTCACGGATCAGCGCCAGGGTATAGGGGCGTGACACCGTGGCACGTGTCGCCAAGAGGCCGAAATGGCGACTCCGGCTGAGGCGGGCGGCGGGCTTGATAGCCGGTACTGTGCCAACCACAGGCACATCGAGGCGGCGGCGAAGGACCTCCAGTGCCAGGGTACTGGCCGTGTTGCAGGCGACCACCAGGGCGCTGCAGCCACTGGCCTCAACCGCGGCCTGACAGACAGCGGGAATGCGTTCCACCAGCCAGGCATCCTCGCGCACCCCGTAGGGCAGCATGGCGTTGTCGCAGGCATAGGCCAGGGCCATGTCGGGAAACCGGCGTCGCATGGCCGAGACTACCGAGAGGCCACCCACCCCTGAATCGAAAACCAGCACAGGCCCGGTCATGGACAGGTCCCACCGTGAAGCATCTGGCTCAGTCGTGACAACGGGAGGTGGCGCAGAGAGAGTCTTGCATGGAAATGGCCTACCAGCATTGCAGGGTCCCCGATGGCATCCAGTCGGGGAAGGATCCCTTCCCCGCTGAGAGAGGGGATTCTACCTCAGACTCGGGAGGGACTCGAACCCTGGGAATGGCTCTGACGAAAAGGAATCAGATCCTCTCCGGGGCATCACGAAATTCGGCATAGAGTTCCGGATAGGCCTTCTGAAGCCGCTCCAGTTCTGACGTCGCGCCGGCGGGGAGCGATTCGGAAAGCCGTTGGAGATCCTCGTCGTTGAAGTGTTCGCGAATCAGGGGGAACAGTAGCTCACGCTCGTCGCGCAGGTAGGCACGATGACTCTCGAGATAGGACTTGAGGTCATCGGCGAAGCGATCCATGGGTATCACCGCATCCATCAGGATCATGTCAATATCGTTGGAGAGCCGCTTGAGCCGGGCTTTCAATGCACGGTAATCCGCGGATAACTGCTCGGTGATCCCGGCGCTCTGCGCGGCCACTTCCTGCAGCCGTTCGGCACAGACTCGCTCCAGCGGCATGGTGAAGCCTTCCATGTAGTCGAGAATGTAGTCCACCACCTTCCTGATCAGCTGGAAATTGGGGCGCTCACCGGCTTTCAGGGCCTTCTGCTTGAGCTGCAGGACGTGCAACATGCGCGCCATATTGGCATGATCCTGACGCAGTTGGGTCAGCATGGGCATGTCGGTAACTCCTCTGTGTCGGCAAGAGAGAGCACACTCTCATTTGGATGCAACGTCAAGGCGGGGGTTCATCGATCGACACGATTCGTGTCGGGGGCATTGCTACAATCTAGTGCCTGACGGGCCGACTGTCTATTGGCCAGGCTCGTGGCGCACCCATCGGATTCGATCAATACCACCCTTTACCAGGGAGCCACCATGGACTTGTTCCCCCAGGCCAGCAACGATGAAGCCGCCCCACTCCCCTTCCGCATGCGGCCGCGAAAACTGGATGAGTATGTCGGCCAGCAGGCCCTGGTGGGGCCGGACAAGCCCCTGCGTCATATGGTCGAGACCGGCGTAGTGAGGTCGATGATCCTCTGGGGACCACCGGGCACCGGCAAGACCACCCTCGCCGAGATCCTGGCAGCCGAATCCGGCGCCCATCTCGAACATCTCTCGGCGGTGATGGCCGGCGTCAAGGAGATCCGGGCCGCCGTGGAGACTGCCCGTGTCGCCAAGGGACAGGGCAAGTCGACCCTGCTCTTCCTCGACGAGATCCACCGGCTCAACAAGAGCCAGCAGGATGCCCTGCTGCCCCATGTGGAATCCGGTCTCCTGACACTGATCGGCGCGACCACCGAGAACCCGTCTTTCGAGGTAAATTCGGCCCTGCTGTCACGGGCCCGGGTCCATGTGCTCAAGTCATTGTCCGAAACCGAGCTCATCGAGGTGATGCAGCGTGCCCTGACTGACTCGGAACATGGTCTGGGGCTGCGGAACATCGCGGTGGATGAGTCGGTACTTGGGGTGCTGGCGAGAGCGGCGGCCGGCGACGCCCGAAGGGCCCTGGGGCTGCTGGAGATGGCCTGCGACTTCACCATCCCCGAGGGCCAGGGGGAACGCCTGCCGCGAGAGGCCCTGGAAGACGTCATCGGCCATGGCGCAAGCGCCTTCGACAAGCAGGGTGACCAGTATTACGACCTGCTCTCGGCAATCCACAAGTCGGTCAGGTCATCCCGCCCGGACGCCGCCCTGCTGTATATCGCACGCTTCATCCAAGGGGGAGGTGACCCGCTGGACGTGGTTCGGCGGTTGGCCGCTATTGCCTCGGAGGATGTCGGCAACGCCGATCCACGCGCCCTGCCACTGGTCATGGCCGCCTGGGACGCCTACCTGCGCCTTGGCGATTACGAGGGACAACGCGCCATCGCCCATGCCGCCATCCACCTGGCGGTAGCCCCCAAGAGCAATGCCATCGACAAGGCCTGGAAACAGGCCAAGGACTTCGTGGCCGGCCAGCCACGGCTCGAGGTGCCCACTTACCTGCGCAACGCGCCGACGAAGCTCATGGAGTCCCTGGGTCATGGCCAGGGCTACCGCTATGCGCACAGTGAACCCCACGCCTACCCGGCCGGCAGCGACCATGACTGCTGGCCCGACGAGATTCAGCGCCAGCGTTTCTATCAACCGACGGAATACGGTCAGGAGAAGCGCTACGGCCAACTGATGGCGTGGCGGGCCGAGCTTGACGCCGAGGCGGACGACGGCGCGTAGTTTGGAGCTTCATTGCGTATCCCGGATCACATCGGTGCCCTCGGGAATGGCGAAATCGAAAACGTCGTCATCCAGCGATTCGTTCATTCTCACGTCATTGAAGGTGATCGCAGTGCGCTGTCCGATACTGTCGGTCATCTGCAGGGCACGCAGACGCTCCCCACGAAAGGTCATCTCCAGTTGCTCGAAGAGGGTATCCGGATCCTTGGGCGTAAGCACAAAGGATTCTGACCCCCCTTGCTGGGAGCGGGTGACGTCATAGCTGTCGGTCAGTTCGCTGGAACTCCCCGACAGCAGCAAGGCGGGGGTATGGGTGACCCGCATGTCCAGCGCCTGGACAGTGGCCTGCTCGAGGTCCGGGTCATAGAGAATGACCTCTTCGCCATCCGAGATCACCACTTGGCGATAGGGCGCGTCGACCTCCCAGCGGAACTTGCCTGGACGCGACAGCCACATCTTGCCGCGAGTCTCCTGCAGGCGCTGACCGCCGCCGTCGAGGATCTGTTGCTCGAAGCTCGATTGGTAGGTCTGCAGGGGCTCGAGCAGTCGCGTCAGGCGCTCGGCACCTTCACTGGCCAGCGCCGAGAGGGGAATGGCAAGGGTCATGGCCAGCATGGCTAGGGACTTCTTCACTGTCATCGTCACTCTCTCCCTGGACGGGTCCATCGTGGATTCCTGTCACTCGGACCTTCGGTGGGTCGACGGGTTGCGGCCCCGCCGATGCTTCCATCATTGCTGCACGGTTGCCGGCGCAAAGGTGCAGGCCGCTCAACCACCGACCGGTGGGGGCGCCAGGACTTCCCGGGCGCCGTTGGTCCCCATGGACGTTACGACGCCGGCCACTTCCATGGCCTCCACCAGTCGGGCGGCGCGGTTATAGCCGATCTTGAAGCGCCGCTGGACCGCAGAAATCGAGGCCCGGCGGGATTCGGTGACGAACAGCACGGCCTCGTCGTAGAGGGCGTCCTGCTCGGCATCGTCTCCCCCCACCCCTTCGGCTTCGAGGCCGGTGAGGGCCTCCGCGGACACCCCACCACCGGAAAGTATCTCCTCGATGTATTCCGGCTCGCCGCGACGCTTCCAGTCCTCGACGATACGGTGCACCTCGTCATCATCGACGAAGGCCCCATGCACCCGGGTCGGCAGTCCCGAGCCCGCCGGCAGGTAGAGCATGTCGCCATGGCCCAGCAGGTTCTCGGCCCCGCCCTGATCGAGGATGGTCCGCGAATCGACCCGTGAGGACACCTGGAAGGCCATGCGGGTAGGAATATTGGCCTTGATCAGGCCGGTGACCACATCCACCGAGGGACGCTGGGTGGCGAGTATCAGGTGGATGCCCGCGGCCCGGGCCTTCTGGGCCAGGCGCGCGATCAGTTCCTCCACCTTCTTGCCGACGATCATGAACATGTCGGCGAACTCGTCGATCACCACCACGATATAGGGCAGTTTCTCGAGCACCGGCGGGGGCTGGTGCATTTCCCAGGGCTGGGGTTCCCATAGCGGGTCGGCCACCTGGGCGCCGGCCCGGTCGGCCTCGTCGAGCTTGGCATTGAATCCATCGATATTGCGCACACCCATGGAGGCCATCAGCTTGTAGCGACGTTCCATCTCGGCCACGCACCAGCGCAGGGCGTTGGCCGCCTCCTTCATGTCGGTGACCACCGGCGCCAGCAGATGCGGGATGCCGTCGTAGACCGAGAGCTCGAGCATCTTGGGGTCGACCATGATCATGCGCAGCTCATTCGGCGTGGCCTTGAGCAACATGGAGATCAGCATGGCATTGACCCCCACCGACTTGCCCGAGCCGGTGGTGCCGGCTACCAGCAGATGAGGCATCTTGCCCAGGTTGGCCACTACAGGCCCACCACCGATGTCCTGTCCCAGCGCCAGGGTCAAGGCCGAGGCCTCCTGCTGATAGCGTTCCGAATCGATCACCTCGCGAAGGCGGATCATCGCCCGCCGGGGATTGGGGATCTCGATACCCACCGTGGGCCGACCCGGGATGACTTCGACCACCCGGACGCTCTTGACCATCAGTGACCGAGCCAGGTCCTTGGCCAGGTTGCTGATCTTGGAGACCTTCACGCCCGCCGCCGGGCGGATCTCGAAGCGGGTAATCACCGGCCCCGGCCAGGTCTCGACCACATCGGCCTTGACGCCGTAGTCGCGCAGCCGAACCTCGAGCAGTTCGGCCATCTCGGCGAGCTTGTCGGCGCTGAAATTGGGCTGATAGGGCTCCGGCGGCGTCAAGAGTCGCAGGCTAGGCAAGTCGCCATCAGGCTCGGGCAGGTGCTCGAACATCGGCCGTTGGCTCTGCAGGTGCTCCACGGTCCAGAGGGTGGGGCCCTCGGGCTGATCGGCAGCCTCGCGCCCCTGCTCGGCAGTGGCAACGCGAGGAGCATCGTCGGCGACCGGCTCGTCGTTGTCCTCCCAGTCATCCTCCTGCCAGTCGGTCAGCGCCGGTTCGCGACGTCCTCCGTCGCGAACCGGAGAATGCGGCGACGAGCCCGAGGAGGCCCAGGCCGGTGGTGGCGTCTCGTCCTCCGGTTCGGGGACGGCAGGTGGCGGCGGGTGATCATCATCCGAGCCAGATGGCGCCAGGGGATCATCATCCCGACTCGCACGAAGCGAGGGACCACTCCAGGCCGGCGGCACGTCATCGACGTCGGGCAGCATCGGCTCGGGGACGGTCTCCGGAACGCGCCGTTCCTCGGAAGGAATGCCTCGGCCCGGCATGGTGGCAGAGGACGCCCGGACATCGGGGCCCTGTGACCCCTGGCGAGCACTGTAGGCGGCCCCGGGCTGCTTGGCCGATGGGGTGTGCTCGGGTACCTCCCAGGGAATCTGGGTATCACCATCATTACCGAAGCCAGGTTCACGACGCGCCTCCCCGGCCGTGACTGTCGCGGCTGATGAGGATGCCCCCTGCCCTGGCCGCAGTCGCCGCCACCAGCGGCGACGGGGTGGCGCAACGGTCGAGACGTCGGTCTCGGTGGCGTCCGACTCGTCTTTCACACCGGTTTTGCGATCACCCCGGGGTTTCTCCGGGGGTGCCACGAGACGCTCCCTGGAGAAGGCGAACCGCTCGGCGATCCAACCCCAGACTCCCAGGACACGATGGCCCAGTTCATCCATTACCGTCAGCCAGGAGATTCCGGTGAACAGGGGAAAGCCACACATCATGGCCGCCGCGGACAGGAGCCCCGTTCCTCCCACGCCCACCAGCGGGACCAGCGCACCCACCAGGCCTTCGCCCAGAATGCCGCCGGAGGAATATGGCAGGACACTCTCGGGGTGGTAGAAATGCAGCGCACCCAGGGTGGTGGTCCCCAGCAGCAGCAGCACCAGACCACCACTTCGCACCGCCAGGTTCGTGGCATCCCAGTCCAGATTGAGCTGCCGAGTACTGATCAATCGCCAGGCGGCAAATCCCAGCATGCCGGGCCACCAGAGGGCACTGACGCCGAACAGCGAGTAGAGGACATCGGCGAGCCAGGCGCCAACGGGGCCCATCCAGTTGAGGACCTCGGTTTCCGGCCCGCTGCGCGACCAGCCCGGATCCCCCGGCTGAAAACTGAACAGGGCCAGCAGCAGGAAGGCACAGACCGACAACAGCAGAATCGCCACCCCTTCGCGAGCCGACCCCTGCAGCCGGAGCCCGATACGCTTCGCCTTATCCCTGGCAGTCGCCGTACCCATGCGACGTGACTCGGACTTTTCGTTGACACTCAAGCGGCTATCCCCCTTGCGCCACGTATGGCGTCGTCCATTTCCATCGCGTCCATCATACCCAGCAAGCGACCGGCATCACAGTGGAAGAGCGTCTTCGTATTGAGCGTCGGCGCCTCGGCGGTCACACTTGCAGGGTGTCCATCAGGAATCCATTGCCATGCTGCCCTGGCTCGCCGGCTCAGCCGCCACCTTTCCTCCCGTCCAGACAGCCCTGACCGAACCGAACGGTCTGCTGGCCGCCGGCGGTGATCTCAGCCCGGCATGGCTGGTAGCCGCCTATCGACGCGGCATCTTTCCCTGGTTCAGCGACGACCAGCCGATCCTCTGGTGGAGCCCCGACCCGCGCATGGTCCTGTTTCCCCATGACTTGCGTGTCCGCCGCAGCCTCGCCAAACGGGTGCGCAATGGCGGTTTCCGGATCACCGCCGACAGGGCCTTCCCCAGCGTCGTTGATGCCTGTGCGGCGCCCCGGCATCAGCAGCCCGACACCTGGATCACCCCCGAGATGCAGGACGCCTATACGCGGCTTCATCGCCTGGGACTCGCCCATTCGATAGAAGCCTGGTCCGGCGAGCGACTCGTTGGTGGTCTCTACGGAGTGGCCCTGGGGCTGGTCTTCTTCGGTGAGTCGATGTTCTCCCTGGAACCGGATGCCTCCAAGGTCGCCCTGGTGTCTCTGTGTCGAGCCATGCAGGCCGGTGGCGGTCGCCTGATCGACTGTCAGATGCATACCGCGCATCTCGCCAGCCTGGGCGCCAGGGATATCGCTCGCCACGAGTTCATCGGCTATCTTGATAGATGGCTGGGTGACGCGCCCGGCAACGCCGAGACAACCGCCGACAACTGGACGCCACGCTGGTCGTTCGAGGATCTCGATACGCCATGCCAAGCGACCTATGAGGGGAGGCAGCCGTGAGCAGCAATACACCCCGGCAGCCGGTAAGGGACCTGCGTTTCTTCCTCACCGTACCGCATGCCTGCAGCTATCTCGAGGACCGAGAAGCCACTACTCTCTTCCTCGACCCCCAGGAAGTCCCCGGCCAGGGCGTCTACGACGCCCTGGCGCTGCTGGGTTTCCGACGCAGTGGCCGCCACCTCTATCGTCCCCACTGCGAGGGGTGCAGTGCCTGCATTTCCGTGCGCATCCCGGTGGCCGACTTTACCCCCAATCGCAACCAACGTCGGCTCACGCGGCGCAACCAGGATCTCGACCTGCGCATTCGCCCGGCTATCTTCGACAAGGAACATTACCGCCTCTATTCCGGTTACATCCGCGAACGCCATGCCGATGGCGACATGCATCCACCCAGTCATGAGCAGTATCGAACCTTCCTGACCCTCGATCAGCCCTATGCTCGCCTGATGGCGTTTCGCCTCGGCGACCGCCTGGTGTCGGTCACCGCCTTCGACCAGCTGGATCACGGTCTCTCGGCCATCTATACCTTCTTCGATACCGCCGCGGATCTGGACCGCCGGTCGCTGGGCACCTTTGCCATCCTGTCCCTGGTTGCCAGGGCAAAAAGCCTGGGATTGCCGCATGTCTACCTGGGCTACTGGATACGTGAGTGCCGAAAGATGCGCTACAAGCAGGATTTCCAGCCCCTGGAGATGCTCGACGGGCGACACTGGCGTCGGGTCCTGCCCCTCTGATGCCGGAAATCTGGGGCATGTTTTGCCTTGATGCCCGGCATGCGGCACAATATCGCGCTATTCTATCGGCACGGCGCAAGACATGACGCCAGGATGTCGGTCTGCTTCATCATCCATCAGCGAGGAAACGCCTATGGCACGCGAAGACCATATCGAAATGGAAGGTGTCATCGTCGACACCCTTCCCAACACCATGTTCCGCGTCGAGCTGGAAAACGGCCACGTGGTCACCGCCCATATCTCGGGCAAGATGCGCAAGAACTACATTCGCATCCTCACCGGCGACAAGGTCAAGGTCGAGCTGACTCCCTATGACCTGTCCAAGGGACGCATCGTCTACCGCTCCCGCTAGTGCCTCCAGCCCGTTTCGGTGACGCCGAGTGAGACCGATCACGAGACCGATCACCCGGCCTGACCAGTCCCGCATGGCCAACGACCTGTCGCCAGGGACACCTCACAACAGCCAGATACAATAACGCCCCGTCTGGAGACAGGGCGCAAAAGGTCAGCGATCGAGCGGACCGTCAGGGATCACGGGGCATCGGCAAGCTCTGCCTCCGTGGACAGATGCAACTCGCCCTCCTCCACGGTGACATGCACCATGCCTCCATGCTCCGCTAATTCCCCGAAGAGAATGAGTTCGGCCAGCGGTTTCTTGAGCCATTCCTGAATCAGGCGGGCCATGGGGCGAGCGCCCATGTCAGGGTCGTAGCCCTTCTCGGCGAGCCATTCCCTGGCCTCCTCATCCACTTCGAGCTGGACACGCTTCTCGTCGAGTTGCGCCTGAAGTTCCACCAGGAACTTGTCCACCACGCTGCGTACCACCGAGGTCGGCAGGGAATGGAACTGGATGATGCCATCCAGCCGATTGCGGAACTCGGGGGAGAAGGTCTTGCGGATTACCTCCATGGCATCGGTGGAATGATCCTGAGTCTGGAAACCGATGGAGCGACGCGAGGCCTGCTCGGCCCCAGCATTGGAGGGCATGATCAGGATCACATGACGGAAATCCGCCTCACGGCCATTGTTGTCGGTCAGACGACCGTGATCCATCACCTGCAGCAGCAGGTTGAAGACCTCGGGGTGCGCCTTCTCGATCTCGTCCATCAACAGCACGCAATGCGGATGCTTGGTGATGGCCTCGGTCAAGAGCCCCCCCTGGTCGTAGCCGACGTAACCGGGAGGCGCACCGATCAGCCGTGACACCGTGTGGCGCTCCATGTATTCCGACATGTCGAAGCGCACCAGCTCGATACCCATGATGTTGGACAACTGGCGGGCCACCTCGGTCTTGCCTACCCCGGTGGGGCCGGCAAAGAGGAAACTGCCCACCGGCTTGTCCGGCGACTTGAGCCCGGCCCGGGACAGCTTGATGGCTGCCGAAAGGCTGTCGATGGCCTCGTCCTGACCGAATACCAGCATCTTGAGGTCGCGATCCAGGTTCTCGAGCAGCTTGCGATCGGAACTGGACACACTCTTCGGCGGTATCCGGGCAATCGAGGCGACCACCGCCTCGACCTGATCCACGTCGATGGTGTCGACACGAATCTCAGGCGGCAACAGTCGCTGGTGAGCCCCTGCCTCATCGATCACGTCGATGGCCTTGTCGGGCAGATAGCGGTCGTTGATGTAGCGGTCCGCCAGCCGTGAAGCAGTCTCCAGGGCCGCATCGGTGTACTTGAGCTGGTGGTGCTCCTCGAAGCGCGACCGAAGCCCCTTGAGAATACCCACGGTATCCTCTACCGACGGCGCCATGACATCGACCTTCTGGAACCGGCGTGCCAGGGCACGATCCTTCTCGAAGATCCCGCGGTATTCCTGGAAGGTGGTGGACCCGATACAGCGAATGTTGCCGGAGGAAAGCATCGGCTTGAGCAGGTTGGAGGCATCCATGACGCCGCCCGAGGCCGCCCCTGCACCGATCACCGTGTGGATCTCGTCGATAAAGAGGATGGCGTTGGTCTGCTTGCGCAACTCGGCCAGCAGGTTCTTCAGGCGCTTCTCGAAGTCACCGCGATACTTGGTGCCGGCCAGCAGGGCGCCCATGTCGAGGGAATAGACCACGGCATCGCTGATGACCTCGGGCACATCCTCCTCGACGATGCGCTTGGCCAGCCCCTCGGCGATGGCGGTCTTGCCGACACCGGCCTCGCCCACCAGCAGCGGGTTGTTCTTGCGACGCCGGGCGAGGATCTGGACCACCCGCTCGAGTTCGTGTTCACGACCGATCAGCGGGTCGATCTTGCCCAGCCGCGCCTCCTCGTTGAGGTTGGTGGCGAAGTTGGTCAGGGGGTTGGAACCGCTTTCGGCGGCCCCTTCCTCGACTTCCTCGGATTCCGGCGAAGGCGATGAAGAGGCCTGTTGGCCGTGACCCGCCACCTTGGAAATCCCGTGGGCGATGTAATTGACGGCATCGACCCGTGCCACGTTCTGCTGCTTGAGGAAGTAGACCGCCTGACTTTCCTGTTCGGAGAAGATCGCCACCAGGACATTGGCACCGGTGACCTCACTCTTTCCCGAGGACTGCACATGGAAGACCGCACGCTGAAGCACGCGCTGGAAGCCCAGGGTCGGCTGGGTCTCGCGGTCGACCTGATCATCGGGGATCAGCGGCGTGGTCGAATTGATGAAATCCTGCAGGTCGGACCGCAGCTTGTCGAGATTGGCCCCGCAGGCCTTCAGCACATCCGCAGCGGACGCATTGTCGAGCAGCGCCAGCAGGAGATGCTCAGGGGTTATGAACTCGTGCCGCTTGGAGCGCGCCACGGTGAATGCCGTGTTCAGGGTCAGTTCAAGTTCTTTGCTCAGCATGGCAGTCCCCTCCTCGCCGCTTAACGCTTGCATCGGATCATTCGTGGTCCGGCATCATCAACATCGGGTACAAACGCCGCCGTTGCAAGTCCCCCTGTCAACGACAGCCATCCACGTTACCATTGCGACATGTCCGGGGAGTCAGTCCGCCGCCTCGATATCGCACAGCAGCGGGTGCTGACACTCTCTTGCGTATTCATTGACCTGATGACTCTTGGTCTCAGCGATGTCGCGCGTAAAGATACCACAGGTCGCCTTGCCCCGAGTATGGACCGTCAACATCACCTGCACGGCCGGCTCACTGTCCAGGTAGAAGAAGGACTGCAGCACCTCCACCACAAACTCCATGGGTGTGAAGTCATCGTTGTGCAATACCACCTTGTACAAGGGGGGCGTCGCCAGTTCGGGGTCGGCATTCTGCACCAACAGGTCATCACCACCTTCCTCTCCCGGCTGATGACCCGACCCCGGTGGGCGGATCATGCCGGCAATGATCCGGAAGCGGCCGCATTCCCCTGCGCCCTCGTCAGTCTTGAACATAAAAACCAGTATCCATCTCGACAGGCCGGCCACCGGCAGGCATCTCACCACTGCTTGGACGCTACCGAACCGGTTGGGTTCACTCCACCACCCCAAAGCAAGCGGCCCCCGACCGCCGGATGACGGCCAGGGGCCCCGGGGGTCAGGCTCGCGATTTACATGTTGTCGGCGATCGCCTGGCCAAACTCGGAGCATTTCAACAGCTTGGCATTTTCCATCACACGGTGGAAATCGTAGGTCACCTCGCCCTTGGCAATCGCCTTCTCGGTGCCCTTCAGCACCAGATCGGCGGCCTCGACCCAGCCCATATGACGCAGCATCATCTCGGCAGAGAGGATCAGCGACCCGGGGTTGACCTTGTCCTGGCCCGCGTACTTGGGCGCGGTGCCGTGGGTGGCCTCGAACATGGCGATCGTATCGGAAAGGTTGGCGCCCGGGGCGATCCCGATCCCACCCACTTCCGCGGCCAGGGCGTCGGAAAGGTAGTCACCGTTGAGGTTCAGGGTGGCGATGACATCGTACTCGGCCGGACGCAGCAGGATCTGCTGCAGCATGGCATCGGCAATGACGTCCTTGATGACGATGTCCTTGCCGGTATTCGGGTTCTTCATGGTCATCCAGGGGCCGTCATCGAGCAACTCGGCACCGAACTCCTCCTTCGCGAGCTCATAGCCCCAGTCCTTGAAGGATCCCTCGGTGAACTTCATGATGTTGCCCTTGTGAACCAGGGTCAGCGACTCGCGATCGTTGTCGATGGTATACTGAAAAGCCTTGCGTACCAGGCGCTTGGTGCCCTCGACGGAAACCGGCTTGACGCCGATGCCGCAGTTCTCGGGGAAGCGGATATTGGTGACACCCATCTCCTCGCGCAGGAACTTGATGACCTTGTCGGCTTCCGGGGTACCGGCCTTCCACTCGATGCCAGCATAGATGTCCTCGGAATTCTCGCGAAAGATGACCATGTCGACATCCGCTGGCTTCTTGACCGGGCTGGGCACTCCCTCGAACCAGCGAACCGGGCGCAGGCAGACATAGAGGTCCAGCTTCTGGCGCAGGGCGACGTTCAATGAACGGATGCCACCCCCCACGGGCGTGGTCAAGGGACCCTTGATGGAAACGACATAATCCTTGACGGCTTCCAGGGTCTCTTCCGGGAGCCAGGTGTCGGCATCATAGACCTGGGTCGCCTTCTCGCCGGCGTAGACTTCCATCCAGTGGATCTTCTTCTCACCGTTGTAGGCCTTTTTCACGGCCGCATTGATGGCGATCTTCATCGCGGGCGTCACATCGGCGCCGATGCCGTCACCCTCGATGAACGGTATGATCGGTTCATTGGGTACGTTCAGGGAGTTGTCGGCGTTGACGGTGATCTTCTGGCCGCCTTCAGGAACGACGATATGCTGAAACCCCATAGAGAAATCCCCTGTCTGGTAAGTTCGTGGAGGGCGAAGTATAGCATTCACCAGGCTGAACGGAGTAGGCTTGGCAGCACATTTGTCGACAATCCATGGTAGCAAGACCTTGGTCGAATGAGCGCTCTCTATCTCCTTCACAAGCCGTTTCGCATGCTCTCCCAGTTCACCGACACCCCGGTCGAGGGCGACATGAAGCGCACCACCCTCGCCGATATCATCGAGGTTCCCGGCATCTATCCCGCCGGTCGCCTCGATTACGACTCCGAAGGCCTGCTGCTGCTTTCCGATGACGGGGAGTTGATTCATCGTATTACCGACCCTCGCCACAAGCAGCCCAAGACCTATCGGGTCCAGGTCGAAGGGTACCCGGAGCACCAGACACTCCAGAGGCTTCGCGAGGGGGTCCTGCTCAAGGATGGTCTCACGCGTCCGGCGAAGGTCAGGCGCCTGGAAAGCGCCGGCCTGCCGGAGCGCGACCCTCCTCTGGACCCGCAGCGTCATCCGATCACCACCTGGCTGGAGCTCACCATCAGCGAGGGTCGTAACCGCCAGGTCAGGCGAATGACGGCACACCTCGGCCATCCGACCCTTCGTCTGGTGCGCGTGGCCGTGGGTAGCTGGCGACTGGATGACCTGGCGCCGGGCGAGTGGCGCCGGGAAACCCTGCATGCGCCTCGCCCCGGCAGGCAACCGCCCGGCAAATCAGGGCCTCGGTCACGCGCCAGTGTCCGCCGCGGAGAAAGCCAATGAATCCCTGGCATCCCCACGTCACCGTCGCCTGCGTGGTGGAACGCGCCAACTGCTTCCTGATGGTGGAGGAAGATCGAGGTGGTCCCCATACGCTGTTCAACCAGCCGGCCGGCCATCTGGAACCCGGCGAGCGAATCCGCGACGCCGCCCTGCGCGAATTGCGCGAGGAAACCGCCTGGCAGGTAGGGATCACCGACTATCTGGGGCTCTATGTCTACCAGGCGCAGGATGGCAAGACCTTCCATAGTCATGGCTTCTTCGGCATGGCCCTGGCTCACCTGGGCAACGACCTGGACCCAGCCGTCCATGCCGTGCACTGGCTGACCCTCGAACAGCTCGAAGGCCTGGAACGCCAGGGTCGACTGCGTAGTCCCCTGGTGATGCGTCGCGTCCGCGATGCCCTGGCCGGCAAGTTCTTCCCCATGGACGTGATACACGAGCGGTAGCGGCGCGGCTCGGCTCGGCGCAGGGCGTTCCATTCATGTATAATTGCGCCCCATTCAGCATCCACCGAATCCGAGAGCGCCATGACCGCCACCCCAGGCAAGGTGATCGTCGGCATGTCCGGCGGCGTCGATTCCTCCGTTTCCGCCCTGCTGCTGCTTGAGCAGGGCTTTGACGTCGAGGGCCTGTTCATGAAGAACTGGGACGAGGACGACGGCACCGAGTACTGCACGGCCAAGGACGACCTGGCCGATGCCGAGGCCGTGTGCGACAGGCTCGGCATTCGTCTTCATACCGCCAACTTCGCCGCCGAGTACTGGGACAACGTCTTCGAGCACTTCCTGGCCGAATATCGTGCCGGGAGAACGCCTAACCCGGACATCCTCTGTAACCGTGAGATCAAGTTCAAGGTGTTCCTCGAATATGCAGAGATGCTGGGTGCCGAGAAGATCGCCACCGGCCACTATGTTCGTCAAGGACGAGTCCGCCAGGGACATGGCGACGTTCGTCCGAGGTTGCTCAAGGGGCTCGATCCCCACAAGGACCAGAGCTATTTCCTGCATGCCGTGCCCGAGGCCGCCATCGCGCGCACCCTCTTTCCGGTGGGTGATCTGGAGAAACCCGAGGTACGCGCCATCGCTGAGCGTCAGGCCCTGGCGACGGCGAGGAAAAAGGATTCCACCGGCATCTGCTTTATCGGCGAGCGTCGCTTCCGCGACTTCCTGCAGCAGTATCTGCCGGCACAGCCCGGCGTGATCGAGACACCGGAGGGCGAGGTCATCGGCGAGCACCTGGGACTGATGTACTACACCCTGGGCCAGCGCCAGGGCCTGGGTATCGGCGGCCTGGCCGACCATCCGGAGGAACCCTGGTACGTGGCCGCCAAGGATCTCGAGCGTAACGTGCTCGTCGCCGTCCAGGGCAAGCACCACCCGCTGCTCTACACCGACAACCTGGCCACCGAGGCCATGGACTGGGTCGCCGGCGCTCCCCCCGCCAGCGAGGGCCGCTATACCGCCAAGACCCGCTATCGCCAGAGCGATGTGAACTGCACCATGCGCGTGGGTGACGATGGCGATGTCGAGGTGCGCTTCGACGCCCCCCAGCGCGCCGTCACGCCGGGGCAATCGCTGGTTCTCTACGACGGCGAGATCTGCCTGGGCGGTGGCGTGATACGTGACACCTGGACGTCCAAGGAGCTCGCCGCATGACCGACTCGACCCCGATCCATCGCGCGCCGGATTCCCCGGTCGCCCGTCAGGCCCTGGCGCTGGCCGGTGTCTTCCAGGCCGCCAGCCTGGTCGACGAGCTGGCCCGTACCGGCCAGGTCGAGCCTCGCCCCTGGGAGACCCTGATCCGTGCCACCCTGGACACCAACCCCGAAAGCTTCGAGGCCATCTATGGTGGCCACCCCAACAACCTGCGCCGTGGCCTCGAGGCCCTGGAAGCCGTGGTCGGTCGCCAGCAGGCCAATCCCGTAGTGTTGCGCTACGGCTTCTCGCTGTTGATGGTGATGAACAAGCTGCGCACCAACGACGCCATGATGAGCGACCTGGGCACGCGCCTGACGCGTATCCAGGGCCAGGCCGAGCATTTCGACGCCACCCACGAGAATGTCATCGCCAGCCTCGGCGAGGCCTACCAGGAGACGCTCTCCACCTTCAAGACCCGCATCGTGGTTCAGGGCGACCCCTCCCTGCTGCAGAGTCGCATGATGCCCGAGCGGGTCCGCGCCATCCTGCTGGCGGGCGTCCGCTTCGCCCTGCTCTGGCACCAGCAGGGTGGGCGACGCTGGAAGCTGGTCTTCCAGCGCAATGCCCTGAAGAAGGCCCTCGACCAGCTGGGCTGAGCCCATCGATCCTCCTACCACCGCCATCGAGCCGAGACCCCGAATCATGCCAGCCGCCGCCCTGCCCCTCTCCGCCCTCACCGCCCTTTCCCCCGTCGACGGCCGCTATGCCGGCAAGGCCGAGACCCTGCGCGAGCATTTCAGCGAATTCGGGCTGATTCGTGCCCGGGTCATCGTCGAGATCCGCTGGCTGGAGCGCCTCGCCGAGCTGCCCGGGATTACCGAGGTACCGCCGCTATCCGCCGAGGCCACCGGCTTTCTCGAGGCCCTGCTGCGCGACTTCACGGTGGACGATGCCCAGCGCATCAAGGACATCGAGCACACGACCAATCATGACGTCAAGGCGGTGGAGTACTTCATCAAGGAGAAGATCGCCGGTCAGCCGGAGCTGCTGGCGATCAGCGAATTCGTGCACTTCGCCTGTACCAGTGAGGACATCAACAACCTCTCCTATGGGGTGATGCTGACAGACGGTCTCGGGGCCCTGTTGCCGGTGATGCACCAGCTGGCCGACGAGGTGGCTCGCCTGGCACATGAACATGCCGATCAGCCCATGCTCTCGCGCACCCATGGCCAGACGGCGACTCCCACGACCCTGGGCAAGGAAATGGCCAATGTCGCCTACCGCCTGCGCCGTCAGCTCAAGCAGATAGAGGCCGTCGAGATACTGGGCAAGATCAATGGCGCCGTGGGCAACTACAATGCCCACCTGGCCACCTACCCGGAGATCGACTGGGAGGCCAATGCGCGTACCTTCGTCGAGGGCCTGGGGCTGACCTTCAACCCCTATACCACCCAGATCGAACCCCACGACTACATCGCCGAGCTCTTCGATGCGATCTGTCGGTTCCACACCGTCCTGATCGACTTCGATCGCGACGTCTGGGGCTACATCTCGCTGGGCTACTTCAAGCAGAGAACCGTGGCCGGGGAAATCGGCTCCTCGACCATGCCCCACAAGGTCAATCCCATCGACTTCGAGAACTCCGAGGGCAACCTGGGCATGGCCAACGCCATCCTCGGCCACCTCGCCCAGAAGCTGCCGCTTTCCCGCTGGCAGCGCGACCTGACCGACTCCACGGTACTGCGCAACCTGGGCATCGGCCTGGCCTATGGTCTGATCGCCTACCAGGCCGCCCTCAAGGGCATCGGCAAGCTCGAAGCCAATCCCGAACGCCTTGAAGCTGACCTGAACGCCAGTTGGGAGGTGCTCGCCGAGCCGATTCAGACGGTCATGCGCCGTTATCGCATCGAACAGCCCTACGAGAAGCTCAAGGAACTGACGCGGGGCAAACGCATCGACCAGGCCGGCTTCGCCGCCTTTATCGACAGCCTCGCGCTGCCCGCCGAGGTGAAGAACGACCTCAAGGCACTCACTCCCGCCACCTATATCGGCAACGCCAGCGAGCAAGCGAGCAAGCTATGAGTCCTTCCGATACCCCGCTATCCATGCTCGGCGACCTCACGCCCGCCGAGTTCCTCGGTCAGTTCTGGCAACGCAAGCCACTGCTGATCCGCGGTGCATTCACTGATTTCCAGAGCCCCCTGGCCCCAGATGAACTGGCGGGCCTGGCCTGCGAGGATGGCATCGAGGCGCGACTGGTCGAGGAAGATGGCGCCGAGGGGCCCTGGCAGGTCAGCCACGGCCCCTTCGACGACGCCACCTTCTCCCGCCTGCCCGATCGCGACTGGACCCTGCTGGTACAGGCCGTGGACCACTATGTGCCCGAGGTCGCTGAATTGCTCGGTCAGTTCGATTTCCTGCCGAGCTGGCGCCTCGACGACATCATGATCAGCTATGCCCCACAGGGAGGCAGCGTCGGGCCCCATGTAGACCAGTACGACGTCTTCCTGCTTCAGGCCGCCGGTCAGCGCCACTGGCAGCTGGGCGGCAGGATCGCCGACGATGCCCCCATCCTCGACGGCATCGACCTGCGCATCCTGGCGGACTTCCAGGTCGACCCCGGTGACGACTGGGTGCTGGAACCCGGCGACATGCTCTATCTGCCGCCGTCCTGGGCCCACCACGGTGTCAGCCAGTCCGATGACTGCCTGACGATCTCGGTGGGCTTTCGCGCCCCCTCGGCGGATGAGGCCATCACCTCCTATGCCGACTACCTGGGCGAGCAGCTACCAGCGTCCCGACGCTATGCGGACGCCGGCATGACACCCCCACAGGACCCGGCAGAGCTCGACGACGCCGCCGTTGAGCGCATGCGCGCCCTGATACTCGAGACCCTCGACGACCCCGCCCAGCTGGCCCAGTGGTTCGGCCGGGCGATGACCCAGCCCAAGTACGTCGATCAATTGGTACCCACCGAACACGCCACGATTCCCGCCGAGCTTGTTGCCGCGCTACACGACGGCGCCGAGCTGGTGCGTCCGCCAGGATCCCGCTTCGCCTGGCGCGCCCTGGGCGATGATCGAGCCACCCTCTTCGCCGATGGCGATGGGGCGGAATGTCCCCTG
>NZ_JBDNGD010000253.1:0-5912 GCF_041689495.1 Halomonas sp. | reverse complement strand
TGATCATCTTCGCCTACCTGGCTTTCAGCCTGGGGGCCAGCCAGCTGCATTTCTTCGGCGAGCGACAGCGCTGGCTGCTGGCCATCCACACCTGGGTCATGATCGGTTTTATCACCTGGTTTCTCTATCGCACCCAAGGGATAGATGGCCCTCTGACCAGCCTTTATCTATTGGCTGTGGTCACCAGCGCTCTGACACTAGGTATCCTGGCGACGATGCTTCAGGTGACGGCGATTTCTACCTGCATCCTGCTGCTCTTTCATCTCACGGGTGTCAATGTCGTGGCGCCTGCCAGTCTGGCCCTGATCGGCACCAATATCGTCACCTTCTTCATCGTCGGCTACCTCACCTCGGCCCTGGTCCATGCCCTTCACCTGACCAATCGCATGTTGCTGGAGATGGCCAATCGGGATTCCATGACTGGCCTGTTGAATCGACGTGCCTTCGATGAATTGATGCAGTCGATCCATACCATGGCCAAGCGATCGGGGCGTCCATACAGTGTCATCGTCATCGACATGGATGACCTCAAGACCATCAATGATACCCAGGGTCACGTCGCCGGCGATCTGGCGATCCTGGCCCTTTCTAAACGACTGAGAAAGCGCAAGCGCGACAGTGATGTTCTGGCTCGCTATGGTGGCGACGAGTTCGTGATGCTGCTGCCCGAGACCGATGTGGTCGGCGCCACCAACATGATGGAGCGCCTGCTCCAATCCGTGAACGCCAATGAACCACATATCAGCATCGGCCTGGCCTCCTTTCCCGAGCATGGTGAAGAGTTCCTGCAACTGTTGGATCTTGCCGACAACGCCATGTACGTCAGCAAGACCTCGGGTGGCAATCGTGTCACGGCTCCCGGCATGCCCCAGAAGGATAATGCCTGACGCCGTTCCTAGCGAGGACGAGGCGTTCATCACACCCTGGCACGACACTGGCTCTGCCGCCTCTGCCGTGTGCTCCAAAGTGCTGCAGTTATTCTATGAATCTAGCTCTCAAGCATCCCTGACTCGGAGCAAGCCTTCCTGAGCGGTGGAGGCCACCAGACGGCCCTGGCGGTCGTAGATGCTGCCACGGGAGAAGCCGCGTGCTCCGCCGGTCCAGGGGCTGTCCATGTCGTAGAGCAGCCAGTCATTGACCCTGACGTCATGGTGGAACCAGATGGCGTGATCGAGGCTGGCGATCTGCAATCGGGGGTCGCCGAAGACGATGCCGTGGGGTACCAGGACCGTGGTCAGGAGGTTGAAGTCGGAACTGTAGGCGAGCAGGGCGCGGTTCAGGGCGGCGTCATCGAGCAGGTCACCGGCGAGTCGGAACCATAGCCGCTTGCGCGCGGGCTCTCCGGGGTCAGCCTCGTTGCCGAGATTCAGGAACTCGATGGGATGCCCTGGGAAGCGCTCGAGTCTGGCATCCGTCTGCTCCAGCCGTTCCGGGGGCGTGACCTCTGGCATGGCGGGCTGATGGGTGATGCCGGGTTCATCGCCATGGAAGGAGGCGCTGCAGAAGAAGATCGGACGACCCTTCTGGATGGCGGTGACACGGCGGATGGTGAAGTTCGCCCCGTCGCGGATCGCATCCACCTGATAGACTACCGGTCGATGGGGATTGCCCGGGCGCAGGAAATAGCCGTGGAGCGAGTGGACGTGACGCACACTGTCGACGGTCTGTCCGGCGGCCGACAGGGCCTGGCCCAGCACCTGGCCACCGAATAGCTGGGGAAGCCCCAGGTCCTGGCTGTGGCCACGGAAGAGGTTCTCCTCGAGGGCCTCCAGGCCGAGCAGGGTCACCAGATCGTTCAGGGCGTCAGGCATGGTCGTTATTCTCCATGATGGGTCGTCGGGTATGGCTATCCCGAGTGTCATACGGTCGTTTCAGTGCGGCTAGTCTAGCGGAGTCGATGTCCTTGCGCAGTGACGAATTCTACATGCATCGCGCCCTTGATCAGGCTCGAGATGGCCTTGTCGCCGGCGAGGTGCCGGTAGGGGCGGTCGTGGTGAATCCAGTCGGCGAGATCATCGGTGCCGGCTTCAATGCGCCCCTGGGCTGCCATGATCCCAGCGCCCATGCCGAGATTCGGGCCCTGCGCGATGCCGGGGCACGTCTGGGAAATTATCGACTGGAAGGCTGTACCCTCTACGTGACCCTGGAACCCTGCCTGATGTGTACCGGGGCGATCATCCACGCGCGTATGGCGCGCCTGGTCTATGGAGCCGCCGAGCCGCGGTCCGGCATGGTGGAATCCAGGGCCAACCTCTTCGCCCAGCCCTGGTTCAACCATCATGTCGAGGTCCAGGGCGGTGTCCTGGCACCCAGGGTCTCCTGCCTGCTCAGGGATTTCTTCGCCGCGCGCCGGCGGTCGTTGTCAAGGGAAGGGCCACCATCTGCTTGACGAGCCTGGCGGCGGCGGGGACGGGGTGTGCCAGATTTCGATCCCCTGCATGGCCAGCAGGAGCTCGGTCGTGGCCTGCGACTGGGGCGAACCCAGGTTGACGTAAGGTCGCGTCACTTCGGTCCAGCTCGATCAGGAGTCGGGGGGAATGAGCTGGAAGACATCGCTGTCGTCTCCGTCCGGCAGGCGAGCATTGAGCTGGTTGAATTGCTGCTGGTTACGATCCACGTAGGTGAGTATCTCGTAATAGCGACGAATATTGCGGACATAGATCACCGGTTCCCCCCCGTGAGCATAGCCGTATCGCGTCTTGCTGTGCCATTTCCGCTCCTGCAGCAATGGCAAGGACTCGCGCACGTCTTCCCATTGGTCAGGATCGCCACCACGCCTCTCGGTAATGTCGCGGGCGTCATAGAGATGTCCCAGCCCCACGTTGTAGGCCGCCATGGCCATGTAGAGCCGGTCTTCACCGGTAATCGACTCGGGCAGTCGATCCTTCAATTCTCGCAGGTAGCGGGCGCCCCCTTCGATGCTCTGGGCCGGATCGAGTCGATCCTGGACACCAAGATCACCCGCCGTGGGCAGGGTCAGCATCATCAGGCCTCGGACCCCCGTGGGTGAGGTGGCCGCGGGGTCCCAGTGGGATTCCTGGTAGCCCAGGGCAGCCAGCAGTTTCCAGTCGAACTCTGTCTGGCGGGCGGCCTCGCGGAAAAGCTCGGTGTACTCGGGCAGGCGCTGGCGGGCATTCTGGATGAAGGTGCGCGCGCCGACATATTCGAGATAATCGTCATGGCCGAAATAGCGTGAGACCAGGCGGTCCAGCTCCCCTTCGCGTCGCAAGGTCTCCAGGAAGCGGTTCGCTTCTTCCACCAGGCCAAGCCCCCTCCCGGCAGGGAAGGCCCAGGCCATGGAAAGCGGCTCGCCGATCGGGAAGCCGTTTTCCACGCCGGGGAAGAACAGTCGATTGAGGCGGAACTGGTGCTCGAAGACCACGGCGGCATCCAGGGCACCCGATTCCACCCGGCCAAGTAGTTCGGCCACTTCCAGGTCGGGGGCCTCCTGCCAGCTCAGCCGGGGGTGATCGACCTGGAGCTCGCGCAGTATCAGGTCGCCGCCGGCACCGCTCAGAGTGCCGAGTGTCAGACCCTCGAGGTCCTCCAGGGTCTCGGGGGGATGCAGTCCTCGTCGATAGACCAGCAGGGATTGCAGCTCGATGATCGGACGGCTGAAGATTACCCCCTCCTGGGTGGGGTCCAGCGGCAGGGCGGCGGCACCCAGGTCGCCCTCGCGTCTTACGGCTTCCAGTATCTCCCGGATGTAGTGGCTGGCATCCAGGGTCAGACTGACACCCAGGTGGTCAGCGAAGCGATGCATCAGCTCGTATTCGAAACCGGTGGGCCCCTGGCGTCCCACGTAGTAAGTAGTCGGGGTGTTTCGCGTGTGCACGCTGATGAAGTCGCGGGCCAGAATCGCCTCCAGGTGGCCGTCCTTGGGTGCGTCGAAACGCCCGGGCATCAAGCCGAGAAGGAAGACAGCGGCCAGGGCGGCATAACCGCGCCAGGCACGATGGGAAGTGTCGAAGTGGGCGACCGTCATTCGAATGCTGGCATCATGAGGGGTTTCAACCATAATCAGCGGCTAGCCCGCTGTCATCCCTGCGATTTCTCGCCACCCCCGCTTTCCAGTATCATGTGCCCTCGTTACCGCAGGCTGCGGTCACCCGATTTCCCCGGCTCAGAGGCTCCAGGATATGCTCGAACTGCGAGGCGCGCCCGCCCTGTCTGCTTTCCGCCATGCCAAGTTGCTGGCCGCCCTGCGTGATGCCGTTGGCGACGTCGAGTCGCTGCATGCCGATTATGTGCATTTCGTCGACCATGAGGGCTACCTCGACGATGATCAGCAAGGCTTGCTGGCGCAACTGCTCGACTATGGCCCCGTCCGTGAGGGCGAAGCGAGCACCGAGGGGCAACTCTTCCTGGTGGTACCGCGACTCGGCACCCTGTCGCCCTGGTCCTCGAAGGCCACCGACATCGCCCACAACTGTGGTCTCGGCGTGGTTCGCCGCATCGAGAGAGGCATCGCCTATCGGGTCAAGCTCAAGGGCATGCTCTCGGAGCAGGGGTTCGCGTCGATCAACGTCCTGCTGCATGACCGCATGACCGAGACCGTCCTGTCCGACCCCAGCGATGCCGCCACGCTGTTCGACCACCGGGCGCCGGCCCCGCTGGGCCATGTGGATATCCTGGCCGGGGGGCGCGAGGCGCTGGTCACCGCCAATCTCGAGCTGGGGCTGGCCCTCGCCGAGGACGAGATCGATTACCTGGTGGCGGCCTTCCTCGATCTCGGGCGCAATCCAACCGACGTCGAGCTGATGATGTTCGCCCAGGCCAACTCCGAGCATTGCCGCCACAAGATCTTCAATGCCGACTGGCTGATCGACGGTGAGGCCCAGCAACGCTCGCTGTTCAAGATGATCAAGAACACCTTCGAGGCCTCCCCCGAGAACATCCTGTCCGCCTACAGTGACAATGCCGCGGTCATCCGGGGCAACGAGGCGGGCCGCTTCTATCCCGTGCCCTTGACCGCCCGGGGCGACGAGCGGGCGGTCTATGGGACCTCCCGGGAACCGATCCAGATCCTGATGAAGGTGGAGACCCACAATCACCCTACCGCCATTGCCCCGCACCCTGGCGCGGCTACCGGCGCCGGCGGCGAGATCCGCGATGAGGGCGCCACCGGTGTCGGCGGCAAGCCCAAGGCTGGATTGACCGGCTTCAGCGTCTCCAATCTGCGCATTCCCGATTTCGTCCAGCCCTGGGAGGCCTTCGACTACGGCAAGCCCGAGCGCATCACCAGCGCTCTGGATATCATGTTCGAGGGGCCCATCGGCGGGGCGGCCTTCAACAACGAGTTCGGTCGCCCCAACCTGGCGGGCTATTTCCGCACCTATGAACAGGATGTGCTGGAAGGCAACGGCATCGAGCGGCGTGGCTACCACAAGCCGATCATGCTCGCCGGGGGATATGGCAACATCCGTGAGGGTCATGTCCAGAAGGGCGAGATTCCCGTCGGCGGCAAGCTGATCGTGATGGGCGGCCCGGCGATGCTGATCGGCCTGGGTGGCGGGGCGGCCTCGAGCATGGCCTCCGGTGATTCCAGCGCCGATCTCGATTTCGCCTCGGTGCAACGTGGCAACCCCGAGATGGAGCGTCGTGCCCAGGAGGTCATCGACCGTTGCTGGGCGCTGGGCGAGGCCAATCCCATCCGCTTCTTCCACGATGTCGGTGCCGGCGGCCTCTCCAACGCCCTGCCTGAGCTGGTCAAGGACGGCGCGCGTGGCGGCCTGTTCGACCTGCGCGCGGTACCCAATGCAGAGCCGGGGATGAGCCCGCTGGCGATCTGGTGCAACGAGGCCCAGGAGCGTTATGTGCTCGCCCTGCCCCCGGAGGACCTGGAAACCTTCGATGCCCTCTGTCGGCGCGAGCGCTGCCCCTATGCCGTGGTCGGCGAGGCAACCGAGGCG
>NZ_JBDNGD010000252.1:0-3988 GCF_041689495.1 Halomonas sp. | reverse complement strand
TTGAAGAGGCCGCTGCCGGTACTCATCAGGGCCAGGCGGTGCAGGGCGTCGCTGCCGTGGATCCAGTGCTCGCCGATCCTGAGCGCGAAGCCCTCGTTCAGGTCGATGCCGAGGGCGCTTAGCTCGCGGCGGGTCTCGCTCTCTTCCCGGGCGTCGATCAGCTCGAGGTCGCCGACGTCGCGACGCAGACGCTGCAGGCGCACGAATTGCCGACACATCGGGCACTGGCCGTCATAGACCAGCGTCATGGCGGTCCGGGGCCTTTGCTGTCGCGTCATGCCAGTGCCTCGACCTGCATCCCGCCCTGCGACATGCCCCCCATCACGTCATCGTTGATGGCACGCCAGCGGTCTGTCTCGGTGGTGTCGTGGAAATCGACCAGTGGTGACATGGAACCTCCTCGCGGTGGCGGTACAGGATGATGCCTCTGTGGGGCGTCTGGCTAGGCGCACTTGCAGACCTGAAGGATTCAGGGAGCGTCGGCGTTCTCGACGAGCCGTGACAGCAGGGCGGGTTGACGGGGCAGCAGGCCCATCTTCAGGCCCAGGGGGCGAAAGACGCGGTTCATGCTGGCCATGGAAGCATGGCCGGCATCCCGTTCGATGTCGGAGAGGGTGCGTCGGCTGATGCCCACCAGCTCGGCATAGGCGCCCTGGGACATGCCCAGCACCTCGCGGCGCAGGTGGCGCAGCACCTGGCCTTCACTGAGCTCGCCGCGCAGCAGTCGGCGCAGCTGGTCCAGCAGGGCGGCTTCACGCTCCTCGGGTGTCATGCCGTCGGTCTTCATGATGACAGTCCCCAGCGCGTCAGCCGTTGTTCGAGGTGGCCGAGCCCCACGGCCGGCCGAGTCAGGATCCGCTCGGGCACCCCGCGTGCCGCCAGGCGCTCCGTCAGGCCCTGCAGTTGGGCCCCTAGGCGTTCCAGTTCGGCCATCAGGCGATCCGGGTCGACCAGCTCGCCGAGCGTCCGGGCGATGGCGGGCCAGTCGAAATCGCCGCCCTGCTCCAGCGGAGCGCCCCATTGGGTGGTGCGGGTCACCCCTTCGGGGTCGGCCTTCATGGGGGCGAAGTCGTAGACCGGGGCGTGCCAGATGCCAGCCGGGCGCTTGAGCAGGGCCGCGTTGCGCCCGTGGTTGTCGGAGTTGCCGAAGGCCACGTTGAGCAGATCGCGCTTGACCCATTCGATCACGAACTCTTCTCGGTCGAAGGTCTCACCCAGCTCCCGGACTCGATGCTGCTGCTCGAGGAGGGCGACCAGCCGCTCCAGTACCGCCGTGTGGCGCAGGTGCGTGCCCGGGGCCACGCCGAGCAGGGCATAGACGGATTCCAGGCCGAAACGGCACAGCTGCCCTTCGCGGGGCTCGACATCGAAGCGGGGAAGCCACAGTGAGGGGTAGCGCTCGCCTTCGGTCAACTGCAGCCCCTGAAGCGAGACGGTATCGATGCCGAGGTCGGCCAGTTCACGGTAGTAATGGTACTCAGCACGCAGGATGTCGCAGTCGTCGGCCCCGCGTTGGCCACGGGGAAACTTGATCAGGAAGTGAGGGTCGAGCGTCGTCGGGTCGTCCTGCCAGGTATCGATCCAGACCTCGTCGCCGGATGTGCGACGCACCAGCAGCTTGGGGGCCTCGCCGCCGGCGCCGGTGGCCCCGCCGCTGGCGGCGCCCATCTGCTGGGCATACTCCAGAAAGTCGGTATGCCGCTCGATGACATCGCTCAGCGGGAAGCGCAGTGCCTCCAGAGTGCTGCCCTGCGGGCGAGGTGGCACGGCCTCGCGGATGCGCAGGTTGCCGACCGGCGCGATAGTGCCCTGGCGAAGCAGCTCGGTGTCCTGCTCGCTGGGCGTCAGGCCCTGAATGCCGAGGTGCGCGATCCAGTAGCGTCGGCTCTCCCCGGCCGGCATGATGTCCTCGAGAAAACCGAACCAGCGCTTGCCGTGGTGGCGCATCATCAGTTCGACCGGCAGGGTCAGGCTGCAGGCATGCTCGTCATCATGGGACATCCACGCCAGGGCATGGTCTTGCAGATAGCCAAGCCTGGCGCGGCCGCGTGTGCCCAGCTCCGGATGCGGAAGCTCCAGCGTGGCTGCGTCGTACCATTGCCCCTGGCGGTAGATCTGAATGGTAATCTGCATCGTTGACTCGTTGCGCAAGATATTGCACATAGTTTAGCTCATGCAGCAATTCTTGCGCATAATATTGCTCTAAAATTCGCTGGAAAGCCTTTTTGGTGCACTATTCTGCGCAGTTTTGTTTGATCGGAGGTGACCGGCCCCTCTCGGGATGTCCAGCGACGATCTACCGGGCCTGCCGGCGTTGCGGGATGCAGGCCCCCGGCCTGTCGCGGTATCATGGTGGCTTTTCGAACTCCCATTCGCGTCCTGATCAGGCACCGCATTGATGTCAAACCCCACCCTGGCCCGTGAAGTCGGGCTGCGCAGAACCTTCGCGATCATCTCGCACCCCGACGCCGGCAAGACCACCATTACCGAGAAGATGCTGTTGTTCGGCAATGCTATCCAGCTGGCCGGCTCGGTCAAGAGCAAGCGCAATGATCGCCATGCCACGTCCGACTGGATGAAGATGGAGCAGGAGCGTGGCATCTCTGTGACCACCTCGGTGATGCAGTTTCCCTATAACGGCCGGATCGTCAATCTGCTGGATACCCCGGGCCACGAGGACTTTTCCGAGGATACCTACCGGACCCTGACGGCGGTGGATTCGGCGCTGATGGTGATCGACTGTGCCAAGGGTGTGGAGTCCCGGACCATCAAGCTGATGGAGGTCTGCCGCCTGCGCACCACGCCGATCCTTACCTTCATCAACAAGATGGATCGCGACACCCGCGACCCGGTCGAAGTCATGGATGAGGTCGAAGAGGTGCTCAACATCCAGTGCGCGCCCATGACCTGGCCGATCGGGATGGGGCGCCACTTCCGTGGCGTCTATCACCTGCAGAACGACGTCATTCACCTGTATACCCAAGGGCAGGGTAGCCGTATTCCCGAAGACAAGCGCATCGGGGGCCTCGATAACCCCGAGGTGGACGAGGTGCTGGGCGAAGAGCAGGCCGAGGAATTGCGCATGGAGATCGAGCTGGTGCGCGGCGCCTCGCATGAGTTCGATCTGGAAGCGTATCGGCGTGGCGAGTTGACGCCGGTCTATTTCGGGACCGCCATGGGCAACTTCGGGGTACGTGAGATGCTCGACGGCTTCGTCGAGTACGCACCGACGCCGCAGCCCCGAGATACCGATGTCCGTACCGTCGAGGCCGAGGACGAGCGCTTCAGCGGTTTCGTTTTCAAGATCCAGGCCAACATGGACCCCAACCACCGCGACCGTATCGCCTTCCTGCGGGTCTGTTCCGGTAAATACGAGAAGAACATGAAGATGCGCCATGTCCGCATCGGCAAGGACGTCAAGATCGCCGATGCCTTGACCTTCATGGCGTCGGACCGCACCCAGGTGGAAGAGGCCTGGTCGGGAGACATCATCGGGCTGCATAACCATGGCACCATCCAGATCGGTGATACCTTCACCCAGGGTGAGGACATGCACTTCACCGGCATCCCGCACTTCGCACCCGAGATGTTCATGCGGGTGCGTCTCAAGGATCCGCTGAAGATGAAGGCGTTGCAGAAGGGCCTGCAGCAGCTCTCCGAGGAGGGGGCGACCCAGGTGTTCATGCCGATGAACAACAACGATCTCATCCTCGGTGCCGTGGGGTCCTTGCAGTTCGACGTGGTCGCTCACCGCCTCAAGGAGGAGTACAAGGTCGATTGCGTCTACGAGGGGGTGAACGTCAACACCGCCCGCTGGATCTATTGCGACGATGCCAAGAAGCTCGAGGAATTCAAGCGCAAGGCCAGCGCCAACCTGGCCATCGACGGCGGCGGCTACCTGACCTATATCTCCCCGACACGGGTCAACCTGCAGATGACCCAGGAACGCTGGCCGGATATCCGCTTCCAGCCGACGCGGGAGCACTGA
>NZ_JBDNGD010000251.1:0-8303 GCF_041689495.1 Halomonas sp. | reverse complement strand
TCACAACAACGTCCAGAACGCTGTGAGGAGAAGTACCATGAGCTACAAGAGCCAACGCCAATTGACATTCGTGCGCGCCATGACGGCCGCCATGCTGGCGACCGGGGTCAGTATCGCCGGCATTGCCCAGGCACAGGAGACCCTCAATTTCGCCCACGTCTATGAGACCTCCGAGCCCTATCACGAGTGGGCGCTGTGGGCGGCCGAGGAGATCGCGGAGCGCACCGACGGACGCTACAACATCCAGGTCCATCCCGCGTCCTCGCTGGGCAAGGAGGCCGACATCAACGAGGGGCTGCAACTGGGCACCGTGGATCTCATCTATACGGGCAACCAGTTCGCTGGCCGCTTCTACGGGCCCATCGGCATCGCCGGGGCACCCTATATGTTCCGGGATTTCGATCACTGGCAGGCCTATGCCGACAGCGATCTCTTCGATGAGATCGCCCAGGGCTATCAGGACAAGACCGGCAACGTACCGTTGGCCATGAACTACTATGGGCGTCGCCACGTGACCTCCAACAAGCCGATCAACGAGCCAGCAGACATGCAGGATCTCAAGATCCGCACGCCCAACGCGCCGATGTACATGATGTTCCCCGAGGCCGTGGGCGCCAACCCGACGCCGATCGCCTTCGCCGAGGTCTACCTGGCGTTGCAGCAGGGGGTCGTCGATGCCCAGGAGAACCCGCTACCGACCATTCGCGCCAAGGCCTTCTACGAGGTCCAGGACTACATCAACCTGACCGGTCACATCACCGATTCGCTGATCACCATTGCCGGCGGGCCGCTGTGGGATCGTCTGTCCGAAGAGGATCGCGAGATCTTCCGCGAAGTCTACATGGAGGCTGGCGAGAAGATCACCGAAGACATTCTCCAGTCTGAGGAAGACCTGGTGGCCTGGTTCGAGGAACAAGGAGTGACCGTCAACGAAGTCGACATCACGCCCTTCCGCGAGGCGGTCATGCCGCATCACAACGGCGATGCCGCTACCTGGGATCAGGAAACCTACGATCGCCTGCAGGCCATCGGCCAGTAATCCATCCAGCCTTGTCATGACGCCATCCCCATCGAGGGGGTGGTGTCATGCCCGGAGTCCATCATGACAAACGAACAATGGCCTGCGGAGGAGTCCGGCTTCCACATCGAGGAGGAGGATCGCTTCGACTGGAATGACTTTGTCCTGGAGGATTATCTGTCGCTGGTCGTTTTCTGGGTGCTGGCGCTGGTTGTCTTCATGCAGTTCTTCAGCCGCTATGTCCTAGGTGATTCCATTGCCTGGACCGAGGAGATGGCTCGCTACTTTCTGGTGGCCGTGGCATTCCTGGGCGGGAGCATGGCGGTGCGCAAGAGATCGCATATCTCCGTGGAATTCTTCTATCGCTACATGCCGTCGTTGATGCAACGCCTGCTGTCGACCCTGGTGGATTTCATCACGATAGCGTTCTTCGCCGCCGGTTGCTGGATTACCTGGAAGCTGGCTGACATTACCACCGCCATGATGGTGTCGGTGGATATCCCCAAGAGCTTTCTCTACTACGTGGTGCTGATCGGATTTGTGCTGATGCTGCTGCGCTCCATCCAGATCATGATCAGCCGCTGGCGCCTGGGAAGTCGCGAGCCTTTTGATACCCCATAACGACAATACCCTTCGGAGTCCTTTCCATGTCCAATGCCCTGGCTCTGCGCCGGCGGGGTATGCTGGTCCCCCCCATCATCGCCGTGCTGGCGGTGGCCGGTTGTATCGCGCTGGTCTTCTATGGCCAGTATCTGCTGTTCCTTTTCGCTGCGCTTTTCACCCTGCTGTTGCTGGGGGTGCCCATCGCCATCAGCCTGGCCGGGTCCTGCCTGATCTATGTCTGGCTGACCGGAAGGGTGCCGGATGTGGTGGTCGTGCATCGCATGATCAACGGCATCGACAGTTTCCCGTTGCTGGCGATTCCGTTCTTCATCCTTGCCGGCAATCTGATGAACAATGGCGGTATCACCTCGCGTATCTTCGATTTCGCCAAGGCCCTGATGGGCTGGATGCGCGGAGGGCTGGGCCATGTCAACGTGGGCGCGAGCATCGTCTTCTCGGGGATGTCAGGTGCGGCGGTCGCCGATGCCGGGGGGCTGGGCACCATCGAGATCAGGGCCATGCGCGATGCCGGCTATGACCAGGAATTCTCGGTGGGCATCACGGCAGCGTCTTCGACGATCGGCCCGATCATCCCGCCCAGCCTGCCGCTGGTCATTTATGGGGTCATGGCCTCTGTATCGGTGGGTCAGCTGTTCGCCGCCGGCCTGATCCCCGGCCTGCTGATGGGCCTGGCGCTGATGGTGATGATCACCATCATGGCAAAGCGGCGGGGTTATCCCCGGGATGCAAAATTCTCCATCCCGGTGCTCTGGACGGCGTTTCGCCGTGCCTTCCTGTCGCTGCTCACGCCCTTGATCATCGTGGGGGGTATCATCTCGGGCGTCTTCACACCCACCGAGGCGGCCATCGCCGCCGTGGTCTATGCACTCTTCCTGGGCATCGTGGTCTATCGCATCCTGACCTGGCGGCGGTTGCTCAAGGTCAGCATGGAAACCATCGAGACCACGGCGGTAATTCTGCTGATCGTGGCCGGTGCCTCGATCTTTGCCTGGATCTTGACCAGCAACCAGGTCACCCAGCATGTCGTCAATCTGCTGGGGCCCTTCGCCGACAATCCCATTGCCCTGCTGATCATCATCAACCTCGTGCTGATCGTGGTGGGGTGTTTCATGGAGACCATCGCGGCGATCACCATTCTGGTGCCGGTGCTGCTGCCGGCGGTCGTGGCGGCCGGCATCGATCCGGTGCACTTCGGTGTGATCATGGTCCTCAACCTGATGATCGGCCTGCTGACGCCACCGGTGGGAATGGTGCTCTACGTCCTGTCGCGCGTGTCGAACATCTCCTTCGAGAAGTGCATGCGCGGAACCCTGCCGTTTCTGGTACCGCTGGTGATTTCGCTGCTGCTCGTTACCTTCATTCCGGCCATCTCGCTGTGGCTGCCGACCTTGGTCTATCGGTGAGCCACGGTGTCACGAGAGGAAAAAGGAATACCGATCGATGAAAGAGTCAATGCAGGAGTTCCGGGTCCCTGTCGACGACCTGGTAAACTTCATCAAGCAGGCGCTGGTCCGCGCCGGTGCCGATGAGGCCTCGGCCGAGGCCGTGACGCTGGCCCTGGTCACGGCCTCGCGGATGGGGACCGACAGCCACGGCCTGCGGCTGCTTCCTCATTACCTCAAGGCGCTGCAGGGGGGAAGGATCAGCGGACATCCCGATATGCGCTTCAGTCGGCGACTGCCGGCGACCGGCTTTCTGGATGCCGACAATGGCTTCGGTCACCTGGCCGCGTACACAGCGATGTCACAAGCCGGCGACATGGCCGAGGAGGTCGGGCTCGGGGCGGTGGCCGTGGGTCATTCGTCGCATTTCGGTGCGGCAGGCTGTTATGCCCTGGCGGCGGCCGAGCGCGGCCTGATCGGCATGGCCTTCTGCAATTCCGATCCCTTCGTACTCTTGCACGACGGCAAGACGCCCTTCCATGGTACCAATCCCATCGCCTTCGCCGCCCCGGTCGCCGGCGAATCGCCCTACCTGCTGGACATGGCGACCAGCTCGGTGCCCTGGAACCGCGTTCAGCAGTATGGCGCCATCGGCCGTGAGCTGCCGGATCAAGTCGCCGCCGATGCCCGGGGAGAGGTGACCCGCCTGCCCGATGAGGTGGCGGCACTCCTGCCCCTGGGTGGCAGCGACTTCGGGTTCAAGGGCGCGGGACTCGGCGGAATGGTCGAGGTGCTCAGTTCGACCCTTTCGGGCATGCTCAACGGCTTTCGCCTCCTGCCGATGGGTGGGCCGGACATGTCGACCCCGCGTGGCGTCGGGCACTTCGTCCTGGCGATGAACCCCGCCGCCTTCACCGAGGCGTCGACCTTCCAGGCTTGCCTGCGTGACTACCTGGCGGATCTTCGTTCCCGCCCCGCCATGCCCGGCACCGACGTACTGGCCCCCGGGGATCGTGAATGGCGGTGTCGGGCGCAGCGCGATGCCGAGGGCATCCCGCTGGATACGGCTAACCAGGCGGCCTATGCCGCCATGGCGAGCGAACTCGGGCTCGAACCGCTCAAGCCCCTGGCTTGACCGCAGGGGTTGGTGCAATACGGTAGAATGGCGACCGACTCGTGTTCAAGATAACCCATAGAGGGGGGGGTATGAGCAGATACCGGGTGGAGCGCAAGACGCTTTCCGAACAGGTCGCCGAGCAACTCGAAGCGGAGATTCTCGAGGGTCGGCTCAGCGAAAACGATCAACTCCCCTCCGAGCGGGAGCTGATGGAGCAGTTCGGTGTCGGGCGCCCGGCGGTCCGCGAAGCCCTCTTCTATCTACAGCGACTGGGGCTGATCGCTATCAACAGCGGCACCCGGGCGCGGGTCATCCGGCCCACCGCCGAGGCGGTGATGGCAAGGCTCTCCGGCGTGACGCGCCAACTGCTCTCCAAGCCCGATGGCCAGCAGTATTTCCAGGAAGCCAGAGCCATGTTCGAGATTTCGCTGGCGCGCTATGCGGCCCGCCATGCGACCGAGGCCGATCTCCTTCGCCTGCGCGAGGCCCTGCAGGAAAACCGCGACGCCATCGGTGACGAGGCGCGTTTCAAGCGATCCGACAACGACTTCCACGGGGTCCTGGCCAGCATCGGATGCAACCCCATCTTCGACGCCATCCATGTGGCACTCTCCGAATGGCTCGATGACAGACGAGCGCAGGTGCTGCAGCAGCAGGACGAGGACAAGGCGGCCCTTGCCGCCCACATCGAGATCATCGAGGCCATCGCGTCCCGCGATCCCGATGCGTCGGAAGCCGCCATGCGTCGCCATCTCGATCGCCACTATGGCACCTACATGCAACTCAAGAAGCGGCTTTCCTCGGACTGACGCGCGTCCTTCAGCGCGCCTTCTCGCCTGATACGCCTCCCTCGGCCTGGCCGACGACTCCCCTCGAGTGCAGAGCGGACTCCAGCAGCGGTGTGGCATGCCCCTGGGCCCGTGCCATCTCATGCACCGGCGCCAGGCGTCGCCGCAGCTTCTCCCGGTGATGCTGGGCAATATCCTCGAAGCGATGGTCCAGGAACGGATTGCTGAAACGCTCCAGGGTCGTCTCGATATAGTCCTCCAGCTGCATGCCGGGGAATTGGCGGTCGAGCACCGGCAAGACCTCATCGCGTAGCATCGCCTCCAGCGGCTCCCGCAGCGAGGGTTCCTGCATGGCCTCGCGAACGTAGCGCAGGCGTGATGTCAGCCTCTGGTCATGCCAGCGCTGGACCAGCCAGCTGTGGGAGAGGTTCAGGACATGCAGCTTGCGCTTCTCGTAGGGGGCCAGGTCGCTCACGACCTGCACATCGGGATGATGGCAGGGCAATTCGAGCCCCGGCGTTTCCTGTATGGCCCAGAGGCCATAGGGTTCCGCGACGGCCCCCACCGGCTCGATGGTGCTCGACACGATACGATCGACCAGGGTATCGATCCACAGGCATTCCTGTTTCAACCAGGAGAGAAAGTCGGGATCGCCGTAATGGGTGTCGGCCAGATGGCAGACGATCTCCCGGAGGCGCTGCCCGTTGGCCTGGATCAGTTCGCAGGGCATCAGCGTGATCCCGCGACCGTTGCGTCGGTAGCGGGCGTGAAGCAGCTTCGTCAGGCGTGTGGGAAAGCTGGTGGGAAGGGCGTGTTGCGGGTCGTCGTCAGCGGGGATGGCGTAACCGTCCTCCCCGGTGTTGGAGACCACATGGGTGATCTCCTCGACGAAGCGGCGTTCGATCTCTTCCCAGTCGCTGTCGGCGACCAGGCAGGCGGCGAGGCTGTCGACCCATTCTTCCGCATCGATGGTCTGGCCGTCGCGCCTGCCGCGAAAGTGAACCGGATACTGCAGCCGCTCGGCCAGGTCATGGGCCTTCCGACGCCCCACCGGGCGCGCGGAGCCCTGGACAATCACGATCCGCTTGTCACTGCGCCTTGCCGCCAGTGATTCACTGACGAAGTAATCGACATGGGCCAGCAGGAAACGGCTGGTGCCGAACTGCAGGATCTCGGCATGTTGCTCGGGTGATGGTGCGATCATGGTCAGGTATCCTAGAGTGAAACGCCGCGCTTCCAGGGGATGAAGTCATACTGGGCGAGTGCCACGGCCTTCGGACGGTAACGTCCCGACGCCGTGTCGATGCACAGCCGAAGCAGTCGCTCGGCGAGGTCGTCGATACTGGCTTCGCCGCGAATGATAGGGCCGGCGTCGAAATCGATGACATCCGCCATGCGGTTGGCCATTTCGCTGTTGCTCGAAATCTTCAGCACCGGGGTGATCGGATTGCCGGTGGGCGTGCCGAGGCCGGTGGTGAACATGATCAGGTTGGCGCCAGAGCCGGCGAGGCCGGTGGTCGACTCCACGTCATTGCCCGGTGTGCAGAGCAGGCTCAGCCCCTTCTCGACCCGTGGCTCGGTGTAGTCGAGGACATCGACTACCGGGCTGTCGCCTCCCTTTCTGGCGGCGCCGGCGGACTTCATGGCATCGGTGATCAGGCCGTCGCGGATGTTGCCCGGCGAGGGATTCATGGAAAAGTCGGCCCCGACCCTGGCGGCATGGTCCTGGTAGGCGGTCATCAGGTCGTGGAACCGCTTGGCCACCCGATCATCGCGGCACCGGGCAATCAGTTCGTGTTCCACGCCACAGAGTTCGGGGAACTCGCTGAGGATGCCGCTGCCGCCCAGGGCCACCAGCCGATCGATGACGGCGCCCACCAGTGGGTTCGCCGAGAGGCCGGAGAAGCCGTCCGAGCCGCCGCATTCCACGCCGATGGTGAGTTCTGAAAGCGGTGCCGGTGCACGCTCGACCCGGTTGGCCTCGGCGAGACCATCGAAGATGGTGGTCAGGGCCTGGCGGATCAGGTCCACTTCGCTCAGGCTGGCCTGCTGTTCCAGGTAGTGCACCGGGCGCAAGCCATCCGGGTCGCGACTTTCGACTGCACGCCTGAGCATCTGGATCTGGGCCTTCTGGCAGCCCAGGCTGAGCACCGTGGCTCCCGCCACATTGGGATGGCAGATATAACCGGCGAGCAGCTGACACAGGGCGTTGGCATCGTCGTCGGTGCCACCGCAGCCAAGGGTATGGGTGAGAAAGCGTACCCCGTCGACATTGGGGAAGAGACGCTCGGGGGTGGGTTCGGGGGCCTTGTCTATCGACGCGGCTCCTTTCAGCAATTCATGCGCCATTCGCTTGTAATCGCGGAAGGGGTCTTCCCCCAGGGCATCGGCAACGCACTGGCGCAGCACCTCGATATTGCGGTTCTCGCAGAACACCAGGGGCACTACCAGCCAGACGTTAGCCGTGCCGACACGGCCGTCCGGGCGGTGGTACCCCTCGAAGCCAACACCCTCGAAGGCGCTGACGTCCGGTGCCCGCCAATGCCCGCGGCGCGCCTGGGGCACGGCCGTATCGGTATTGTGCTCGATATTCTCGGTGGTGACGGCGCCGCCTTCGGCGATGGAGCGTGTCACACGGCCGACGGTGACGCCATACATGATCACGCTGTCGCCCACCGCCAGCGAATTCAGGGCGAACTTGTGCTTGTGGCGGATCGGCTCGGCAAGCCGGATGCAGCGACCACCGTCCTCGATCTCGCTGTCGGCGGGCAGGTCCTTGAGTGCCACGCGGACATTGTCGGCGACATGCACGCGCCGGCTGGCCAGCTGGCCGACGTCGCGGGTAATGGTCTGGCTCATGGCAGTCTCCTCTACTGAGCGACGCTGGGGTCGAGACTGACCATGGCCTTGATCACGCCATGGTAAGGATCGCACCAGCGGGGCATGATCTCGGGAACGGCATCCAGGTCGGCTCGGCGCTCCTGTTTCAGGCGCGCTTGGTTCAGGTGGGGTCGTCGGCGACCACTTGCTGATTCTGCTCGCCCAGCCCCTCGATGCCCAGGCGCATCCGCTGACCGGGGCGAAGGTAGACCGCCGGCTTCTGGCCCATGCCGACGCCTGGTGGGGTGCCAGTCGAGATCACATCGCCCGGCTGAAGGCTCATGAAGCGGCTCAGGTAACTGATCAAGAAGGGAATCTGGTAAACCATGGTGCGGGTGCTGCCGTCCTGGTAGCGCTTGCCATCGACCTCGAGCCACATATCGAGCTCATGCGGGTCAGCAACCTCGTCGGGTGTCACCAGCCAGGGTCCCATTGGACCGAAGGTATCGCAGCCCTTGCCCTTGTCCCAGGTGCCGCTGCGCTCGAGCTGGAAC
>NZ_JBDNGD010000250.1:0-1328 GCF_041689495.1 Halomonas sp. | reverse complement strand
AGGCGTTCAAGCAGGGCTTGCCTGCCGGGCTCGAGGTGCATGAGCTGGTGTTGCCGGACGGTGAAGCCACCAAGTCTATCGAGAGTATCACCCTGATCTGGGATGCGCTGATGGAGGCGAGTTTCAATCGCCGCTGTACCCTGGTCGCCCTTGGGGGCGGGGTGATCGGCGATATGGTGGGGTTCGCGGCCGCCAGCTACCAGCGTGGCGTGGCCTTCATCCAGGTGCCGACCACGCTGTTGGCCCAGGTGGATTCCTCGGTGGGTGGCAAGACCGGCGTCAACCATCCGCGTGGCAAGAACATGATCGGCGCCTTCTGGCAGCCGCGGGTGGTGCTGGCCGATACCGATACCCTGGCGACGCTGCCGCCGCGTGAAATGTCCGCGGGGCTTGCTGAGGTGATCAAGTATGGCCTGATTCGCGATAGTGATTTTTTCGCCTGGCTCGACGGCGCCCTGCCTGCCCTGCGCGGCCTGGATGCCGACGCCTTGGCCATGGCCATCGAGCGCAGTTGCCGGATAAAGGCCGATATCGTCGCCGAGGACGAGACGGAACAGGGCGTGCGAGCACTGCTCAATCTCGGCCATACCTTCGCCCATGCCATCGAGGCACACCAGGGCTATGGTCATTGGTTGCACGGCGAGGCGGTGGGAACCGGCATGCTGATGGCCGCCGAGTTATCGAATCGTCTGGGTTGGCTGACCGACGCCGAGGTGGCGAGAACACGCGCCATTCTCGCAGCGGCCGACTTGCCGCTGGCGGCACCCGCCAACATGGGGGTGACGGATTTCCTCGACCTCATGCGGCGGGACAAGAAGAACCTGGACGATCAACTGAGGCTGATCCTGCTGCGTCGCCTCGGAGAGGCCTGTGTTCATGACGCCACGCCACCGGCGCTATTGGAGGAGCTGCTGGCGAATTTCCCTCGCGCGTGAAGCCCCGATTCCCGGATTTACCTTTCCTTTCTCGTCTTTTCGCTGTTGCGCCTGCCCTTCGCAGGCGTTTTGCTGCTATCGGCACTTTTGGTGGAAGCACTTGTGGCGGAAGGGCTTTCTGTAATCCGTATGTGATATGCGCAATCGGCATGGAAAGACTTAAACATATTCGACTAAAGGCTAATTCCTTGTCGCTGCGCGTGTAGCAGCATCGCCAATATTTTTAAGACATTGATAATATGGATATATTTTCTATGTCAGCAAGGGGTGTCGCGGAATTCGCTGGGGCAAAGCCTTGATCGTCGCCGGATCGAGATTGCGCTTCTGCCCCGTTACTGGCTATGCTGGCCGGCCTTTTTGACAAGTAGTCGATGCCTTTTTGATCATTTTTTT
>NZ_JBDNGD010000249.1:0-9528 GCF_041689495.1 Halomonas sp. | reverse complement strand
TGGCGATCCATGTAGGCACCGACACCGGCACCCGCGGCAGCGCCCACGGCGGCACCGATCAGGGCACGATCACGGCGACTGGTACTGCCGTCACCGCTCAGTGCGCCGGCGGCCGCACCCAGGGCGGCACCGACACCGGCCCCGGTCATGGTGGAAGACCGCTGGGTCTGGTTACCATAGGGATCCGTGGCACAGCCAGCCAGCAGAACGGCAGCCGCAAAGGGAACGGCAAGGCGAAGTGATTTGATCATTGTGTCAAACTCCTGAAGTCAGTTGAGTCATCCTTGGCTGTCCCCGGATTCAGAAATCAGTGACAGAAGATCATTCAAGAATAGCAGACCCTGAGGGGATGCCTGCAGCCTGTCGACATCTTCCACAAGAAGTCCTTTATTTCTGGCACCTCCCAGACGGTCATGGAGCAGGGAAACCTCGCGGCCGGTATTCTGCGACCACAGCGAAAGGGGAACCCCCTCCACCAGCCGCAAAGCATTCATGGCGAACTCAAGAGGCAATTCCCGTGAATCTATCAGACGGCGGCCCGCGGCGAAGCCCCTGGGATCCGCCATGCGCCGCAGATAGGTCTCGGGCTGGCGAACCTTCCAGCGTCGTTCCATGGCCATGACGCCATCGCGGCCGACTCGACTCAGCTTGCCATGGGCACCGGCACCGATTCCCAGGTAATCGCCGAAGGACCAGTAGTTCAGGTTGTGGCGGGAACGTCGCCCCCCGTGTGCATAGGCCGAGATCTCGTAACGCCTAAGGCCGGCCTCTTCCAGCCGGGCATGTCCGAGGTCCTGGATATCCCAGAGGGATTCCTCCGCGGGCAGGACCGGCGGATCCGAGAAGAACTCGGTGTTGGGTTCCAGCGTAAGTTGGTACCAGGAGAGGTGTTCCGGCGCCAGGGAAAGCGCCTGTTCGATATCGGCCAGTGCCAGTGCCGGTGTCTGCCCGGGTAGCCCGTGCATGAGGTCGAGGTTGATATTGTCGAACCCCGCACTGCGCGCCTCTTCCACGGCGCGCAGTGCATCATCGCCGGAATGGATACGACCGAGGGCGGCAAGCTGAGCGTCCTGGAAGCTCTGCACTCCCAGGGAAAGCCTGTTGATACCCGCTCGCCGGTAGCCCGCGAAACGCCCCCTTTCCAGGGTACCGGGATTGGCTTCCAGGGTGATCTCGACATCACCTGACAGGGACACACGACGGGCAAGAGCATCGAAGAAGCGGGCGTAGAAATCCGCCGACATCAGGCTGGGCGTGCCACCTCCGATGAAGACACTGATCACTTCGCGTCCCTGGACCAGGGGAAGCTCCGCATCGAGGTCGGCGATCAAGGCCTGGAGATAGTCCTCCTCGGGCAGGGCGGCACCGGCTCCCACCCCATGGGAATTGAAGTCACAGTAGGGGCACTTGCGCACGCACCAGGGCACATGGATATAGAGCGACAGAGGGGGGAGCGACGCATCATGGGAGAGCTGATGACCCATCATGACCCGCCCGGCTGCTCGGCCAACGCCTCCACAAGTGCACGCAGGGCCCGGCCTCGATGACTGAAATGGTTCTTTTCTTGTGCAGAAAGCTCGGCCGCGCTTCTGGCCTGGTCGGGGAGCCAGAACACGGGATCATAGCCGAACCCGCCGTCGCCACGAGGGTGGGCGAGAATTTCCCCCTCCCAACTGCGCTGCACGATGAGTGGTACCGGGTCATCAGTATGACGCAGATAGACCAGCACACACCAGTAGCGACCCGAACGACTGCCCTCGGGTACGTCGATCAAGTCGTTCAGGAGCCTGGCGTTGTTGCGTTCGTCGCTCTTTGGCTCACCGGCATAGCGCGCGGAGAAGATACCCGGCGCCCCCTTCAAGGCATCGACCTCGAGGCCGGAATCATCGGCCAGGGCCGCCAGGCCGCTCACCCGACTCGCCTCGCGGGCCTTGATCAGGGCATTCTCGACAAAGGTCAGGCCGGTTTCCTCCACATCAGCGACCCAAAAGTCCGCCTGGGGCCTGACATCCAGGTCCAGGGGAGCAAGCAGCTGATGAAACTCGCGCAGCTTGCCTGCATTACCGCTGGCCAGCACCAGAGGGGTGAGGGTCATATGTCAGCATTTCCTGTTGTTGATTCGGGAGTCAGGGACGTCACACCCCGACATGATCGCGGATCAGGCCTGCCAGGGTCTCGATCCGACCCTTCAGGGTGGCGTGATCCGCCTCGAAACTGACCAGTAGGCACGGAAGGCCTCGCGCCTCGGCCTGTTGACGCAGCAGGTCACGCTGCCAGCGCCTGAGAAAGGTCCCATCCACGCAGGCTACCAGGCCCGCATCCAGCAGGATGCCCGCCAGGCTGGCCAACCGCTGATAGGTGTGATGCGTGGCCTCGTCGTAGAAGAGGTCCGCCCTGCCATCGGCATCCGTATCGACCAGGCGGCGACGCTCAACATCGGAACACAGCCGTACAGCACCCAGACCTTCCACCAGGCCACGCGTGAAACGACTCTTGCCACTGCCTGACACGCCGACGCTGATGACCAGCGGCGGGAAGCGAAAATCGGCATGCACTTCCGCAAGAGCCAGGAAGCGACGGCATTCCGCCATGATCTCGGCCAGCAGTGCAGGATGTTCGAGATCCTTTCCGGCCAAGGAGCGACGCTCGAGGGAGCGACGAGCACCGGATAGGGCATGGCAGACCCGAAACAGCGACAGCAACCGGGTAATCTCATAGTCACCGGAAAGGCTCAGGTAACGATCCAGGACCTGGTGTGCCAAGCCTTCCTCATGCCTGCTCTCCAGACCCACCAGGAGTGAAGCCAGATCACAGGCCGGGTCGAGAGGGTCATCGACATGAGGAGCCTCGAGGTCACGACCGATGGCATTGCTCAACAGCAGCCGACCCTGATGGTGGAGTCGGCTATTCGGGTGATCGAGAGCCCAGCTCGGCACAAGCCGCGCATGGCGTGCCTCGAATACCGGGCTTATACGCTCGATGTCCTGCTCGAGCCAACGACCAAGATGTGCCAGGCGCTGAAGATCCTCGTCCCCTTCCAGACGATGCCGAATAGCGTCCATCTTTGCCTCCGCCAGCCTGCGGACAGCTCGAACGCCGGCATCCGCCGGTGAGGCCGGAGACACTTCCTCGCCATGATAGGCGACTAGTTGATCCACCAGGGCATCCAACTCCAGAGACGCCTGGTTAGGGGGGGAAGGATTGCCCGTTGTCTGGCTCATGTCATCTATCCTGGCGCTGGGGATCACCGGGATCCGGGTCATTGAAAGATCATGCCTGCATCGACATCTTCGCGAAGGCCTTTTCGGAGGCATCCAGCGTCAACTGGATGTCCTCGGGTCGGTGGGCGCTGGACATGAAACCCGCCTCGAAGGCCGAAGGCGCCAGGTAGACACCCTCGTCGAGCATTGCACAGAAGAATCGGCGGAAGGCCCGGGCGTCACAGGCGGTGGCCTGGCCGAAGTTATCGACCCGGCTCTGTCGGGTGAAGAAGAGACCGAACATGCCGCCGGCACTCTGCGTGATCATGTCCACACCGGCGGCATCGGCACGCTCCTTGAGCCCATGGCAGAGGGTATCGACTCGTTGAGCCAGGGCGTTGTGAAAGCCGGGCTCCTTGAGCTTGGTGAGAAGCGCCACCCCGGCGGCCATGGCCAGCGGATTTCCGGACAGGGTCCCGGCGTGGTAGATGGGCCCCAGAGGCGAGATATTGGACATGAGGGTCTCGCTGCCACCGAAGGCGCCTACCGGCATGCCGCCTCCGACGATCTTGCCCAGGCAGGTGAGGTCGGGCTTCACGCCATAATGAGCCTGAGCGCCCCCCAGTGCCACACGAAAACCGGTCATGACCTCGTCGAAGATCAGCACACTGTCATGGACATCGCAGACCTTTCTCAGGCACTCCAGAAAGCCCGGCTGGGGTGGGATGCAGTTCATGTTGCCGGCCACCGGCTCGACGATAATGCAGGCGATCTCACTGCCGATCGACTCGAAGCACTGCTCCACGGCGTCGATATCATTGTAGGGCAGGGTGATCGTATGCTCGGCCAGGGCCGCCGGTACCCCGGGAGAACTCGGCTCACCATGGGTGAGGGCCCCCGAGCCGGCCTTGACCAGCAGCGAATCGGAGTGGCCATGGTAGTTACCCTCGAACTTGACGATCTTGTCCCGCCCGGTGACGCCCCGTGCCAGACGAATGGCGGACATGGTGGCCTCGGTACCGGAGCTGGTCATGCGCACCATCTCGAGGGTGGGTATCAACTCGCAGACGAGGTCCGCCATGGTCGTCTCGATGGCGGTGGGTGTCCCGAAGGACAGGCCATTGTCGAGCCGCTCGCGTACCGCCATGAGAACATCGGGATCGGCATGGCCGGTGATCATGGGTCCCCAGGAGCCGACATAATCCACATACCGCTTGCCTTCGACATCGAACAGATAGGGCCCCTGGGCACGCTCCATGAACACCGGCGGACGCTCCATGCCCTTGAAGGCACGAACCGGAGAATTGACCCCGCCGGGAATATGGCGACAGGCCTGTTCGAAGAGCTGTGCAGATGTGGTCATGTCTACCTCACGAGGTCTTTGATGGTTTCAGCCCGCAGGGGCGAGCCTGTGGATAATTCTCTGGATAAACTGCAGACGACTGGTGGAAAAACGGTGAATGAACCCCTTATCCCCGAAACACTCGATTCATTCTCTGTGCTCATCTCGAGGATGAAAAGCCCTGGTGTCATGATGGCGGCACGCCATCGACCATCCCTGGCGTAACCGCCAATCGCCACAGTCGACGCGGCAGGATCTGAGCCTCCCCCGGTTGCCAGCCATGAGCGAGGGATTCCCAGGTAAAGGCCTGGGCCTGCTCGCAGGCGGCAGCCAGTGATTCACTGGCACCGAGCCTCGCCGCCAGGGCCGCCGCCAGGGTGCACCCAGAACCGTGAAACTGGCCCTCGAGCCTCGGCCAGGACCACTGGCGACTCAGATCCGGTGCATGCAGGGTATGCTGCACCCAATCCTGGGGCACCCGATCGATCGGATCATCGGTGCCGGTCACCAGAATGGCCTGGCAACCCAGAGTCATCAGTTCCACGGCACGACGGGTATCATCCCCCTCCAGGCCCGGGGTCAAACGTGACAGTTCCTGCCGGTTGGGGGTCAGGATATCCACCAGGGGCAGCAGTCTTTCCCGCAAGCCATCCACCAGTTCGGATGTGGATAACTCACTGCCGCCACCGGCCCTGAGCACCGGATCCAGCACCAGGGGAACACCGGGCAGTCGCCGCACGATATCCGTTACGGCATCCAGAGTCGCCGGACTGGCCACCAGCCCGACCTTGATGGCGGCGATATCGAAATCATCCAGAGCCAGCGCCATGCGGCGCATGGCATCCGGATCCATGGGTATCACCTCGCTGACATCCCGGCAATTCTGCACCGTCCAAGCCGTGGGTATGGTCAGCGCCCAGCCACCATTGGCGGCGATCGCTTCGGAATCGGCCACCAGGCCCGCCCCCCCGGTGGGATCGTGGCCGGACAATACCAGTACCACCGGGAGATGCGGCACCATCGGAGAGGACATCGCCATCAGAACGGCTTGAGGACGGCGAGGAACACGATCACCAATAGCGCAATCACCGGTAATTCATTGAACCAGCGAAAGAACAGATGCCCCCGTCGGCACCGGTCCTCGGCAAACTGCCTCAGATAGATCAGACAGAGATGATGATAGCCCACCAGCAGGGCAACCAGCAGCAGCTTGGCATGAATCCATCCCTGGGCCAGCCAGCCCGGACTCAGCACCAGCAGAGCTCCACCGAAAAGCAGTACTGCGATCATCGAAGGGGTCATGATCCCGCGATAGAGCTTGCGCTCCATGACCTTGAAATGCGCGATGGCCTGCGGCTCGTCGTGGTCACGGGCGATGGCATGGTAGACATAGAGCCGCGGCAAGTAGAACAGGGCGGCGAACCAGGTGACCATGGCGATGAGATGCAAGGCCTTGATCCATGGATACATGGAAACTCCTCAGGATGACGATGAATCGAAACGATAATAGCGCTCGATGGCACCACGCGTGATGATACCGGAAATCCGCTTCTGCTTCGGCCGGTTACCGTGCTCGACATAGAGCGCATCGACTGCCTTATCGTTGAGTCGTGCAAGGGCCTCGGAAAGTGTCGCCTGCAGGTGAATCGGGGCCATGTCCAGGCGCAGTCCCGGAATCTCCAGCAAGTCTATGAGTTCGCTGGAATTCCCATCCTTCGGCTCAGCGTGCTCGATCAACCAGCGCGCCAGGTCGGCCGCCTTGAGGGCGAGAGTCGGCTTGTCGTCGGTGGATCGCTCGATCAATACCCAGACCGGATTGCCCTCCAGCAACGAACGGGCCTGATCCCGTGACACCATTCGATAGGTCCTGACCAGGCTACGTTCCATCACCGCAGGCACCGACACCCGAGACAGGGCCTGCATCAATGGCTGCTGAAGGGGATGCAGGCCATGGCGTGTAGTGCTGATGAAGAAACCATCGCAACGACAGAGTTGCCGTGAGGTGAGGCAGGAGACCACCACCGCCAGCATCCCCGGAAGAATGATGTTGGGATTGTGGGTCAGCTCGAGAAGGGCCATCAGGGCGGCGAGGGGGGCCTGCAGTACCGCGCCCATCATCGCCGCCATGCCGAGCATGGCATAGAGACCCGGGTCGGCGGAATTGTCCGGCCACAACCAGGCACCCGCCATGCCCATCAAGGCTCCGGCCGCGGCGCCCATCACAAGGACGGGGCCGATGATGCCGATCGGAATCCCGCTGGCCACGGTGATCGCCGTGAGCAAGAGTTTTGCCACCACCAACACCAGCAGGACATCGATCGCCAGTTCGCCGTTGAGCGAAGCCGCCAGGCTGTCGTAGCCGATCCCCTGAGCCTCGGGATACCACCAGGCTACCGCGGCTGTACAGACGGCCACCAGCGACAAGCGCAACCAGAGAGGACGTTCGGTGATCCTCGAATTCTTGGCCACATGGATGAACAGACCCGCCATCAGGCCGATCAACAAGGCGGTCACCAGAATCCAGGGCAGGTTGGTCATCGACCCGAGGCTCAGGGTGGGCACCTGGAAGGCGGGCTCCCCCCCATAGACCAGTTGAGCCACCAGAGCCCCCATGGTGGAAGCCAGGATCACCGGCATGAAGCCCGCAATGGTGTATTCCATGATCACCACTTCCATGGCGAAGATGACCCCGGCAATGGGCGTGTTGAAGGAGGCCGAGATCCCTGCCGCGGTACCGCAGGCCACCAGAACCCTGAGGCTGTTGTGGGGTAACCGAAGCTTCTGGCCCAGGCCACTGGAGGCTGCCGCGCCCAGATGGATCGCGGGTCCCTCACGGCCGGCCGAGAGACCGCCGAGCACCGACATGACCCCGACCCACCACTGATTCAGCCAGTTACGCAAGGGGAAGCGCCCTTGGTGATAGGTCAATCGCTCGATGACGTGGCCGACGCCGAGCTTGCGTGCCGCTGGAGACTGACGCCACAGCAGGATACCGATGAAGGCCACGGCAAGAAGCGGCATGAGGGTGCGCACGACCGGGGAAAGCCCCTCAAAGGCTTCCGGGTCCGCCTCGGGCATGAAGACCAGGGCACCCAGGTCGATCAAGAGGCGAAAACCAACCATCAGTCCTCCGGTGATCACTCCAGAGACGACACCCAGTACACACAACTGGGGGAGAGCATCGACATTGGCCAGCTGGCGTCGAAAGGCGTCCAGACTAAGATCGGGCAGGCTAAAACGCGGCACTGGGACATTCCTGTTCATGCGATTCAAGCAGATGCCCTGGGTAGGGCCCATTCCTCTTGTGTATCATAACCGTCATGAGAGGTCCCGAATCTTCGCACACACGCCGGGTACCCCATTTCCCAACACCCGGCTGTCAGAAAGGAGTCCATCGTGATCAAGGTCGGAATCGTCGGCGGTACCGGATACACCGGCGTTGAACTGCTGCGGCTGCTGGCCCGTCATCCCGAAGTGCATGTCGAGGCCATCACCTCGCGCTCTGAGGCAGGCATGGGCGTCGGTGAGATGTACCCCAACCTGCGCGGCCACTACGATGATCTGGCGTTCTCGGCACCCGATGCCGACCGCCTGGGACGCTGTGATGCCGTCTTCTTCGCTACCCCCCATGGCGTGGCGCACGCCCTGGCGGGCGAACTGCTCGACAAGGGTACCCGGGTCATTGACCTGTCGGCAGACTTTCGCCTGCGCGACGCCGAGGAATGGGCCGAATGGTACGGGCAGCCTCATGGGGCCCCACAGCTTCTCCATGAGGTCGTCTATGGCCTGCCCGAGATGCATCGCGACAAGATTCGCCAGGCCCGCCTGGTCGCCGTGCCGGGTTGCTACCCCACCGCTGTCCAACTCGGCCTCATACCCCTCCTGGAGGCCGGTCTGATCGACGTGGCGCACGTAATTGCCGACTGCAAGTCGGGGGTCACCGGGGCAGGGCGCTCGGCCAAGGTACCCTCCCTGATGGCCGAGGCCAGTGAATCCATGAAGGCCTATGGTGCCGCTGGTCATCGTCACCTTCCGGAGATTCGCCAAGGCCTCGGTGATGCAGCCAACCAGCCGGTGGGACTGACCTTCGTCCCCCACCTGACGCCGATGATCCGCGGAATCCATGCCACCCTCTACGGGCGTCTGACGGCACAGCCTGGCGATCTCCAGACCCTCTTCGAAAACCGCTTCTCCAACGAGCCATTCGTCGATGTCATGCCGGCGGGAAGCCACCCGGAAACACGCAGCGTCAAGGGCGCCAACCTCTGCCGCCTGGCCGTTCACCGGCCAGGCAAGGGTGATACCGTCGTCGTACTGTCGGTAATCGACAACCTGGTGAAGGGCGCCTCCGGGCAGGCCATCCAGAATCTCAACCTGATGTTCGACTTCGCGGAAAATGCCGGCCTCGAGGCCCCGGCCATGATGCCTTGACGGATCGTGCCGGTATAAAGTTGACTCTTTTGCTCGGGATTGTGGATAATCACTGGACGAATCGTGTCATTTCCCTCGAGGGAGCTCTCCTATGAGCCTTGCTGAATCCTTTGTTCCCACGCCATTGATGCTTTCCGACAACGCCCGGGCGCGTCTGCGGACGCTTATCGGCGAGGAAGACTCATCGGGCCTGAAACTGCGCGTCTATGTAACCGGTGGCGGCTGCTCAGGCTTCCAGTATGGCTTCGATTTCGCTGAAGAAGTGGCCGAAGACGATACGCTGATCCCCTTCGGAGAGGTTGCCCTGGTCGTCGATCCCCTCTCCTATCAGTACCTGGTGGGCTCCACGGTGGACTACGAGGAAGGCCTTGCCGGTGCCAGTTTTCTGGTCCAGAACCCCAACGCCACCTCGACCTGCGGCTGTGGTGCCTCTTTCATGGTTTGAATATTCGTTGAGTCCATTAGGGTTCGCGGACTTGACGGTCCCGGTGAACCTCGCCATGGTTGAAAGGGCGTATCTCAACAGTAAATTCCCAGAAAAGGTGTGTCACATGA
>NZ_JBDNGD010000248.1:0-7401 GCF_041689495.1 Halomonas sp. | reverse complement strand
GCAGATAGCCGTGCCGGTCGGGGCTGATCCGTCGGCAATCCTGCGAGGAGGCGCTGTGAATACTTCCTTGTACGCTACCGACGCCTTCCCTGGCGTAGGACCTCCTCTTCGGCTTGCCCCCGGCGCCCCTCGCTAGTGGCAACTTGAACAACGGATTCCGGGGCCATGCCGCGGGACGGTGCTGGCACCCTTGGGTCCCTTTGGCCATAATGTGGCTCCTTTTATTACTCTGGAATTGCGTCATGTGGTTCAAGCACTTGCATCTCTACCGCCTGCACGGCGCCCCGACGCTGGACGCCGCCGACCTGGAAACCGCCCTGGAAGCGCAGGCCGCACGCCCGCTGGGTGGTGCCGAGCCTCGCCGACTGGGCTGGACAACACCGGCGGGTCGCGCCGGCAGCCAGCGACTTCACGAGCTTCAGGGGCAGCGGCTGATGAGTGCCCTGCGCCAGGAACGCCTCTTGCCGGCCTCGGTGGTTCGCGAGGAGGTCGACGAGCGTGCCGACGAGGTCGAGACGCGAGAAGGCCGCAAGCTGCGCCGCAAGGAGAAGCTGGCGATCAAGGAGCAGGTCGTCGAGGAGCTGATGCCGCGGGCCTTCGTGCGCAGTCAGCGGGTCGAGCTCTGGTGGGATACTCGCCGCGGGCTGATCGGCGTGAACGCCAGTTCCCGGGCACGCGCCGAGGAGGTGCTGGACCTGCTGCGCGAGACCCTGGGCAGCCTCAAGGTCACGCCGCTGGCGACCCAGACCCTGCCCATGCGGGCGATGACCGCCTGGCTGGTCGATGCCGGCACCCGTCCGGCCGATCTGATGCTGGGTGACCAGGTGGAACTCAAGGCCAAGGGCGACGATGGCGTCCTGCGCGCCCGACAGGTCGACCTGGACAGCGAGGAGATCCAGCAGCTGCTGGCCAGCGGCCGCCAGGCCAGTAAGCTGGCCCTGGAGATCGAGGGACGCCTCGCCTTCGTGCTGCATGACGACCTGGCGATCAAGTCACTGCGTTTCGGCGATGCCTTGATCGATGAGGCCAATGCCACCGATGATGGGGACGATGCCCTGGTGCGCCTGGAGACGGACTTCCTGCTGATGGCTCAGTCACTGGGCGAGTCCATCGACCGCCTGATCGACTGGCTGGGCGGTGAAAGCGGCCAGGCGCTGGACATCCGGGTGGCATAAGTCTAAGTTTCTTCGCACTTCGGCGTGAATATCTGTTTGGCAAGTTATTATGGTGGGAGGCTGGCTCTGCCGGGCGATGGGTTTCCAGCCAAAATCTCGCGCGCTGAAGCGCCCTCCCACAAAGATGCTGCCACTAGCTTTCCGCCCGGTGCGCTTCGCTTACCGGGCCTACGGAGACTAGGGAGAGTCGCCGCCCTGATTCAACACGTCGTCACGCAATCTGCGAAGCATCCTCACAATAACATCACACCAACAATCGCCCGGAACTTGCCTGCTGCATATGACTGACTTGCCGAACGACCAGACCCCTACCGATATCTGGGCCGAGGTTCGTCCCTACCAGGACGACGAGGTCGCCGATGTGCTCGCCCGCCTTTCCCGGGACCCCGAGTTGCTCAGCGCCATCACGCAATTCCGGCTGCCCCGGATGTCGCATCTCATGCCCAGCCTGTCGCGCACCATCGCCAGCCTGGCCATCCGCCGCGAGGTGAAGGGGGTCGCCAGTGTCCACGACTTCCAGATGCGCATCGCTCCTTACATGCAACGGATGATTCGTACCACCACCGACGACTTCCGGGTCGACGGCCTGGACATGCTCGATGCCGACACCGCCTACCTGTTCATCGGCAACCACCGCGATATCTCCCTGGATCCGGCCTTCGTCAACTATGCCCTCTACCTGGCCGGCCGAGACACCGTGCGCATCGCCATCGGCGACAATCTCCTCAAGAAGCCCTATGTCACCGACCTGATGCGACTCAACAAGAGCTTCATCGTGCCGCGCAGCGCCCGGGGCAAGCGCGCCATGCTGGCCGCCTACCACAAGCTCTCGAGCTATATCCGCCACTCCATTACCCAGGACAACCACTCCATCTGGATGGCCCAGCGCGAGGGCCGCGCCAAGGACGGCATCGACCGCACCGATTCGGCGATCATCAAGATGATGACCATGGCGCGGCGAACAAAGCAGCGCGACCTGCCGATCGGCGAGGCGATCCAGGAGCTTCGTCTGGTGCCTGTCTCCATCAGCTACGAGTACGACCCCTGTGATGTGCAGAAAGCCCGCGAACTTCATGCCCTCCATGCGCGGGGCCGCTACGACAAGGAAGAGTTCGAGGACATCTCGTCAATCGTCGCCGGCATCACCGGTCACAAGGGCCGGGTCCATCTGCGCTTCGGCACCCCGCTGGGGGCCGACTTCGATTCGGTCGACGAGGTGGCGGCCGAGATCGACCGCCAGGTCCTGGAGGGATATCATCTCTTTCCCCGCCATTACCTGGCCCTGGAAATGATCGGCGACGCCCCGGAACTGGTCGACCTCGCCGAGGTGACCGACGCCGACCGCCAGCGCTTCAAGGCCCGACTCAGCGATGTCCCCGCCGAATTGCGCGAGTGGTGGCTGGCGCAGTATGCCAACCCCGTTCGCAACCGGGCGGGGCAGATCGCCAGCTAGGGACCCCCTCCATGGGCCACGACTCCCCACATGATGCCATCGCCGACGAGGGCGCCAAGACCCGCGAGGCCCACAAGGTCACGGTGATCGGCGCGGGAATCGATTTCATCGTCGGGGTGGCGAAGATGGTCACCGGCTTGATCGTCGGTTCCACGGCGCTGGTGGCCGATGGCATCCACTCCTTCTCGGACATCCTCACCGATGTCTTCGTGATCGTGGCCACCCATTTCGGTCGCCAGGCACCGGATAGCGACCATCCCTATGGACACGGCCGCATCGAGACCCTCGCCACGCTCTGGCTGGGCAGCGTGCTGATCTTCGTTGCCGGGGGCATCGCCTGGGCCAGCCTGACCCGCCTGATCGCCGGCGACCCCATCTTCCCACCGGGCGCTTGGGCCATCGGCATCGCCGTCATCGCCCTGCTCGCCAAGGAGTGGATCTACCGCTACACCATGCGGGTCGCCAAGCGGGTCAATTCCCGCCTGCTCGAGGCCAACGCCTGGCATTCGCGCTCCGATGCGCTCTCTACCGTGGTGGTCTTGATCGGCCTGGTGGCCACCCAGTTCGGCGCCGGCTGGATGGACGCTGTCGCCGCCATCGTGGTGGGCCTGATGGTGGGCCAGATCGGCGGCCGGCTGATCTGGCATTCCAGCCAGGAACTCATCGATACGGCGCTCCCACAGGATGAGCGAGACCAGATGCAGCGAATCGCGGAAGAGGTGCCCGGTGTCAAGGGAGTCCATGACCTGCGCACCCGCACCCTTGGCAGCCTGGCACTCCTCGACCTGCATATTGTCGTGCCGCCCCGGGTCACGGTCTCCGAGGCCCACGAGATCGGCAATGAGGTGAGCCGCCAGCTACGCGAGGGTTTCCCGTCGCTGTCCGACGTGACCTTCCATATCGACCCGGAAGACGATGCCGACGAGACCGAACACAGCCGGCGACCTGGCATGCCGCTGCGCGGTGACGTGGAAGGAATGCTCGATGATGCCTGGCGCGACCTGAGCGTGTGGCGTGCCCGCGTGGCCCTGGACCTGCACTATCTCGATAACCAGGTCGACGTCTCGGTCTACGTCAACGCCCTTCCCGACGACCTCACCCTGGACGCCGCCGCCGGCCAACTGCGCAACGCCGCCCTGGACCTGGCCTGGATCGGCCGCCTGCGCGTCTGGGAGGGGCCGGGCAAGAGCTGATCCCGGTGCCGGTTTTGTCTTGCCCGGCCTCGCTTAGTTGGCGCATCCTCCTAGACTTGAGCTATTGCTCATCAAGCCGATGCCGACCCATGCCCCAGCCATCACCACGGAGTCTCGCCTCACCCGGCCGTCGCCATCTGCTGGCGGTGCTGGGTAGCCTGTTGCTCGCGGTGGGCCTGGGAATCAGACCCTCGCGCGTCGCTGCCAACCTCGATCCCTCCCGGCTTCGCGAGAGCATGCAGCGCCTTTACGGCCAGGGCGGCCTGCCCGTGCTCGAGGAATGGTTCGCTCTGCTGGACCGGCTCGCCGGGGCGGATCTGCGAACCCAGCTGCGCGAGGTCAACGACTTCTTCAATCGGCGTATCCGCTGGGTGGATGACATCGTGGCCTGGGGACAGGAAGACTACTGGGCCACCCCGCTGGAGGCGCTGGGCAATCGCCAGGGCGACTGTGAGGACTATTCCATCGGCAAGTACGTGACCCTGAAGCAACTCGGCGTGCCGGGTGATCAGCTGCGCATGATCTATGTCCGGGCGCGGATCGGCCGCAGCCAGATCGTCCAGGCCCATATGGTCCTGGGCTACTACGAGACACCCGCCGCCGAGCCCCTGCTGCTCGACAACCTGGTGCCATCGATCACACCGGCCTCGCAGCGGACCGACCTCGATCCAGTCTTCAGTTTCAACAGCAGTGGGCTCTGGGCCGGGAGTTCCACCCAGTCGCGTGCCGACCCGCTCGCCCGCCTGTCACGCTGGCGTAATGCCATCAGCCGCATGCAGCAGCAGGGCTTTATCTAGTATCCAGGGATCGATCACAGTCCAACGATTGAATAAAGAGTAAACACAAGGGGATAACCCCCGGGGGAGCAACGAGATGTCACTCATCAAGCAGATATGGCTGGCCATCGTGGGGCTGCTGTTGCTGGCCTTCGTCGGCAGCCTGTTCATCGGCGTGACCACCAGCCGTCACTACATCGAACAGGAAGTACGCATCAAGAATGCCGACAACGCCAATGCCCTGGCGCTGTCCATGAGCCAGTTGGACAAGGATCCGGTCACCATCGAGCTGCTCGTGGCGGCCCAGTTCGACACCGGCCACTATCGCCTGATCGAATTGCGCGACCCCGCCGGCGAGATCATCGAGCAGCGAACGGGCACCCAGACCGTCGAGGGCGTGCCGTCCTGGTTTGTGGACCTCGTCGACTTCGATGTCCCCCCCGGCCATGCCGTGATCCAGGACGGCTGGCGCCAGTTCGGCACCCTGACACTGGAAAGCCACCACAGCTATGCCTACCGCTCGCTGTGGCAGAGCACCCTTGCCCTGACCGGCTGGTTCGCCGTCGCCGGTGTCCTCAGCCTGCTGCTGGGCTGGATGATCGTGAACACCATCCGTCGCCCCTTGACCATGGTGGTCGCACAGGCCCGGGATATCGGTGCTCGCCGCTTCACGACCTCCAAGGAGCCGAGAACCCGGGAGCTTCGTAGCGTCGTCCAGGCCATGAACCAGTTATCCGCGGCGGTTCACGACATGCTCAGCCAGGAGGGCGAGAAACTCGACCAGCTGCGCCGACGCCTCCAGCACGATCAAGTCACCGGCGTCCTCGACCGCGAGGCCTTCCTCAACCAGTTGAAGAGCAGCCTGACAAGCGAGGGCTTTCGTGCCAGCGGCAGCCTGGCCATCGTGCGCCTCGCCCGCCTGGCGGAGGTCAATGACCAGCTGGGTCGCCAGGAAACGGATGAAGTGCTCAAGACCCTGGCCCACAGCCTCGACCAGCTGGGCAAGGTCCGCGGTGGCGGCGTGGTCGGCCGCCTGAATGGCAGTGATTTCGCCCTGCTGATGCCCGGCAACAGCCAGATCGAAAGCCTGGGCAAGGAACTCGCCGTCCGGATCAAGACCCTGCGGGAGGAAGAAGTCTCGATCCTTCTGGGGCTGCCTTCCGCGCTGGTCGACTATGCCCAGGGTGATACCCCCGGGGAGTTGCTGGCCGGCCTGGACGGCGCCCTCTCCAGTGCGGAAACCAAAGGCGACGGGGGCCAGGTGATCGCCAAGCGAGACCAACGCGACACCCTCTACACCAGTCATGCCGATTGGCGGGCCGCCCTGCACGATGCCATGGCAAAGGGCGTCTACCTGGGCTACTTCCCGGTGCTCGACGCCCAGGGTCGCCTGATCCACATGGAGTGTCCCTCACGGCTGCGGCTCAAGGGCGAGTGGCGTCCCGCCGGTGTCTTCCTGCCCTGGATCTCCCGCCTGGAGCTCGACACCGAGCTCGACCTGGCGGTGGTCCGTGCTGCCCTCAAGGAAGCGGCACACAGTCACAAGCCGATCGGCATCAATCTCTCCCCGGCCTCGATCCGCGACTCCCGCTTCGTGCTGGACCTGCGCGCCCTGATTGCCTCCAAGCACGAGATCGCTCAGAACCTCTGGATGGAGTTGCCGGAATCCATGGCCATCCACGATCTCGCCAGCTTCCGCAGCCTGTGCCGGGAGTTGCAACCCCTGGGCTGCCATCTCGGCCTGGAACACGTCGGCGCGGAATTCACCCGCATCGCCGACCTCCACGACCTCGGCCTGGCCTACCTGAAGTTCGATGCCTCCCTGGTCAAGGGCGTGGATACCAGCCAGGAACAGCAGACCATCCTGCGCGGCATGGCCACCCTCAGCCACTCCCTGGGGATACTGGCCATCGCCGAAGGCGTCGACAATCTCAAGGAAGCCAAGGTGCTCTTCGACCTCGGCCTGGACGGCGTCACCGGGCCCGGTGTCCGCCAGAGCGACAAGCCCGCCTGACGGCGGGCAATAGAAGCCTTGCAATATGCCCAGTGGGAGAGCTGTTTAGTGGGGGATGTTTAGTGGGAGGGCGGTTTACCGCGCGAGGGGTTGCCCGAACCCCGCACCGAGACAGGCAAAACCTCGAGAAGGCCAGGTTAGATCACCTCATCACCCTCATCCTTGCCTTACACGTTCACTACGCCAGCTCAGTTGCTGGCCGACTTCTGGTCCGATGTAGATCAATGGAGGTGCACATGACGACCGTAACGCTCTCTGTCGCTTCCCGCGAGGATGTGACCCGGCGAGCGCTATCAGCTTTCAAGGGCGAACAGCAAGGAGCTCATATCTCCTTCTCGTCCGTGGAACTGCTGTGGCAGACCATGACGCGCAAACGTTGGGAGTTGCTCAAGGTAATGACCGGACAAGATGCCATGAGCATCCGGGCGGCTGCCAGGCGCGTCGGGCGTGACGTGAAGACAGTGCATGGTGACGTACATGCCCTGCTTGATGCCGGCATATTGGATCGCACGGACGATGGAAAGATCGTGTTTCCTTTTGATGCAGTGCATGTTGACTTCACGCTGACAGCAGTAGCCTGACCCAAGTGGATATCGATCTTCAGCATTCAGGGCTGTCACGGACAATTGAAGCCTTGCAATATGCCCTGTGGGAGGGTGGTTTAGTGGGAGGGCGGTTTACCGCGCGAGCTTTTCCCGGCCAACCCCTCGCCCGGCTGAGCCGGCCTCCCACCAAGATCAAACCCTTACCACCGTGACGATTTTCGTGGGAGGGCGGTTTACCGCGCGAG
>NZ_JBDNGD010000247.1:0-2068 GCF_041689495.1 Halomonas sp. | reverse complement strand
GTCATCGATGCGCGGCGCTCGGCGGGCGTTGGCGGCTCATCCGATACTTTAGCCTTGTTCCCTTTGCCCCGCCTGGCCGGTGTCACCATCGCTCGGTGCTTGCTGTTCGGCGCAAACACACCGTGAAAGCGCGTCAGATTCACGCGCGGCTTCGGCACCAGGGCAGCCAGTCGGGCGATGAAATCCAGTGGCTCGAAGATGACGTGCGTCGTGCCGTCTCGGTACGGCGTCTTCAGCTGGTAACGGACGTTGCCCTTCGGCGTGAGCGACAGACGCTGCTGCGCAATTGCCGGCCGACTGATGTATCGACACAACCGTTCGAGCTTCTGGCGTTGAGCCGCTCGCGCCGCCACGCCGGCGTGCAGGGAAAATCCAGCAACCTTTCCGACTCCGTCATCGAACGGCTCCTCACACGCCGGCAGCGTCTGTAGCGTGAACACCTTGCGGCCCTGTTGCGGCCCAATGGCGATGCGGTAGGTGATCGACGAACCCAGGAGCTGTTCCATCGGCCCGGCCTCAAGTTCGTCACCGGCCAGATAGCTGTTCTCCGCATCGCGCTCCAGCAACCCCTGGCGTTCGAGGTAGCGGCCGATGCGCAGCGCCAAGGCCTGGGTCAGTCGGGCAAGCTCGGCGCTGGTCGGTGCCTTCACCCAGCGGAACCGCAGCGAGCCGTCGGGACGCTCGACGTACACCCCGTCGAGGAACAACATGTGGAAGTGGACGTTGAGGTTGAGCGCGCTGCCGAAGCGCTGGATCAGGGTGACCGCGCCGGCCTGGGCCGTCCTACGTGAGAACCCCGCCTTCTTGATCAGGTGTGTGGCGATGCTACGATAGACAATGCCGAGCACCCGGCCCATGACCTCGGGGTGACTCGCGAACAAGAAGCGCAACGGAAACGGGACGCTCAACACCCACTGGCGCACCGGCTGCTCGGGAAACACCTCGTCGACCAGCAGCGCGGCGCTCTCGGCCATGCGCCGGGCGCCGCAGCTGGGGCAGAAGCCGCGACGTTTGCAGCTGAACGCGACCAGGTGCTCGGCATGACAGGTGTCGCAGCGGACTCGCAGAAACCCGTGCTCGAGACGCCCGCACTTGAGGTAGTCTTCGAACTCCTGCTCCACATACCCCGGCAAGTCCGTGCCCTGCGCCGCCAGGTGCGCCTTGAACGCGGGATAGTATTCCTCGACAAGTTGATAAAGGAGGGTGCGCTCCGGGCGGTGGCGCACATACGGCGGCGCGCCGACACCCGAACTGACTTCCCCGCCAGCCGACGAAGGCAACATAATCGCATCCTTGCGAAGTCGTCCTGCGGATCAGGGTATCAGGCTGAGTGGCTATCCCTACAAGTATTTCTTAAACGCGCTCGCCGTCACCTCCAAGCTCAGCGCGAACAGTGTCGCGAACGGCAGCACGACGAAGGCCGGGTGCAGGCTGAATGGCAGCGCCAGGTAAATCACCCAGGTGAGCACGAGCAGCGGCAAAGCCGAGCGCTTGGCCCAATGGTAAACGAAGGAACTCTCGCGTCCCCCGCCCCATCGGCGCAGATCTCGCTTCACCAGGCCGTCGACGATGGCGACCAGGGTGAACATGATGAAGACCGGTGTCGCAAGCACGAGTATGGCCAGGCGCACGGAGAACACTTGGGTCACCTGCATCGCCGCCAACACGTACTCGGCGACTGGTAGGAACACGGCATGAAGTCGTGGACGCAAACCCGACTCGCCTGATGCGGGAGGACGACCGACCCATTCGATAAAGTCGGCAACCCGCGTGACCTCGTATAGCACGTAGTACGCCCGATCGGCGACGGTCTTAGTGAACCGTGCGGGATTGGAACTGACCAAGCTGCGACCGAAGTCGTCCGCCGTCTGGCCATCAACCCCGACGGCGCCATCACGGCGCGTCATCAGGTAGGCCGTCTTCAGCCACTGGGCATCAAGATGATGGGCCAGCGACGTGAAGGCACGCTGCGGGAAGCGCTCTGCCAGCGCTGCTATCCGCAATTGTGACGTGTACATGGACACAGGTTCCTGTGCACCTGCCATGTTTCCCTCTTGCGGCTCTGATG
>NZ_JBDNGD010000246.1:0-1730 GCF_041689495.1 Halomonas sp. | reverse complement strand
GCACGCATGTCGCCGTTGCGGGCGGCCTGCATCGCCTGCTCGAGCTTCTGCTCGTAGGACTTCTGCAGCTTCTTTGACGGATCACTCTTGAAGAGTCCGAACATGGCGTAGGCTCCTGTCGGGGAATGTCCTGACAGGTTACTCGCCCCGGCGTAAAAAAGCTATGCAATAGTTGTACACCTTTATATTGGCGTACACTAAAGCCACGAGGCCGGCAGCAGGGGTGTCGGCCTCGAAGTGTCAGGCATGGTGGACGCGGGTCAGGTCGCCAGCGACATCCATACCATCTTGAGTTCGGAGTATTCTTCCAGGCTGTGGTGGGACTTGTCGCGACCGTTGCCGGATTGCTTGACGCCGCCGAAGGGGACCGTCTGGTCGCCGCCGGCCCAGTTGTTGACGAATACCTGGCCGGAATGCAGCCGGCGGGTCACGCGCATGATGCGATCGATATCCTGGCTCCAGAGCCCGGCCGCCAGGCCATAGTCGCTGTCGTTGGCCATGGCCACGGCTTCTTCCTCGCTGTCGAAACCGAATACCGCCAGCACCGGGCCGAAGATTTCCTCGCGTCCGATGGTCATGGCGGAGGTCACACCGTCAAATACCGTCGGGGGAATGAAGAGCCCCTTGCCTTCAAGGGCCTGGCCACCGGTACGCAGTCTGGCGCCCTCCTCGATGCCCTTGCGGATATAGTCCAGTACGCGACGATGCTGGGTCTCGTCCACCATGGCGCCCATGAAACTCTTCGGATCCAGGGGGTCGCCGGGCTGCATGGTCTCGGCCGCGACCAGTACCTTCTCGACGAAGGCCTCGCGCACCGAGTTTTCCACCAGCAGCCGGGAGCCGGCGATACACACCTCGCCCTGATTATGGAAGATCGCCTCCGCGGCGTGCCGGGCGACCCTGTCCAGGTCCTTGCAGTCGGCAAAGACGATGTTCGGGCTCTTGCCGCCACACTCCAGATAGAGCTTCTTCAGGTTGGACTGGCCAGCATACTGCAGCAACTGCTTGCCGACCTGGGTGGAGCCGGTGAAGGAGAGGCAGTCGACGCCCATGGACAGCGCTAGCGCCTTGCCCACGGTGTGCCCGAAGCCCGGCAGCACCTGGAAGACTCCGGGCGGCAATCCAGCCTCCCTGGCCAGCTGCGCCAGACGCAGCGCCGAGAGAGGTGACTTCTCCGAAGGCTTGAGGATGACACTGTTGCCAGCGGCCAGGGCCGGGGCGATCTTCCAGGCGGTCATCATCAGGGGAAAGTTCCAGGGCACGATGGAGGCCACCACCCCAATGGGCTCCCTCAGGACCAGGGCAAGGCTATTCTCGCCGGTGGGTGCCACCTCGCCGAAGAGCTTGTCGATGGATTCAGCATGATAGCGGAAGCAGGCGATGGCGCCACTCATGTCACCCAGGGAACTGGTCACCGGCTTGCCCATGTCCAGGCTATCGAGCAGGGCCAGTTCGTGCTTGTGAGCCTCCATCAGGTCGGCAAGGCCGAGCAGCAGCTTCTTGCGTCTGCCGGGCGCCAGTCGCGACCAGTCGCCATGGTTGAAGGCTCGATGGGCATGACCGACGGCCAGCTCGGCCTCCGGGGCATCGCAACTCGTCACCCGGGCCAGGATCTCGCCGGTGGCAGGATCGATGGTTTCGAAGGTCTCGCCGCTGGCTGCATCAACAAAGGCGTCATCGATAAAGGCGCGGGTTTCCAGCGTCAGCGATTGTGCCAGAGCGTGCCAATC
>NZ_JBDNGD010000245.1:0-1076 GCF_041689495.1 Halomonas sp. | reverse complement strand
TCCTGGGCAAGCTGCGCGACAGGGGTGCCATCGACATCGACCACCAACGCCTGGAAATCATCGACGAGCAGATGCTCCAGGATGTCCTGCTGGGCGATGAGTAATATCCCTCTCATCAGATGGCAGATGGCCAGCTCCCGCCCCCCGTCGTTATTCGCGATATCCTCGAAGTCGATCATGTCCTGGTATCACGGGTCGACAGTACCGGCACCCAGGCCTGCACCCTGGCGTTATGGTCACGGGGTCACCTGCTCGGCAACATCGACTACCCCCTGGAGGGGACTCCCTGTGAGCGGATCGTCTGGCAGGAGACCTGTCATTTCTCCAGGCAGGTCTGCCAACGGTTTCCGCAAGATCCGATTCTCGTGGAGCTCGCTGTCGAAGCCTATATGGCGAGGCGCGAGGCCGAACAGCAAAGCCGTGCGCAACTGCTTAGGACCAACCGCGCCCTGACACTGCTCAGTCGATGCAACGAGGCATTGATCCTTGCCGAGGATGAACAGACCGTGCTCGACGCCATCTGCACAATGGCGGTGGAGATCGAGGGCTACCGCATGGCCTGGGTCGGCTTCGCTCAACAGGATGCCGATCGACGCATCCTGCTCGGATCCGGCACCTGGCCTTTAGAGATTCCAATACCGAGCTGCCCAATCGCACGGACTTCATGCACCGGCTCGAGGAGACGCTGTCACGCCACGATACGCCTAGACTGGCCCTGCTGTTCCTCGACCTCGACGTCAGCATCGGGATCGCCCTCTACCCGGATGATGCCAGTAACCCCCGGGAACTACTCAAGCATACCGATATCGCCATGTATGAAGCCAAGCGGAGCGGTCGGGGATATCGCCTCTTCGACGCCTGGATGGGCGCCACCCTGGTATCTCGTCTGGCCATGACGCGGCGGCTGTCCGGGGCCATCGAGCAGGAAGGCCTCACCCGCCATTGGCTGACGTGAACCATCGTGAGGAGGAGAGTCCGACTCCCCGCACTCAACGGCAGAATGGCCAGACCTGGTAGAAGCGATCGCAGCGGAACTCGGCTTCACAGGCAGCGAGCTGGGACTGGTAGCGAGCGGC
>NZ_JBDNGD010000244.1:0-2660 GCF_041689495.1 Halomonas sp. | reverse complement strand
CCTGCTTCTTCTCCGGGTCTTCCTTGTCGGCACGGCCTTCCCAGTCAAGATCATCGGGGGGTAATTCGTCCAGGAAGCGGCTGGGCGTGCAGTCCATGAGTTCGCCATAGGCCTTGCGCTGCCGTGACAGGGTCAGGGTCAGGGTCCGTCGCGCCCGGGTGATGCCCACATAGGCCAGGCGCCGCTCCTCCTCGACGGTGCCGGCCTCGATGGCGTTGCGATGGGGCAGCAGATCCTCCTCCAGGCCCATCAGGTAGACATGGGGGAACTCCAGCCCCTTGGAGGCATGCATGGTCAGCAGCTGGACGCGGTCGGAATCGTCCTCCTCGGCCTGCTGCTCGAGGATATCGCGCAGCACCAGCCGCGAGATGGCGGCCTCGACACCCTCGGTCTCGGTCTCCTCACTGGCGGCGATCTCATCCCCTCTCTCATCAGGGGCGCCTTGCATCGACTTCTCGAGCTGATCGATCAGGATCCAGACGTTGGCCATGCGCCGCTCGGCGATGGTCGGCGCGCTGGCGTTCTGGTAGAGCCAGGCCTCGTAGTCCATTTCGCGCAGCATATCGCGGATGGCGGCAATGGCATCACCGCCATCCATGCGCCGTCGCACGCCATCGATGAAATGGGTGAAGCGGCCCAGGCGATCCACTGCCCGAGTGGGCAGCTGCTCGGCCAGCCCCAGCTCGTGGCAGGCGGCAAAGAGAGAGGTCCCGCGGTCGGTGGCATAGTTGGCGAGTTTCTCCAGGGTACCCGGGCCGACTTCACGCCGCGGCACATTGACGATGCGCAGGAAGGCGTTGTCGTCCGCCGGATTGATCAACAGCCGCAGGTAGGCCATCGCATCCTTGATCTCGCCCCGCGAGAAGAACGAGGTGCCGCCGGAGAGCTTGTAGGGAATCTGGTAGTGCTGCAGCTTGAGCTCCAGCAGCCGGGCCTGGAAGTTGCCACGGTAGAGCACGGCGAAGTCGCGCCAGGAGGCTGACTCCTTGATCCGCCGGGTGAGGATCTCGCCGGCCACCCGCTCGGCCTCGGCCTCCTCGTGGCGGTTGACCACCACGCGAATCGCCTCGCCATCGCCCATCTGCGACCACAGCATCTTCTCGTAGACGTGGGGATTGTTGGCGATCAGGGTATTGGCGGCGCGCAGGATGGTGCCGGTGGAGCGGTAGTTCTGTTCCAGCTTGATGACCTTCAGGCGTGGAAAGTCCTCCCCCAGGGTCACCAGATTCTCGGGGCGGGCACCGCGCCAGGCATAGATGGACTGGTCGTCGTCGCCCACCACGGTGAAGGTCATCCGCTCGCCCATCAGCAGCTGGACCAGCCGATACTGGCTGACGTTGGTGTCCTGGTACTCGTCCACCAGCATGTAGTGGATGCGTTTGCGCCAACGAGCGAGGGCCTCGGGGTCGTCGAGCAGCACCACCACCGGCAGCAGAATGAGGTCGTCGAAGTCCACGGCGTTGTAGGCCTTGAGGTGACGCCCGTAGGCCTCGTATACCCTCGCCGCATACTGTTCATCCTCGCTCTCGGCGTGGGACAGGGCCTGGCCGGGCAGCACCAGGTCGTTCTTCCACGCCGAGATCCGGCGTTGAACGGCATTGATCGCTTCGGCATCGACCTGGGCGTCCTTGTTCATCAGGTCGCGCAGCAGCGCCTTGGCATCCTCCGGGTCGAACAGCGAGAAGCCCGCCTTGTAGCCCAGAGCCTTGAGTTCGGCGCGGATGATGTTGAGCCCCAGGGTGTGGAAGGTAGAAACCGTGAGGCCATGGCCTTCCTTGCCCTTGAGCATCTCCCCCACCCGGGCCTTCATCTCCCGGGCTGCCTTGTTGGTGAAGGTCACCGCGGCGATCCGGCGCGCACTCATGCCGCATTCCTGCACCAGGTAGGCGACCTTCGTGGTGATCACGCTGGTCTTGCCGGAACCGGCCCCGGCCAGTACCAGGCAAGGGCCGTCGATGTAGCGTACGGCTTCCTGCTGGCGGGGGTTCAGCGCGGCCAGGCGTTGCTTGATCGACATCGATTACTCCTTGGCACCCGTGAAACCCAGCTGACGCCAGGCTTCAAAGACCACCACTGCACAGGCATTCGACAGGTTCAGGCTGCGACTCTCGGGCAGCATGGGAATGCGCAGGCGCTGCTGCTCTGGCAGGGCATCCAGCATCGCCTGGGGCAGGCCGCGGGTCTCGGGGCCGAACACCAGGGCGTCGCCCTGGCAGTACACCGGCTCATGGTAGCCGGTGCGACCACGGGTCGAGACCGCAAAAAGACGGGCCGGCGCCACCGCCTCGAGGAAACTTGACCAGTCGGCGTGCACCGCGACTCGCGCCCATTCATGGTAGTCGAGCCCGGCACGGCGCAACCGCTTGTCATCCAGTTCGAAGCCCAGCGGCTCGATCAGGTGGGGATGAAAGCCGGTATTGGCGCAGAGACGGATGAGGTTGCCGGTGTTGGGGGCGATCTCCGGCTCGTAGAGGACCACATCGAGCATGGCGGCATCAGCTCGCCACACCGTAGCGGTCACGGTAGGCACGAATCGCCTTGGCGTGGCCCTGCAGTGACTCGCCGGCATGCCTTTCAAGGTACTCGAGGACCATGTCCAGGGTTACTATGCTGATCACCGGCATGGCGAAACGGGTCTCGACTTCCTGAATGGCACTCTG
>NZ_JBDNGD010000243.1:0-25825 GCF_041689495.1 Halomonas sp. | reverse complement strand
TCGCGGTCATTGAGCCGATAGGACCCCGCTTCGGTGATTACCAGGGTGACCGGAGAGACCTCCGCCGCCACACCGCTCACACTTTCGGGCAATTCCAGCTCCAGGGCCTGACGAGTCTCGAAGGTCGTCGAGACCATGAAGAAGATCAAGAGGAGGAAGACCACATCGATCAAGGGGGTGAGGTTCACCTCCACCGGGTCGCGTCGGGTACGGGGAAACCTCACGACGGCTTGACCCTCGGCGCAATGCGACCATCGGCTTCCAGACGATCGCCGTCCCGATCACCCTCATGGCGCTCGGCCAGGGTCAGCTCGCCCGGGTAGTGGGCAAGGAACTCCACCACCTGGCCCGCCTGCTCCTCCATGCGAACGGTGATGTCCTCGACGCGCCGCTGGAAGTAACGATGAAACATCAGGGCCGGGATCGCCACGGTAAGACCCGCCGCGGTAGTGACCAAGGCACGGGAAATCCCGCCGGCCAGATCCGCTGTCCGGCTGGCACCATCACCGGCCACGATCACCGAGAACACCTCGATCATCCCCACGACGGTGCCCAGGAGCCCGATCAACGGCGTGATGGCGGCAATGGTACCCAGGGGACTCAGGAAACGTTCCATGTCATGGATTACCGCCGTGGCGGCCTCCTGCAGGCGCGAGCGTACCTGTTCGTGACCCAGTCTGGCATTGCGAAGCCCGGCGGCCAGTACCCCACCCAGTGGAGAATGACTCTCCAGCCAGAAGAGGTTGACCTGACCCCGGGCGACCAGCGAGCAGACTTCCTGACCGAGGCCGAAAGGGGCGATTCGCCGGGCCCTGAGCGTCCAGAGACGCTCGATGATGATCACCGTGGCCAGTAAAGAGCACCCCAGCAGCGGCACCATCAGCCAGCCCCCGGCCATCAGGGCTTCCATCATGTCCATGCCATTCCCCTCACCCATGCCCTGCCATCGGGCTTACCTTCAGTCACTCGATTCTAACGCAAGGCAGCCAACACCGACACCGTCACGCCGCCAACCCTGGGAGCCTTCGGTGGTGATCTCCCCGGGATCCTCCCGACCCATCCAGAACGTCAGGGCGCCATCATGGGCGGTGTTCCAAAGGCAGGTCCCCGCCCGATGGAAGCGCCTCACCACCTCGTCGTGGGGATGTCCGAAGGGGTTGTCTCGCCCGGCGGTGAAGATCGCATGACGCGGCGCTAGCCACTGCACCAGTTGCGGACCGGAACTGCTCCGACTGCCGTGATGCCCGGCCACCAGTACCGTGACCGGCGTCTCGACCTCTCGCAGGAAGGCGCGCTCGATCTCACTTCCTGCATCGCCAGTGATCAACAACCGCTGGTCGCCGGCCGTGACCTCCAGCACACAGGAGCGATCGTTGCTCGACAGCCCGGCGGTCTCGCCGGGTGGCCAGAGCAGGCGGAAGACGACACCGTCACGTTGCCAGGCATCCTGCCTTCGACAGGGATCGAAGGGAGTGCCGATACGTTCTCCAGGAGGTGCCAGAAACCGCCCGATGTCATGGCTCTCCAGCAGCGCCTGGACACCCCCGGCATGATCATTGTTGGCATGGCTGACGATGACATCATCGAAGCGCTGACCCGGTGGCCAGAGTGACGCCAGAGGAGTGAATCCTGACGCAAAGCTCGGCCCGGTGTCATAGAGCATCCGGTAGTCGGTGGTCCGCAGTTCAAGAAGCTGACCCTGGCCGACATCATGGACCCTGACACGTAATTCCCCCGGCCCCGGTCCCTGTGGCGTCACGCTTATCGGGATCGCCACCAACACCAGGCTCCCGGCTACCCGGAAGGGTCCCGCCAACCCCGGCAAGGCCCAGAGCAGGGCCATCAATCCCAGCGACAGGGCAAGGGGCGTGACAAGGAAGGGCGCCGGCATCCAGAGCGGCAACCCCATGACGGCCTGTTCCATGAGGAAAATCAGGCCATCCACCAGACGACCGAAGAGCCACCAGCAGAGCGCCGAGAGGGGCGGCACCCAGGCCAGTAACCACCCCAGCAGGGCCAGGGGAACCAACAGGCTGCTGACCAGAGGAACGGCGATCAGGTTGACCAGCGGAGCGGCCGGCGCCAAGCGCTCGAAGGCGAGCAGCACGGCCGCCGCCATCAGCGGCGCCAGCAGCAACTGGCTCCTCACCAGGGCCAGGAGCCAAGCCCTGATGCCTCTAGGCCTGTCCCGTCCCTGCCAGATCAGGATGAGCAGTGCCACGGCGACGAAGGAAAGCCAGAGACCGGGACGCCAGGCAGAACGGGGGTCGAGCAGCAGTACCAGGCCCAGGGCCAGCCACCACCCCTGCCAGGGTCCTGGTGCATGACGACCACTCGCCACCCAGAGACCCACCAGGGTCATCACCATGGCACGCATGGCCGGAGGCTCGAGACCCGCCAGGCTTGCATAGGCCACCGCCGCAACGGCGGCAAGGCACCAGGGCCAGACCGCCAGGCGCCAGTGGCCCGGCGTGACCAGCCGGGCCAGACCTCTAGACACCAGCAGGACGAAGGCGGCCACCAGGCCGACATGCAAGCCGGAAATCACCATCAGGTGCGTCGTGCCGCTGGCATTGAGGAGATCCCAGTCTTCCTGCTCGAGCCTGTCGCCCGCCCCGAGGGTCAGAGCCGCCAGCCAGCGGGTCGTTCGCGGGGTCAGGGAACGCTCATCGAGATGCGCCAGGGCCCAGCGTTTGAGGGAAAAACCGGCCGCGGCAAGTTTCCGTGCCGCCGGATCGGAGCGCACATAGCCGGTGGCCTGGATACCCTCTCGCCAGAGCCAGGCGCGATAGTCGAAGGTGTCGGGGTTGGCCAGTCCCGAGGGTGGGCGAAGCCGCACCGTCATGGCCCAGCGCTCCCCGGGCCGAATATCCGGTGCCGAGTAAAAGCTCAGCCTGAGACGACGCAATCCCTTGCAAGGCAACCGCGGTTCACCTAGGGGCCGGCAGTCATCGACGCTGACGGTCAATCGCGTCAGCCGATCCTGTTCATCGGCGGACAGCACCCCGACCTCGACCGCCAGGTCTTCCCTCGACAGGCCATCCGGGAGGTCTGCCCCCTTGGCCAGCAGCAGGGAGACGGCCACCAGGATCATGGCGACCGCCCCGGCCGTCAGCGTCGGATGACGACAGGAAAGCGACAGCAACAGACACACGCCCAGCAGCTCCAGCATCCCGGCGGGGGCCATATGCCCCAGCAAGACGCCGGCCAGGACGGAAATCGCCAGCGGGATGGCCAATCCGACTCGCATACCCTTGCTCCAGTTGCACCAATCATCCCGGCTACCAGACGGCGCTCGCCCGGTGGGCATCGGGAAACGGAGACATGACGAGGTTCATGTCTTCCCTGAAGGGTAGACTACCCATGGCAGAGCGAACCCGAACAGAGGCCACAGCGGCGCCTGTCCCATCAGCGAACGTGAAACATCAACTCAGGGGATCAGCTCGAGCGGGATTCCTCGGTCAGGCGGCCGCCATCGAGTTTCATCACGCGATCCTGATGAGCAGCCAGGGCAGGGTCGTGAGTCACCACCACGAAGGCACAAGCGGCGGTACGGGCCAGGTCGTCCATCATCGCCAGGATGCTGGCCGCCGTGGTCTGGTCCAGGTTGCCGATGGGTTCGTCCATCAACACCAGGCTGGGGTCGGTGACCAGGGCTCGGGCGATCGCCACCCGCTGGCGTTCACCACCGGAGAGCTCGCCGGGCTTGTGATCGGCACGACTCTCCATGCCGACCCTGGTCAGAATCTCCATGGCACGGGCCTGGGCGGCCTTCATGCGCTGGCCGCGCACGATCAGCGGCAGGGCCGCATTTTCCAGGGCGGTGAACTCCGCCAGCAGGTGATGGAACTGATAGACGAAACCGATCCGACGATTGCGGAACCGGCCCAGGGCGGCTTCGCCCAGGTCCAGCAACGACTCGCCGGCAATGCGGACTTCGCCACGGCTTGGGCGATCGAGCCCCCCCAGCAGGTTGAGCAGCGTGGTCTTTCCGGAACCGGAACTGCCCACGATCGCCACACGTTCGCCGGCATGTACGGTGAGTTGCAGGCCATCGAGCACGGAGACGTCCTGGGGACCTTCACGGTAGATGCGGGTCAGGTCATGGCACTCCAGCATCGGCTCTCCGTCGGAGCGGTGCATCGCGGTCTCCTCGTGGCGCGTCGGATCCATGGTCGGCTCATTCATAACGCAACACCTCGGCGGGCTGAACCCTGGCCGCTCGCCAGGCGGGATAGAGGGTCGAAAGAAAGGTCAGCCCAAGCGCGGCCACCACGATGTCGCGCACATCCGACCAGTAGAGACGGGACGGCAGGTCGCTGATGAAATAGACTCCGGCATCGAGGAACTGGAAGCCGAGCGTCGACTCGACCCAACCGATCAGATCGGCGATGGTCAGCGCCAGCAGTACGCCGATGCCCACGCCAACAAGGATGCCGATCACACCGATGGCCAGCCCCTGGACGATGAAGATGCCCATGATCGACCCCGGGGTGGCCCCGATCGTGCGCAGGATCGCGATATCGGCATGCTTGTCGGTAACCACCATGACCAGGGTCGAGACGATATTGAAGGCCGCCACGGCGATGATCACCGTGAGCAAGAGCGCGATCATGCGCTTCTCCATCTGGATGGCCTGAAAGAGATTGCCGTAGGAGAAGGTCCAGTCGGAACCTCGATAGTCCGACCCCAGTTCGTTGACGATGGCGCGGGTCTCGCTTTCCGCCGCGAAGAGATCGTCGAGTTCCAGACGCAGCCCGCCAATCGCGTCGCCCAGCCGTGCCAGCGTCTGCATGTCCTCGATGTTGGCATAGGCCAGGGCGGCATCCAGATCCGCACCCACACTGAAGATCCCGCTCACCGTGAAGCGTTTCAATCGCGGGAAAACCCCGGCTGGGGTGATCGAAGCCTCGGGCACCAGCAGGGTCACCCTGTCCCCGACCCCTACCCCAAGCCGGCTGGCCAGAATCGAGCCGAGAACGACATTCCACTCCCCGGGAACCAGATCCGAGAGACTTCCCTGGCGCATGTGCTCGCCGATGATCGAGACGCGATCCTCCCACTCGGGATCGATACCATTGACCATGGCGCCCTCGTTGCGGCCGGACACCGCGAACATCCCCTGCTGTTCCACATAGGGGGCCGCTCCGATCACGCGCTCACGTTCCATCAACCGCTCGGCCAGTGGTTGCCACTGCGTCATGCCACCGGGGGCCTCGATCTTGGCGTGGGGCACCATCCCCAGGATGCGGGTGCGCAATTCATGGTCGAAGCCATTCATCACTGACAACACCAGTATCAGCACCGCCACACCCAGCATCAGGCCGAGCATGGACGTCAGGGAAATGAAGGAGATAAAATGGTTGCGACGCTTGGCGCGTACATAGCGCAACCCGATCAGGAAAGGCAGGCGATCAAGCATGGTGGCATTCCTTGTCAGCGGGCGGCCATGGTACGGCTTTTTTCAGGGCGCTGCATCGTGGAGAATCAGGGCTTTCGCGCTACTTGCATGATTTGCTGCTCCGCCCTACATTGCGCCGCTTGCGCTGTGTCATTCGACGAGACCACCAACGATGCCCAACCGCCTGCTGCCCGAGTGGCATCCTCAGGATGCCATACAGCTCACCTGGCCTGGCCAGAAGAGTGACTGGGCTCCCATGATGGAATCCATCGAGGCCAGCCTGGAAGGCCTGGTCTCTGCCATCAGCCGCTATCAGAGCGTCTTGATCAGTGTCCCTGATGTGGCCACTCGACGACGTCTTCTCGACCGCTTCGGTTGCCTTGGCATCCCCGCTGAACGGCTGAATCTGGTGGTAGCCCCTGCCGACGACACCTGGGCCCGTGACCATGGACCACTCACCGTGGAACATGACGGCAGGCTAACCCTGCTCGATTACCACTTCACCGGCTGGGGAGGAAAATTTCCCGCCACCCTCGATGATACCCTTACCCGGCGGCTGGCAGAGACCGGCGTCTACGCCTGCCCGGTGGTATCACACGAACTGGTGCTGGAGGGCGGGGCCCTGGAAAGCGATGGCGAAGGCACCCTGCTGACCACCGAAGCCTGCCTGCTCAATCCCAATCGCAACCCGGGACTCGACAGGGCAACGCTTGAAGCGCACCTGCATGAGGACCTCGGCATCACTCGGGTACTCTGGTTGACACAGGGACATCTGGAAGGTGACGATACTGATAGCCATGTGGATACCCTCGCGCGGTTCTGCGATCCCGGCACCATCGCCTACGTTCGCTGCGACAACCGCGATGACCCCCACTATCCGGCGCTGGCCGCCATGGAAGCCGAGCTCAGGATGTTAAGGCGTGCCGATGGCCAGCCTTACCGGCTGATACCCCTGCCTTGGCCGGCCCCCTGCCATGACCCCGAGGATGGCCATCGCCTGCCGGCCACCTACGCCAACTTCCTGATCATCAACGATGCCGTACTGGTGCCCATCTACGGCGATGCCGCGGATACGCGGGCACTGGTGGCCCTGGCCGAGGCCTTTCCGGGACGAGATATCGTGCCCATCGACTGCCGCGGCGTGATCCGCCAGCATGGCAGTCTGCACTGCCTGACCATGCAGCTGCCCGCCGGCAGCCTGGCCCGTCCTGGACAGCCAACCTTACACCAAGGAGAGACACCATGACTCGACATCTCAAGGTCGGTCTGGTCCAGCAGCCCGCATGGCCTGACAAGTTGCGCAGCCTGGCCGAGAGCGAGGCCGGTATCCGCGAGCTGGCCGGGGCCGGCGCCGAGCTGGTGATGCTCCAGGAACTGCATGCCACCCACTACTTCTGCCAGACCGAAGATACCGATCTGTTCGACCTGGCCGAACCCCTGGATGGCCCGACGGGCACCCGCCTGGCGACGCTGGCCGCCGAACTCGACATCGTGCTGGTGGGCTCGCTCTTCGAGCGCCGCGCGCCTGGTCTCTACCACAACACCGCCGTGGTCTACGACCGCAACCGCGGCGCCGTGGGCCACTACCGCAAGATGCACATTCCCGACGACCCGGGCTTCTACGAGAAGTTCTACTTCACCCCCGGGGACCAGGACGAGGGGCGCGGCCAGGGCTTCCAGCCCATCGACACCTCGGTGGGGCGCCTCGGTGTGCTGGTGTGCTGGGACCAGTGGTACCCGGAAGCCGCACGCCTGATGGCCCTGGCCGGCGCCGAACTGCTGCTCTACCCGACCGCCATCGGCTGGCATCCGCCGGATGACGAGGCCGAAAAGACCCGCCAGAAGGACGCCTGGACCCTGATCCAGCGCAGCCACGGCGTGGCCAATGGGTTACCGGTGATCGTCGCCAACCGGGTCGGCCACGAGCCGGACCCTTCCGGGGCGACGCCGGGCATCGACTTCTGGGGTGGCAGCTTCATCTGCGGCCCCCAGGGCGAGCTGCTCGCCCATGCCGGCCAGGAGGCCAAGCGGATGCTGGTGACCCTGGACATGGCGCGCTGCGAGGAAGTCAGGCGTATCTGGCCCTATCTGCGCGATCGTCGCATCGATGCCTATGGCGACCTGACAAGACGCTATCGGGACTAGGCGCGCTTCGCGAGAGCGCTGGGCGCTTGCAGCCAGGTGCCGTGGTTATTTCCAGAAATCGCGGATCGAGGCGATGCCCTGGGCGCCGACGGCGCGGGCGTGACTGGCATCGAAGCGGGTCATGCCCCCCAGGGCGAAGACCGGCATGGCGGCATGCTCGACCAACTGCTGGAAGTCGTGCCATCCCATGGGCGCCGTATCGGGATGGGTCGGCGTGGTTCTCAATGGGGAGAGCGTCACGAAATCACAGCCCAGACGAGCCGCCTGGGCCAGCTGTTGGCGATCATGGGTAGACGCGGCGAGCCACTTGCCCTCGGCGATGGGACGGCGCTCCAGTGACATCAGCCGCTCACTGGTCAGGTGGATACCATCGGCATCGAGGTGTTCGAGAAGCTCCGGGTCACCGTTGAGGATCAGGCGTGCATCGAAGCGACGGCATAACTCGAGGAGCCGCGCCGCCCGCGCCAGATAGGCGGACGCATCCAGTGACTTGTCGCGAAACTGCACCAGCCTGATGCCATCCTCGTCCAGCGCTCGCTCAGCACGCTCCAGGAACACCGCATCATCCACCTCATCGGGAGTGATCAGGTATTCGGTAGGCAGCATCACCGCCCTGAGGATCGGCAGGTTGGCCGCCGGAAAGGGATACTTGACCAGATCCGCCATGGGCACCCAACGCACCGCTTGACCTTCCCGGCCGAAGGGCTCGCCGGAAAAGTCATGGACCTGCCAGACATCCAGCAGGATATGCTTGTCGGAATACTCATGGTAGATACGGATCAACGGCTGGGCACGGCGAATCTCGACGCCCAGCTCCTCGTGCAGCTCACGCTTGAGCCCTCCAAGCCCGGTTTCGTAGGGTGCCAGCTTGCCACCGGGAAACTCCCAGAGGCCGCCATGATCGACATTGGAGGGACGGCGGGCAATCAGCACCTCCCGGCCATTCGCACTGATGATGGCCGCCGCGGCCACATGCACCCTTCTCTTCACCATCGTATTCATTCACTCTTCCCACGGCCCCGAGGATCGTTGTCGAGGGGCGCTTTACAGGCTGTTGATGTCGTCGTACTCGCGGATCAACTACGATAGTCGGCATTGATACTGACGTAATCATGCGAGAGGTCCGAGGTCCAGACCGTCGCCGCCTCTTCACCGCGACCCAGATCGATGTGGATGCTGATCTCCTCACGGGCCATAACGGCACTCCCTGCCTCCTCGGTATAGGTCAAGGCGCGACCACCCGCCTCCACCAGGCGGACCTCTCCCAGGTCGATTGAGACCCTGGAGACATCGAAATCGCTCACCGGGGCACGACCCACGGCGGCCAGGATACGCCCCCAGTTGGCGTCCGAGGCATAGAGCGCCGTCTTGACCAGGGGGGAATGAGCGACGGTAAAGGCCACGTCCAGGCCTTCACGACGGCTTGCCGCCGAGGAGACATGAAGGGTCACGAACTTGGTGGCGCCCTCACCATCGCGGATGATCGCCTGGGCCAGCTCGATCATGACACGCTGCAGACCATTGCGGAAACGCTCGATCTGGTCCTCGCCGACCACCCTGGCTCCACGACCGGTGGCGATAAGCATGCAGGCATCGTTGGTGGAGGTGTCACCGTCCACCGTGATGCAGTTGAAGGAATGCTCCAGTGTCTCGTGCAAAAGGCCGTCGAGCAGCGAGGGCTCGATGGCGGCATCAGTAGCGACGAAGGCCAGCATGGTCGCCATGTCGGGCCGGATCATGCCTGACCCCTTGCTGATGCCGTTGATGCTCACCGACGCCTCGCCCAGGGACAGGGTCACACTGGCACCCTTGGCCCGGGTATCCGTGGTGAGGATGCCCTCGGCGGCCCGATGCCATGCCTCGCTGGTGTCATCCAGCGAGGCCAGGGCGTCCGGGAAGCCGGCAAGCAGGCGGTCCATGGGCAGCGCCTCGCCGATCACGCCGGTGGAGAACGGCAACACGGCCCGTTCATCGACGCCGGTGAGTCGTGCCACCTCGGCACAGGTCAGCCGAGCATCGCGCAGTCCCGGCGCACCGGTACCCGCATTGGCATTGCCGGTATTGATCACCAGGTAGCGCGCAGCGGCGCCCCTCGCGGTAGAGGCGGCCAGGTGCTCGCGAGCCACCACCACCGGAGCGGCACAGAAGGCATTACGGGTAAAGGCGCCGACCACCCGGGCCTCTGGGGCAGCCTCGATCACCACCAGGTCGGAACGCTGGGCCTTCTTGATACCCGCCATGGCGGTGCCCAGGCGAAGCCCGTCTATCACCGGCATATCGGGAAATCGTGCTTGACCCACCGCCATCGTCGCTCTCCTCTTGAAGTGCCTTTACCGTCCGACTCGCTCAGTTGAGTTGGCCACAACACTGCTTGTATTTCTTGCCGGAGCCACAGGGACAGGGATCGTTCCGGCCCACCTTGGGCCCTTCCCTGCGCAGGGGCCGGCCATCGGCTCCCGGCGGCACCGGTGCCGCTCCAGAGGCTTCCCCCTCGTCGGTATCAGGGGCATCGTGGCGGCTCGCGGCACCTGCCTTCTCTCGCTCCAGTGCCTCGCGACGCTGGCGTTCGATGGCCTCGACCTCCTCGGGGCGACGCACCTGCACATGACTAAGGATACGGGTGACGTCGGACTTGATATTGGTCAAAAGGCCCTGGAAGAGTTCGAAGGACTCCCGTTTGTACTCCTGCTTGGGATTCTTCTGGGCATAACCACGCAGGTGAATCCCTCGCCGCAGGTGATCCATGGACTGCAAGTGTTCCTTCCAGCGCGTGTCCAGCACCTGAAGCATGACCTGCTTCTCGAAACGACGGATCAAATCTGCCCCGGCCTCCTCGATCTTCGCCTGATAGGCCTCCTTGTGCATCGTCTGGAGCCGCTCGCGAAGTTGCTCTTCATGGAAGCGCTCGTCCTCCTCGGCCCACTCGATCACCGGGGCATCGAGGTTGAACTCCGTTCTCAGGTAGTCCTGCAGACCCGGGAGATCCCACTGTTCGGCGAGGCTCTGGGGCGGCACGAACTCGCTGATGGCGAGATCCAACACTTCTTCGCGAATGCCCATGACGGCATCGGAGACGTCTTCGGAGCCGAGAATCTCGTTGCGCTGCTCGTAGATCACGCGACGCTGGTCATTGGCCACGTCGTCGTACTCGAGCAACTGCTTGCGGATATCGAAGTTGCGGCCCTCGACCTTCTTCTGGGCACGCTCCACGGCATTGGAGACCATCTTGTGTTCGATGGCCTCACCATGCTCGAGGCCCAGGGCCTTCATCATGCGTTGCACCCGGTCGGAACCGAATAGCCGCATGAGGTTGTCTTCCAGGGACAGGAAGAAGCGGGTCGAGCCCGGGTCACCCTGACGACCCGCACGCCCGCGCAACTGGTTGTCGATGCGCCGGGACTCGTGGCGTTCGGAACCCACCACGTGCAGGCCACCGGCCGCCACCACCGCCTCGTGACGCTCGAGCCAGGCCGCCTTGAGTCGTTCGACCTCGGCGGGATCCACATCATCGCCAAGCTTGGCAGCCTCGGCCTCCCAATTGCCCCCAAGCACGATGTCGGTCCCGCGACCGGCCATGTTGGTCGCGATGGTAACGGCGCCCGGCCGACCGGCCTGGGCAATGATCTCGGCCTCGCTCTGATGCTGCTTGGCGTTGAGCACATTGAAGTCGATGCCCGCCTGCTTTATCAGGTTCGCCAGATACTCGGAGGTCTCGATGGAGGCGGTACCCACCAGCACCGGCCGACCCGCCTCGGTCTGATCCTTGACGTCCTGGATGATCGCCTCGAACTTCTCCTCGGCGCTGAGGTAGACGAGATCATTGAGATCCTGACGGATCAACGGCTGGTTGGTCGGAATGACCACCACATCGAGGCCATAGATCTGACGGAACTCGAAGGCCTCGGTATCGGCGGTACCCGTCATGCCGGACAGCTTGTCATAGAGCCGGAAATAGTTCTGAAAGGTGGTGGAGGCCAGGGTCTGGCTCTCGCGCTGAACGGTCACCCCCTCCTTGGCCTCGACGGCCTGGTGAAGGCCTTCGGACCAGCGCCGACCAGGCATGCTGCGCCCGGTGTGTTCATCGACGATCACCACCTGGCCGTCATTGACGATGTAGTCCACATCGCGATGGTAGAGATGCCGGGCGCGCAGGGCCGAGTGCATGTGTTGCAGCAGGTTGAGGTTCTGAGCGGCGTAAAGCGACGCCTCTTCGCCCAGCAGCCCCTCGCTACGCATCAGCTCCTCGATGTGATGATGGCCCTGTTCGGTGACCTCCACCTGCTTCTGCTTCTCGTCAAGCAGGAAGTCGCCGCTGGCCGGATCTTCCTCATCGGTACAGCGGGCCAGATGGATGGCCAGACGGTCGACAACCTTGTAGAGCTCGGTGTTCTCGTCCACGGCACCGGAGATGATCAGCGGCGTGCGGGCTTCGTCGATCAGGATGGAGTCGACCTCGTCGACGATGGCGTAATGCAACTCACGCTGTACCTTGTCCTCCAGGGAAAAGGCCATGTTGTCGCGCAAGTAGTCGAAGCCGAATTCGTTGTTGGTGCCATAGGTGATATCGGATGCGTAGGCCTCGCGCTTTTCCTCGGCGGCCTGCCCGGAATAGATGATGCCGATGGAGAGACCGAGATATTCGTAGAGGGGGCGCATCCATTCGGCGTCACGCCGGGCCAGGTAATCATTGACGGTGACCACATGGACGCCCCTGGCAGGCAGGGCGTTGAGATAGACCGCCAGTGTGGCCACCAGGGTCTTGCCCTCCCCGGTCTTCATCTCGGCAATGCGGCCACGATGCAGGGTGATACCCCCGACCATCTGGACATCGAAATGGCGCATCTGCATGACGTGCTTGCTGGCCTCGCGCACGGTGGCGAAGGCATCGGGCAGCAGTGCATCGAGGGTCTCGCCCTCTTCCAGTCGCCGGCGGAATTCGTCGGTGCGTGCCCGCAGGGATGCATCATCCAGGGATTCCAGCGGTGTTTCCATGGCGGTGATCTGCGTCACCTCACGGGACATGCGATTGACTTCACGGTCGTTCTTGGAGCCGACGACCTTGCGTAACAGGGAATTGATCATGACGTGTCCAGTCTCTGCGTATGGCATCTCGCCGACCCCTCATCGAGTCGGGCATTCGGTCAGGCAGCAGATACAGCAGGCGGCCCTCGACGTGTCATGACATCGAGGGCCGCCGTGAAGCGTTGCCGAGATGGTAACGGGAAACGGGACACGGATGAGGAACCGCGAGCGGCGGTCACGATGCTCAAGGGCCACCAGCGAGACAGCGCACTGCGCCGTGCCTGGACCCGCGAGCTGGCACGGATCGAGGCGGGCGCGAGGAGACAGACCTGGACGACTCTCTCCACCTGTCGGGCACTGTCGCCCTGAGTCAATCCTGCCGGCAACAGGCAGGTCACCAATAAGCCCGCCAACCACCAGCGTGCCGGACGACACACCACGGGACGACGGTCCGCGAGGACAGCAGTGCTGGTGGTTGACAGGGCAAAGGACATGCTGTCGACGAACTCCCGAGCGTGCTAGGCTCTCGTTGATGACGGGTCAGGCCTCCAGGGCGGGGCCAGTGGCGGGAACCACGGGAGGCCCCGGGAACCAAGCTCATGAGTATAAATGTTAAACGGGCCAGAGCACAGCCCATGTCCGGACTCCTGGAGGGCCGGGGCGAGCTCGGCTCCCTGATGCGGACGGCGCGGCTCATCGAGAAGGCCCAGACCCACCTGCGCGCGCACCTTCCCGAAGACATCAGGGACCACCTTCATGTGGGTGGCTACCGGGAGGGGCGCCTCACCCTGATCACCGACCGCGCCGTCTGGCTCACCTGGCTGCGCTATGAACAACAGCGTCTGCTCGCGCTACTCCATCAACTCCCCGGTTTCGAGGCGGTGACGGGGTTTCACTTCAAGGTTCGTCCGGTTCATCCCATCAAGGTGCCGCCGCGTCATGTCCGGGAACTTTCGCCGAGTGCGGCCGACGAGCTCTCGAGCTGTGCGGCCGATACCGAGGACCCCCGATTGAAGAAGGCCCTGGAGCGGCTCGCCTCACACGCCGAAAGATCCTGACCTGCTCCCGAAAACGACGATGCCGCCACCCCATCGGGTGACGGCATCACAGGCACAGCAGGAATCGAGTACATGTCCGATTCCACGCCATGGCATCTTCACGCCATGGCGGGCGACGCATAGGAGATCGGTGCCACCTCGGTCTCGTCCTCGAAGGTGACGATCTCGTAGGCGTCCGGCTGAGCCATCAGGGCACGACAGAGCTGATTGTTCATCGCATGACCCGATTTCACCCCGCAGAACTCCCCGATCAGACTGAACCCCAACTGGTAGAGATCGCCGATGGCGTCAAGCACCTTGTGCTTGACGAACTCGTCGTCGTAGCGAAGTCCGCCCTCGTTCACGATACGGTAGTCATCGATGACGATAGCGTTGTCCAGGCTTCCGCCCAATGCCAGGTTGTTGGATCGCAGGTACTCGAGGTCACGCATGAAACCGAAGGTCCTTGCACGAGACACCTCCTTGACGAAGGACGTGGTCGAGAAGTCCACCATGGCGGTCTGCTTCTGCCGATCGAAGACAGGATGGTCGAAATCGATGGCGAACGACACCTTGAAGCCATTGTGGGGAAGGAAAATGGCTTCCTTGTCGTCCTCTCGTACCGCGATTTCACGCTTGATGCGGATGAATTTCTTGGGCGCATTCTGCTCGCTGATCCCTGCCGACTGGATCAGGAAAACGAAGGGGCCCGCACTGCCATCCATGATCGGGACCTCGGGCGCACTGACATCCACATAGGCGTTGTCGATACCCAGTCCGGCAAGGGCCGACATCAGATGCTCGACGGTAGCGACCTTGGCACCACCGGCCGACAGCGCCGTACACAGGGTCGTGTCGGTCACGTGTTCGGCACGGGCAGCAATCTGTACCTCGGGATCCAGATCGGTGCGCACGAAGACTATGCCGGTATCCACGGCTGCCGGCCGCAGCGTCAGGTAAACCTTCTTGCCGGAGTGCAGGCCGACACCGGTGGCGCGAATGACATTCTTCAGGGTACGTTGTCTGATCATGGGCAGTCGCCAGGCAATGGTTAGTTATCAAACAGTGTTCACAATAACACCGAACAAGTGTTTCAACAAAAAAACATCACCCGGCACCACCAAGGCCCCCGCTAGCCAGACTCAATCGGCCTGGCGGCGCAGGAAGGCCGGTATGTCGAGATAGTCATCGAGCTCCTGGGACCGGCGCTTTTCCTGACGCGGCTTGGGCGATTCCTCAGCATCTGCGACACGGGCCGTGGCCTGTTGACGGGACATGGCCACCTGCGGCTGACGGCGGTAGTCCGCGGATGTTTCCGGGCGCTTGGCGCTTTCACGCGTCGCGACCTTCTGCGGTTGCTGACCATCGAGCCCTGCCGCCACCACGGTGACGCGCAGTTCGTCGGTCATCTCCATGTCGATGGAGGTGCCGACAGCGATGGTGGCGTCCTGGGAAGCGAACTCCTGGACGGTGGCACCGACATCATTGAACTCGCCGATGGAGAGGTCCGGACCGGCCGTGATGTTGACCAGAATGCCGCGAGCACCATGCAGGTCGATATCCTCGAGCAGCGGGCTGCGGATGGCCTTTTCGGCGGCTTCGCGGGCGCGATTCTCGCCGGTGGCTCCACCAGTACCCATCATGGCCATGCCCATCTCGGACATCACGGTGCGCACGTCGGCGAAGTCGACGTTGATGATCCCCGGGCTGGTGATCAATTCGGCAATACCCTGAACGGCACCAAGCAGGACGTCGTTGGCGGCACTGAAGGCCGTCAGCAGGGTGGCGTTCTTGCCCAGTACCGAGAGCAGTTTCTCGTTGGGAATGGTAATCAGCGAATCGACATGCTCGGAGAGCTCCCGCATGCCTTCCTCGGCGGCACGCATGCGCTTGGGCCCCTCGAAGGGGAAAGGCCGGGTGACCACGGCCACGGTCAGGATGCCCAATTCCTTGGCCACCTGGGCGACCACGGGCGCACCCCCTGTCCCGGTGCCACCCCCCATGCCGGCGGTGATGAATACCATGTCCGCACCATTGAGGAGCTCGGCGATACGCTCACGGTCCTCCATGGCGGCCTGGCGACCCACATCCGGGTTGGCACCGGCACCGAGCCCCTTGGTGATATCGCTGCCGAGCTGCAACACCGTCTTGGCCGCGACCCGCTTCAGGGCCTGGGCATCGGTGTTGGCGCAGATGAACTCCACGCCCTCGATGTTGCTCTCGACCATGTGGTTGACGGCATTGCCGCCCCCACCGCCGACACCGATCACCTTGATGACTGCACTGCTTGAAGGTGCGCTATCTAAGATTTCGAACATTTGTCCGTCTCCTGGACCGCTGGGCGGCCCTGTCAGAAATTTCCTTTCAACCAGCCCTTGAACCTTGTCAGCGCCGGAGTCCCTTCCTTCGATCCATTTCGAGAGACATCATTTCGTCTCGGCTGAACCGGAATAACGCCACCCTGCGACTGCCGCCCATGCCTCTGACGGGCCTCCCCTATGGCGTAATGTAGCAAGCCGACCCCGGTCGAATAAATCGGGTTGCGAACCACATCGGCCAGCCCGCAGACATTCTGCGGGCAGGCGATACGAACCGGCATATGGAAGATCTCCTCGGCGAGCTCCACCACGCCTTCCATCCTCGATGTCCCTCCGGTCAACACCACCCCCGCGGCCACCATGTCTTCATAGCCACTGCGGCGCAGTTCGTCGCGAATCAGGGTAAAAAGCTCCTCGTAGCGGGGCTCGACCACCTCGGCAAGGGACTGGCGAGACAGATCACGGGCGGGCCGGTCGCCCACGCTGGGCACCTTGATCATCTCGTCACTGGCGGCCAGCTGGGTCAGCGCACAGGCGTACTTGACCTTGATCTCCTCGGCATACTGCGTCGGGGTCCGCAGGGCCATGGCAATATCGTTGGTGACCTGATCACCGGCAATGGGAATGACCGAGGTATGGCGAATGGCACCCTCGGTGAATACCGCGATGTCCGTGGTACCGCCACCGATGTCGACCATGCAGACACCCAGCTCACGCTCGTCCTCTGTCAGGACGGCATGACTGGAGGCAAGTTGTTCCAGGATGATGGCGTCCACCTCCAGGCCGCAACGGCGCACGCACTTCTCGATATTCTGAACCGCATTGAGGGCAGCCGTCACCAGATGCACCCTGGCTTCCAGCCTCACGCCGGACATTCCGAGGGGTTCGCGGATGCCCCCCTGGGTATCGATGGAGAATTCCTGGGGAAGCACATGAAGCACTCGCTGTCCTTCGGAAATGGCCCTGGCCCTGGCAGAATCTATGACGCGTTCGATATCGGAAGGGGTGACTTCACGATCTTTTATGGCCACGACTCCATCGGAATTCATCGAGCTGATGTGACTGCCAGCCACCCCAACATAAACCGAATGGATATCACAGCCCGCCATGAGTTCGGCTTCCTCAACAGCACGCTGTATCGACTGAACCGTGGACTCGATATTGATGACCACACCCTTCTTCATCCCTCTTGATGGATGTGAACCGATACCTGCAATTTCGATACTTCCATCGTCGGTAGATTGCCCCACGATCGCCACGACCTTGGATGTTCCGATATCCAGCCCGACTACCATATTGGAAGCGTTGGGTTGTCCTGCCATGGGTTGCGGTCACTCCTGATTTCTGTCCGGCATTAACGTTCAATAAAGATTGCCATAAGACGCTGGCACTATTATAGGAACAACTTGGATTGTTTCACCAGTGCATGGCGAAAAACATAGTTCAGAATACGGATCTTTTATAGCAAAAGAAATACCCGAGGGTCTCGAGATACAATAACTGACCTTGAAAAAAGTGTCAGGAACCTTCCGCTTCGACCCTACTGACAGTCTCCGTTTCGCCATGCCATGCCACGGCAACCCCATTGGGATATCGCAGATCAATGTAGCGTATAAGCGACGCCTGATCGGCCAACTGCCGATGCCAGGCTGCCGTGAGACGTGCCATGCGCGCCTCCCTGTCATTCCGACCCAGCATGACCCAGACCCCGTCATCGAGCTGGAAGCGCCAAGCCCCGCGAGGCTCGAGACGGAGTTGGGTCAAGACCAGGCTCAGGCGGTCGATACTCGACTCCAGACGTTGATGATAGGCAAGCACCTCGGGGGCGGTTCCGGAAGGGCCAGCCAGGTCGGGAAAGTCGCCAGAAGGTGACACTGGCCCGGGAGTGAAGGGCTCACCCTCCGGATTGAGCAGGAAGTTGTCGTTCCAGCGCGCCACGGGCACCTGTTCGACCAGATCGAATGTCAGGCCATCAGGCCATTCTCGGCTGATCCTCACCTCGGCGAGCCAGCCGATTTCCAGGGCATCACCACGCAATTCGGCGAGATTCACCGATAACCAGGAACGCCCCTGGATCAATGGCGCCAGTTCGCTTCTCAGGTAATCGGCATTGACATGGCTCAGCTCGCCTCGGATCGAGACCCGCTCTACCGGTCGGTCCAGCCAGAGCCAGAGCGCACGGCCACCGGCACCGATGACCATGAGCAGCAACAACACGCCCAACCACCCATTCCTGGCACTCATGATCGAGAGGAGGCCAGCGTCGCCGCGAGGATACGCAGGACCAGGGCCTCGAAGTCGATGCCGACATGGGCAGCGGCCTGGGGCACAAGGCTGTGGTCGGTCATGCCGGGCGAGGTGTTGACCTCGATCAGCCAGAATTGTCCCGCACCGTCGCGCATGACATCCACCCGGCCCCAACCCTCACCACCGACCGCATCGAAAGCCTGGCGGCACAAGTCGCCGAGTTCGGCTTCCTCCCCTGGGGAAAGCCCACAGGGGAGGTGGTAGAGGGTGTCATTGGAGAGATACTTGGCATCGTAGTCATAGAAGCCGCCAGGCACTTCGACCCGGATTGCCGGCAGCACCAGGTCTCCCAGCAGCGACACTGTATATTCGTCGCCCACGATGAAGCGTTCGGCCATCACCCTTGCATCGTAGCGTGCCGCATCACGATAGGCGGCCTGCAGGGCCTCGAGGCTGCGAACGATGCTGATACCCAGTGTCGAGCCTTCGTGTACCGGCTTGACGACCAACGGCAGGCCAAGACGCTCGACCACCACCGACCAGTCAGTATCAGGTGCCAACATCACGCTCTCCGGCGTAGGCAACCCCAGTGCCTGCCAGACCAGCTTGGTGCGCTGCTTATCCATGCCCAGAGCCGAGGCCAGTATCCCGCTACCGGTATAGGGAATGCCCTGCAGTTCGAGAGCACCCTGGAGCATACCGTCTTCACCACCACGGCCGTGCAGGGCGATGAAGACACGGTCGGGGACCAGGGCCTCCAGGCCGGTCAGGCCTCCCTCGGCCGGATCATAGCCGATGGCATCCACACCGGCCTTCAGCAGGGCTGACAGGACCGCCGACCCACTCTTCAGTGACACCTCCCGCTCGGCGGAGTCCCCGCCGAAAATCACCACCACCCGACCCAGATCATCGACGACGCTCACAGTGCCACCTCATCGAGTTGCAGCGCTGCCTCGGCCAGGGAGAGCGAGATTCCCCCCACATCGCCGGCACCCTGGGTAATCAGGATATCGTCAGGCCGCAGGACCCTCGCCAGCAGCTTGGGTAATTCACTCTTGTCCTGGACGAAGATGGGGTCGACCTCACCGCGCTGACGAATCGACCCGGCCAGGGTCCGTCCGTCGGCCCCGGGTATCGCTGTCTCGCCGGCGCTGTAGACATCCAACAGCAGCAGGATATCGACACCGGCCAGTACCCTGACGAAGTCCTCGAATAGGTCCCGGGTACGCGAGAAACGATGGGGCTGATAGACCATCACCAGACGTCGATGGGGCCAACCGGCACGCACCGCCTGGATCACCATCTCCACTTCACGGGGATGGTGGCCATAGTCATCCACCAGCATTATCTCGCCGTCGCCCTCGGGTGCGGCAAAGTGGCCATGAACCTGGAAACGCCTCCCTACCCCGCCGAAGCTCGCCAGGCCGCGCAGGATGGCATTGTCACCGATACCCGCGTCGGTGGCGACGATGATCGCCGCCATGGCATTTAGGGCGTTGTGTCGACCCGGCATGGCCAGGCGAATGGCCAGGGGGGCCAGACCATCGGGGCGATGGGCAGTGAAATGCACCTCGCCCCCCTGCTGAACGAAGTCATCGATACGGTAGTCGGCATCCTCGCTGAAGCCATAGGTGACGAACTGGCGGTTGATCCGATCGAGAAGCCCCCGGACATGATCATCATCGATGCACAGCACGGCGAGACCATAGAAGGGCAGGTTATGGAGGAACTCGACGAAGGTGGCCTTGAGCCGCTCGAAGTCGCCGCCATAGGTCCCCATGTGGTCGGCATCGATATTGGTGACGATGGACACCATGGGCTGCAGATGGAGAAAGGAGGCGTCGGACTCGTCGGCCTCCGCCACCAGGTAGTCGCCCTCCCCCAGACGGGCATTGGTCCCCGCGCTGGTCAGGCGTCCACCGATCACGAAGGTGGGATCGAGCCCTCCTTCACCCAGGAGAGTCGCGGAGAGGCTGGTCGTGGTGGTCTTGCCATGGGTCCCCGCCACGGCGATGCCATGACGGAAGCGCATGAGTTCCGCGAGCATTTCCGCTCTGCGTACCACGGGTATCCGGTGCTCGTGGGCCCAGCGGATCTCGGGATTCGTCTCGTCTACCGCAGAGGAAATGACTACCACATCGGCCCCGACCACATTGTCGACGCCGTGGCCGATGGCCACGCGGATTCCACAATCGCGCAACCTGGCCACCACCACGGAGTCCTTGAGATCACTGCCACTCACGGCATAGCCCTGGTTGGCCAGGACCTCGGCTATACCGCACATACCGGAACCGCCGATGCCAACTAAATGGATGTTGCGGATACGTCGCATACCGAGGCCCCGGCCGTGACTCGGGGGTGTCGAGGGGCCGAGGGCCGACCCTTGGGTGCTATCACTCAAATCCTGTCTCCATGCAGCCGGCCACCAGACGCTCGACGGCGTCGAGATGGGCACAGGCACGAGCCTGCAGCACCATGGTGGCAAGGATGTCGGGGTCGAGCAACGTCGCCAGGCGCTCGGCCAGCGATGTCGCATTGAGATCTTTCTGGGGTAACAGCGTCGCTGCCCCCTGTTCCACCAGGCTCAGGGCGTTGGCCGTCTGGTGGTCATCTACCGCATGGGGCAAGGGCACGAAAAGGGCCGGCTTGGCCGCCGCGGCGAGTTCCGCCACGGTAAGGGCACCGGCTCGACAGACCACCAGATCGGCCCAGTCGTAGGCCTCGGCCATCCCGTCGATGAAGGGCGTGACTTGCGCTGCCACCCCCTGCTTGGCATAACCCTCGCGGGTCGCCGACGCCTTGTCGCCGCCGGATTGATGATGCACCTCAGGACGCGACTCGGGAGGGATTTGCGCCAGTGCCTCGGGCAGGCATTCATTTAGGGCCAGGGCCCCCAATGAACCGCCCACCACCAGCAGCCTCAAGGGTCGTGAGGCCATGGTAGCCGAGGTTCGCGGGCACTCGCCGAGGGTGGCGATCTCCCGGCGCACCGGATTGCCGACCACCTCAGCCCTTCCGGCAAAGGCCTGAGGGAAGGCCGAATAGACCCGTCTCGCCACCCTGGCCAGGACGCGATTGGTCAGCCCCGCGACCGCATTCTGCTCGTGGATCACCAGCGGACGCCGCGCCAGCCAGGCGGCCAGTCCACCGGGTCCGCTGGCGAAACCGCCGAGGCCGATGACCAGTTGAGGGTCATAGGCGCGGATGATGCGCCAGGCCTGCCATACCGCCCGGCTCAGATTGACGGGGGCCATCAGCCAGCCACCCAGGCCATTGCCACGCAGCCCCACCACAGCGATACGATGCAGGACAATGCCGGCCTCGGGGACCAGACGGTTCTCTATACCCCTCGGACTACCCAGCCATTGGACCTCGATATCCTCGGCCATGAGACCATGGGCCAGGGACAGGGCCGGCATGACATGACCGCCGGTACCACCGGCCATGATCAGGGCGCGACGTCGGGGGATCGCGGTCATCGGCTTACTCCTTCTCCTTTCTCGACGGAAGAAACTGCCGCCTGCCCGACGGATGCCGCCGCTGCTGAACGACGCCAGGCCTGTCGCACCTCGATATCGGCCCTCAGCAGCAAGGCCATCATCATGGCGCTGATCACTAGACTGGACCCGCCATAACTCAATAGCGGCAGGGTCAATCCCTTGGTGGGAAGCATCCCCGTGCTCACCGCAATGTTGATGAAGGCCTGAACACCCACGACCAGGGCAATCCCGTAGCTGAGATAGGCGGCGAAGGGCATCCTGGCAAGCTCTGCACGGCGTCCCACCGCCATGGCGCGATACACCAGAAGGGCGAAGAGCCCGACCACGATGAGGGCACCGAACAGGCCGAGTTCCTCGGCAATCACGGCGAAGACGAAGTCGGTATGCGCCTCAGGCAGGTAGAAGAGCTTCTGGACACTGTTGCCCAGACCCACGCCCAACCAATGACCGCGACCGAAGGCGATCAAGGCCTGGGTCAGCTGGTAGCCACTGGCAAACTGGTCTGCCCAGGGATCGGCGAAGCTGGTCAGGCGGGCCAGTCGATAGGGTTCGGCAATGGCCAGCAGGAGCCCGCCACCGGCCACCAGCACCAGAAGCAGGGCAAAACGGCCCCAGGGCGCACCGGCCATCAGCAGCATGCCCATCACACAGGCCGTCATGACGACCACGGCGCCATAATCAGGCTCGAGGATCAACAGGAAGGCGATGAGGACCATGACAACGAGGGGCCGCAGGAAGGCGCCCCATTGCCGCCGCACCTGGGGCAGGAAGCGCTCCAGGTAGCCGGCCACGTAAATGATCAGGCAAAACTTGGCGACCTCGGAGGCCTGCAGATTCAAGGGTATGCCGGGAACCGACAACCACCGCCGGCTACCATTCACCTCCCGCCCCACCAGCAGGACAAGCACCAGAAGAAACACCCCCACCAGCAACAACAAGGGGCCGTTGGCCTTCCACCAGGCCAGGGGAACCATCAACAGCAGGGTGCCAACGCCCAGCGCCACAACCAGGAAGATGCCGTGGCGAATGCTGAAGAACCAGGCATTGCCGGTCAGGCTTTCCGCCACCCCGGTGGAGGCCGAGGTGACCATGACCCAGCCGATCAGCATCAGGGCCAGAATGGCCAGCAACAACCAACCGTCGCAGGGCTGGTGGCGTGTGGAGAGTCGTCGACCGAGGCGGTCAAAGGGTTTCATCGGTGAGACTCCATCGAATGGCGGCGGACCCAGTCTCGAAATACGTCACCCCTTTCCTGATAGTTGCTGAACTGATCGAGACTGGCACAGGCCGGTGAGAGCAGAACGCCATCGCCGGGTTCGGCGATGGCCGCCGCACGTGACATGGCGGCCTCCATGTCCTCCACCCTCGCGAGGGGGAGGTATCCCCGTAGCGCCCACTCCAACCGATCGGCATCCTGGCCGAACAGGATGGCCTCACGGCCATACAGGGCAAGTGGGTCGGCCAGGGGCGAGAAATCTGCCCCCTTGCCCACCCCGCCGGCAAGCAGGATCAGCCGACCCGCAAGCGTCGGCCCGAGGCCGGCGATGGCCGCCAGGGTTGCCCCCACATTGGTGCCCTTGGAATCATTGATCCACCGCACCCTTTCGATATCGGCTACCCATTCACCCCGATGCGGCAGGCCGGGAAAACGGCGCAGCACCTCGCACATGGTCTCCAGCGCAAGCCCCAGGCGATGGCCCGCGGCAAGGGCCGCCAGAGCATTAGCCTGATTATGGCGACCGGGAAGCCGGACCTCGTCGGCCGGCATCAGGGGCGTGTCGCCCTGCATCAACCAGTCGCGTTCCCGGTAATGCCCGATCCCCCAGTCGTGGCTGCCCGGCGGACGGGTAGTGAACCGGTCCAGCGCCGGGAGAGGAGTCTCGGGCCAGGTCATGGGGTCCTCGGCATTGACCACCCCATGGCGAGCACCCCGGAAGATACCCAGCTTGGCGACACGGTAGCCAGTCATGTCGCCATGGCGGTCCAGATGATCCTCGGAAAGGTTGAGGAAGACCGCGCTCTCGGCGCCGAGACAGGGCGTCGTCTCCAGTTGAAAGCTGGAGAGCTCCAGCACATAGCAATCTGCCTGAGGCATCTCGGCGAGAAGATCCAGCGCGGGGGTGCCGAGGTTTCCCCCGACCGCCACCCGTCGTCCCGCCGCCCTGGCCATTTCACCGATCAGAGTGGTCACCGTGGACTTGGCATTGGAGCCGGTGATGGCAACGATGGGCGACTGACAGGCACGCACGAAAAGCGCGATCTCACCCACCAGCAGCGGCTGACCATCGCTGTCGCGACGCCGGCGTGCCAGCTCGGCCAGTCCCGGCATGCGCGGGTCGACACCAGGACTGACCACCACTTCCTCGACCTCATCGAGATCCAGGTCGCTGATGGCGCCGCAATGTATCTCGACATCGGGGTGGTCGGCCCGGAACTCGTCCAGCCCGGGGGGCACGGCGCGGGTGTCCACCACCCTATAGGGCGTCCCGAGCCGTGACAGGTGACGGCAGATGGCGCGGCCCGACACCCCTAGCCCGACTACCAGGGTGGTTCCCCTGGGCACCTTGACCATGCGCTGCTCCTTGCGGGTGGCGTGAGAGGCCCTCAACGTACCTTGAGGGTGGCCAGGCCGATCAACACCAGCACCACGGTGATGATCCAGAAACGCACGATGACGCGAGGCTCAGGCCATCCCTTGAGCTCATAATGATGATGCAAGGGCGCCATGCGGAAGATACGCCGTCCGGTCAGCTTGTAAGACCCCACCTGCAGGATCACCGAAACAGTCTCCATGACGAAGATGCCGCCCATGATGAACAGCACGATCTCCTGACGCACGATGACCGCCACGACGCCCAGCGCCGCCCCCAGGGCCAGGGCTCCCACATCGCCCATGAAGACCTGGGCCGGGTAGGTGTTGAACCACAGGAAACCCAGCCCGGCGCCGGCGATGGTGGCGCAGAAGACCGCCAGTTCACCGGCACCGGGAATGAAGGGAATCTGCAGATAGTTGGCGAACACGGTGTTGCCACTGGCATAGGCAAATACCGCCAGCCCCATGGCCACCAGTACCGTCGGCATGATGGCAAGACCATCGAGGCCATCGGTGAGGTTCACGGCATTGGAACTGCCCACGATCACCAGATAGGTCAGCACGATATAGAACACGCCCAGGGGCAGCACGAACTCCTTGAACAGTGGAACGATCAAACTGGTTTCCACCGGGTTGACCGCCGTGACATAGAGTACAACGGCTGCCGCCAGGCCGATCACCGACTGCCAGAAATACTTCCAGCGTGCCGGCAATCCCCGCGGGTTCTTCTCGACGACCTTGCGGTAATCGTCGACCCAGCCGATGGCACCGAAACCCAGGGTCACCGCCAGCACGATCCATACATAGTGGTTGGCGAGGTCACCCCACAGCAGGGTACTGACGGCGATGGCCATGAGGATCATGGCCCCCCCCATGGTGGGAGTGCCGGCTTTGGACAGGTGCGACTGAGGGCCATCGTCACGCACCGCCTGGCCGATCTGTCGCTCGACCAGCCGCCGGATCATCACCGGTCCCAGACAGAGGCACAGCACCAGGGCCGTGAGGGTCCCCAGGATCATGCGCAGGGTCAGGTAGTTGAATACATTGAAGGCACTGAAGAATTGCGCCAGGAAGTCAGCCAGATAAAGCAGCATGTGTCACGTTCACCTTGATGCATCTGCACGTAGCGCGGACAGGACCTTTTCCATGCCGGCACTGCGCGACCCCTTGACCAGCACGCTGGCTCCCGGTGGCAGATGGTGGAGGACATGGCGCGTCAGCGCCTCCCGATCGTCAAAATGGCACCCACCCTGACCGAAGGCCTGGCTGGCAGGCCATGCCGTCTCTCCGAGGGTGCCGAGAAAGTCGATCCCCAGTTCCCGTGCATGGCGTCCGATCTCGGCATGCAGCCGATCGGACGCTTCTCCCAACTCTCCCATGGCGCCCAACAGGCACCAATGCGGCCGCGGCAGGGTGACCAGGAGGTCGAGCGCCGCCTTGACCGCGCCGGGGTTGGCATTATAGGTATCGTCCAGCAATTGTGAGGCATTGATGCCTTCAACCACCGACAGCCGGCCAGGCATGGGCAGGACACTGGCCAGGCCGGCGATGACCTCGTCGGC
>NZ_JBDNGD010000242.1:0-12856 GCF_041689495.1 Halomonas sp. | reverse complement strand
CATGTCCCGGAGCGTCATATCAAGGTTGCCGGCCTGAGGGCCGGCAACTCGTTACCGCTGATGCTGCTCGGTGGCATGAATGTCCTGGAATCGCGAGATCTGGCCCTCGAGGTCGCTGCCGCCTATGTTGAGGTGACCAGCCGGCTCGGCATGCCCTATGTGTTCAAGGCCAGCTTCGACAAGGCAAACCGCAGTTCCATCCACTCCTTCCGGGGGCCCGGTCTGGACAAGGGCCTGGAGATCCTGGCCGAGGTGAAGTCGCGGTTCGGTGTACCGATCATTACCGACATCCACGAGCCCTGGCAGGCTGAGCGGGTCGCCGAGGTCGCCGACATCATCCAGTTGCCTGCCTTCCTGGCCCGTCAGACCGACCTGGTGGTGGCGATGGCCGAGACCGGGGCGGTGATCAACATCAAGAAGCCGCAATTCCTGGCGCCTCAGGAGATGCGTCATATCATCCGCAAGTGTCAGGAGGCGGGTAATGAGAAATTGTTGCTTTGTGAACGTGGCTCCAGCTTCGGGTATAATAATCTAGTGGTTGATATGCTCGGTTTTGGTGATATGAAGCAGACGGGCTATCCCCTGTTTTTCGATGTCACGCATTCGTTGCAACGCCCCGGCGGTCGTGCCGACAGTGCCGATGGGCGTCGCGCTCAGGTGGCCGAACTGGCCAGGGCGGGTGTTGCCGTGGGACTGGCAGGGATCTTTCTGGAGGCACATCCCGATCCCGATTCGGCGCTCTGCGATGGCCCCTGCGCCTTGCCATTGGACCGTCTGGAACCCTTCCTGGCCCAGGTCAAGGCACTCGATGACCTGGTCAAGGGGTTTGCACCCCTCGAGATATCCTGACCATTCACGAGGCTAACGCCGAGACGTCACGACGTTCACACCAACAAGAAGGATCGATTGACATGACCAAGATCGTCGACATTCAAGCCCTGGAGGTTCTCGACTCCCGCGGCAATCCCACCGTGCAGGCCGAGGTGCATCTGGAAAGCGGCGCCGTGGGTGTGGCCTGCGCCCCCAGCGGCGCCTCCACCGGCTCTCGCGAGGCCCTGGAGCGGCGCGATGGCGACAAGTCGCGCTACCTTGGCAAGGGCGTACTCAAGGCCGTGGAATCCGTCAACACCGCTATCCGTGAACGGCTGCTTGGCATGGATGCCCGCGACCAGCGGGGCCTGGATGACGCCATGCTCGAACTCGATGGTACCGACAACAAGGCCACGCTGGGCGCCAATGCCATCCTCGCCGTGTCGCTGGCGACTGCCAAGGCCGCGGCCAATGCCAAGGGGGTGCCGCTCTACGCTCATATTGCCGAGCTTTACGGCAAGCCGGGTGAGTACCTGATGCCGGTACCGATGATGAATATTCTCAATGGCGGCGAGCATGCCGACAATAACGTCGATATCCAGGAATTCATGGTACAGCCGGTAGGTGCGCCGACCTTCCGCGAGGGCCTGCGCATGGGGGCCGAGATCTTTCACGCGCTGAAGAAGGTGCTTTCATCGCGAGGCCTGGCGACGTCGGTGGGTGACGAGGGTGGCTTCGCACCCAACCTGGCCTCCAATGCCGAGGCTCTGGCCGTGATCAAGCAGGCGGTGAGCGACGCCGGTTACGACCTTGGCCGTGACGTGACCCTGGCGCTGGACTGTGCCTCCTCGGAGTTCTACCGCGACGGCAAGTATGATCTTTCCGGCGAGGGCAAGGCGTTCGATGCCGCCGGCTTCGTCGATTACCTGGCCGATCTGTGTGACCAGTATCCCATCGTTTCCATCGAGGACGGCATGGACGAGTCCGACTGGGATGGCTGGAAGCTGTTGACCGACAGGCTGGGTGACAGGGTTCAACTGGTGGGCGACGACCTCTTCGTGACCAACACCAGGATTCTCAGGCGAGGCATCGAGGAGAAGATCGGCAATTCCATCCTGATCAAGTTCAATCAGATCGGCTCGCTTTCCGAGACTCTGGACGCCATCAGGATGGCCCAGGATGCCGGTTTCACCGCGGTGATCTCTCACCGTTCCGGGGAGACCGAGGACACCACCATCGCCGATCTGGCGGTGGGCACCAGTGCCGGCCAGATCAAGACGGGGTCCTTGAGCCGCAGCGATCGGGTGGCCAAGTACAACCGCCTGCTGGTGATCGAGCAGGAACTCGGCAACTCGGCAGCCTATCCGGGGCTGTCCGCGATCAAGGGACAGTAATCGAACAGTGTTGCCTATATCGGGACTTCTTGTAGGAAATCAGCTACATATACCCGAAGACATTGACCTATCGCCGATGAAAAGACCGCTGCCTTCCGGGTTGGGGTCTTTTTTATTGCATTGATATAAAAGGACATTTCGCGTTACTGACGGCACTGATGGCGCATTGGCATGCCTGCCGAGGCGTCGGGTGGGACGGTTGTGCTGCGATGCAGCCCTGCCACAATGCCACCAGGGACGAAAAGGACAAGGCGGTTCTTTCGGCAGGATGCAACGGGATGCTTTGCTGGTGCGCGCGGTGTGGCAGGACGCCGCCTCCGGGCAGGGCCAAGCACCAGAGGAGCCGGGCGGAGGTAGCCGCCCAAGGGATCTGCTGGGAGCGGGCGACCTTCGGGTCGCCTTTTTCGATTGAGGGCGGCGCGATGGGCTATTCGCGTTCGAGGTACTCGAGCTTGCCGGGCTTTCCGTCCCACTCCTCGGCATCGGCGGGCGGGTCCTTCTTCTCGCTGATATTGGGCCAGACCTCCGCCAGTTCGGCGTTGATCTCGATGAAGGCTTCCTGATTCTCGGGTAACTCATCTTCCGAGAAGATCGCCTCGACGGGACACTCCGGCGGACACAGGTCGCAGTCGATGCACTCGTCGGGGTGTATCACCAGGAAGTTGGGGCCTTCATAGAAGCAGTCCACCGGGCAGACCTCGACACAGTCGGTGTACTTGCACTTGATGCAGTTTTCGGTGACGACAAATGTCATGTCAGTCTCCCTCCCTCGGTTCGATAGACCGCGGCCGGTCACTAATGTCTAAAAACGGGTATAAAACCAAGACCATTATAATTATAAAGCGGCAGGGCGATCATTCTAGTCGTCCCGCCGGGAGTTCCGCAAGCACTGCCAAGGGTCGGTCGACGCAATCATGTGGCCGCCTTCCATCGGTAGAGCAACTCCAGTGCCTGCCGTGGTGTCAGGTCATCCAGGGCGAGTGCTTCGAGTTCCTCCACCAGGGGATGCGGGGTGCGAGCGAAGAGGTCGGTCTGCAAGGGTGCCGCATGTCCGTCCTGTTGCTGTCGCAAGGGCTGGTTCCCCTGATCCACTTCCTGCTGTTCGAGCAAGGCCAGCTTCTCGCGGGCTCGAGCGATCACGGACGTCGGGACCCCGGCCAGCTGGGCGACCTGAAGGCCATAGCTCTGACTGGCGGGACCTTCCTCGACGCGATGCATGAAGACGATGCCGTCCTTGTGCTCGGTAGCGGTCAGGTGCACGTTGGCGACACCTTCCGCCTGGTCCGCTAGGGCCGTCATCTCGAAGTAGTGAGTGGCGAAGAGGGTGAAGGCACGGCTGTGTGTCAGGTGCTCGGCGCTGGCCCAGGCCAGCGAGAGGCCGTCGAAGGTGCTGGTGCCCCGGCCGATCTCGTCCATCAACACCAGGCTCTGGTCCGTGGCGTTGTGCAGGATGCTGGCGGTCTCGTTCATTTCCACCATGAAGGTGGAGCGACCACCGGCGAGATCGTCCGAGGAACCGATGCGGGTGAAGATCCGGTCCACCGGGCCGATGTCCGCCGAGTCCGCCGGCACGAAGCTCCCGGTATGGGCGAGCAGGGTGATCAGAGCGGCCTGTCGCATGTAGGTCGACTTCCCGCCCATGTTGGGGCCGGTGATGACAAGCATGCGCCGATCATCATCCAGCACCAGGTCATTGGGGACGAAGGGGGTCTCGCTGACCCGTTCAACGACCGGATGACGCCCTCCCCGGATGGTCAGGCCCGGAGTTTCCAGCAATCGCGGGCGGGTAAGATCCAGTGACTGCGCCCGCTCGGCGAGGCAGCACAGCACGTCCAGAGTAGCCAGGCTGCGGCCGGTAGCCTGCAGGGGACTGAGATCGGAATTGAGGGTGTCGAGCAGGCCGTCGTAGAGCAGCTTCTCACGGGCCAGGGCGCGGGACCTCGCCGACAGTGCCTTGTCCTCGAATTCCTTGAGTTCGGGAATGATGAAGCGTTCGGCGTTCTTCAGCGTCTGGCGGCGAATGTAGTCGACGGGTACATCCCGTGCCTGGGCGCGAGGGATCTCGATGAAATAGCCATGGACCCGGTTGTAGCCTACCTTCAGGCCGGGCAAGCCGGTGCGTTCACGTTCGCGCGTCTCCAGCTGCACCAGGTAGTCGCCGGCATGCTCGGCCAGGCCACGATGCTCGTCCAGTTCGCTATCGAAACCTTCGGCAATCACCCCGCCCTCACGGATCACCACCGGGGGATTGTCCACCAGCGCCCGGGTCAGGGTGTCGGCGAGGTCGGGATAGGGCCGGATGTGACGCCGCAACTCGTCCAGTGACGAGCCTTCGGGGTAGGCGTCGAGCGCCCGTTCGAGCGCCGGGAGGCTTTCCAGTGCGTCACGAAGTCGTGCGAGATCGCGTGGGCGGGCGCTATAGAGGGCTACCCGAGCCAGGATGCGTTCGACATCGCCGATCGCCTTGAGGGCTTCGGCCAGGGCGAGATGACCCTCGTCATCGAGCAGCAGGCCAACGGCCGCTTGTCGGGCCTGCACCTGGTCCCGGTCGCGCAGGGGACGATTCAGCCAGCGCTTGAGCAACCGGGATCCCATGGCCGTGGCAGTGGTGTCGAGCACGCTGGCCAGGGTGTTGTCGCTGCCTCCACCCAGGCTGGTGTCGATCTCCAGGTTACGGCGACTGGCGGCATCGATGACCACGGCATCCTCGCGGTTTTCCACACCGATGGCGGTGACGTGGGGCAGCCGCGAGCGCTGGGTGTCACGGGCATAGTCGATAAGCACGCCGGCGGCGATCAGCGCGACCTCCATGTGGGCACAGCCGAAACCTCTCAGGTCCTGAACCCCGAACTGGTCACGCAGGGTCCGGTTTGCCGCATCGAGGTCGAACAGCCAGTCATCCTGGCGGCGCAGACCAGGGCGGGATACCAGGGTCGGCGGCAGGTCGACGGCGTCCGATACCAGCAGTTCGGCAGGATCGAGGCGCTGCAGCTCGGCCAGCATTTCCCCTTCGCTGGCGACCTCCAGCAGGCTGAAGCGCCCACTGGACAGCTCGAGCCAGGCGATGCCCCAGTCGGTTTCCCGGCTGTGCAGGGCGACCAGCAGGTTGTCGCGGCGAGCATCGAGCAGGGCCTCGTCGTAGAGGGTGCCCGGAGTGATGATGCGTACCACCTTGCGCTCGACCGGTCCCTTGGCGGTTGCCGGGTCGCCGATCTGCTCGCAGATGGCCACCGACTCACCCGCCTTCACCAGTCGGGCCAGGTAGCCCTCGGCGCTGTGGTAGGGCACCCCGGCCATGGGGATCGGCTTGCCCGCCGATTGGCCGCGCTGGGTCAGAGTGATGTCGAGCAGGGCGGCGGCACGCCGCGCATCATCGTGGAACAGCTCATAGAAGTCGCCCATGCGGTAGAAGAGCAGCACGTCCGGGTGGTCGCGCTTGATCTTCAGGTACTGGGCCATCATCGGCGTGTGCTGGTCGCTGGCCTGTGACATGGGGTTCCTGTAATGCTTCATCGGATGGCGGTGCGTATCCGTCGCCGGGTTTTCCTGCGCCTGCATCTTGTGATCAAAGGCGGTATTGTACGCAAAAGTCCGGGCAGACGCGCGGCCAGTACCGGCTGCTATGCCCAGTTTCCTCGGGAGAACGATGATGCCATCAGCCGACGTCGACACTATGGTTCTCAATCTCATGGCCCTCGACCTCCTGGTGCTTGCCGAGCGCCTGGGACATCTCTGTCAGGGGCAGGACATCTGCGTGACCACGGCGGAATCCTGCACCGGCGGTGGTGTCGCCAGCGCCATTACCGCCGTGGCCGGGAGCTCCAACTGGTTCGAGACCGGCTATGTCACCTATTCCAATGCGGCCAAGAGGCGCCTGCTGGGGGTGTCCGATGCACTCTTGACGGCACAGGGGGCGGTGAGTCGCGAGGTGGTGGATGCCATGGTGGCGGGCGCCTGTCGTGAGAGTGGGGCGCAATTGGGGGTGGCGATCAGTGGCGTGGCCGGTCCCGGCGGAGGCAGCGCCGAGAAGCCCGTGGGCACGGTCTGGCTGGCATGGGGAAGTGCCGATGCCTCCCATGCCGAGTGTCGGCATTTCGCCGGTGATCGTCAGGCGGTACGGGAGCAGGCTGTGCGTGAGGCCCTGATCGGGCTGATTCGACATCTGTCGCCCTCGGAAGGGTGACTGGCGATGATTTCTTCTTCATACTGCTGTGTAGTCATACAGTATCGTTATGCCCTGTTTCGGGTAACGCTGTTTCCACTTTTCATTGCGTAGGAGGCCCTTCATGGCTCAGGACGACAACCGTTCCAAGGCGCTGAATGCCGCGCTTTCGCAGATCGACCGCCAGTTCGGCAAGGGCACCGTGATGCGTCTCGGCGATGCCCCGCGGGTGGTGATGCCATCGGTATCGACCGGTTCCCTGGGGCTGGATATCGCCCTGGGCATTGGCGGGCTTCCCTATGGGCGCGTGGTCGAGATCTTCGGCCCCGAGTCCTCGGGCAAGACGACCCTTACCCTGTCGGTGATTGCCCAGGCCCAGAAGAAGGGCAAGACCTGTGCCTTCATCGATGCCGAACACGCCCTCGACCCCAGCTATGCCGAGAAGCTCGGTGTCAATCTGGATGATCTCCTGGTCTCCCAGCCCGACACCGGCGAGCAGGCCCTGGAGATCTGCGACATGCTGGTGCGTTCCGGTGGTGTCGACGTCATCGTCATCGACTCGGTGGCCGCCCTCACGCCCCGGGCCGAGATCGAGGGCGAGATGGGGGACCCCCACGTTGGCCTGCAGGCTCGCCTGATGTCCCAGGCCCTGCGCAAGGTCACCGGCAACATGAAGACCGCCAACTGCATGGTGGTCTTCATCAATCAGATCCGCATGAAGATCGGCGTGATGTTCGGCAGTCCCGAGACGACCACCGGTGGCAACGCCCTCAAGTTCTACTCCAGCATGCGTCTGGATATCCGCCGTACCGGTTCGGTGAAGCAGGGCGATGAGGTGACCGGCAACGAGACCCGGGTCAAGGTGGTGAAGAACAAGGTGGCACCGCCGTTTCGCCAGGCAGAGTTCCAGATCCTCTACGGCAAGGGTATCTACCATGCCGGCGAAGTGGTCGACCTGGGCGTGCAATGCAACCTGATCGACAAGGCGGGCGCCTGGTATAGCTACAAGGGCAACAAGATCGGTCAGGGCAAGGCCAATGCCGCCCAGTTCCTCGAGGATAATCCGGTGGTCATGGAGGAAATCGAGTCACAGATCCGTGGCCAGTTGCTGGCTTCCCCCGAACCGAAGGAGAAGGAGAAGGAGAAGGAGAAGGAGCAGTCCGCCGCGGTGGAGTCTCTGGCGGATGACGCCGGTAGCGACGACGAACTGCTGTAAGCCATGGGTGATGTGTCTGTCCGCGAGGGGGCGTCCTCGCCGAGGGAGGACGCCATACGCATGCTTGCACGACGAGAGTATTCCCGGCTCGAACTGGTCGAGCGCCTGACGGCCAGGGGATATTCTGCCGAGGCCGTCAACGACTGTCTCGAGGCCCTGGCCGAGGGGGGCCTGCAGTCCGATGCACGATTCGCCGAGAGCTTCGCACGTTCGCGCCTCTTTCGCGGTCAGGGGCCCGTCAAGATTCGGGCTGAGCTGAAGCGTCGAGGACTGGGGCGAGAGCGGATTCAGGACGCCCTGCTCGAGGCCGAACAGGGGGCCGAGGGTGACTGGTTCGCCCTGGCCTGCGATGCCTTGGTGCGGCGCTTCTCCGGGCCCGGCGACACTCCCCGTGAACGCGCCCGCCGCGAGCGTTTCCTCGCCCAGCGAGGCTTTGACTTCGACCAGGTGCGCCACGCCCTGGAACACGCCTGGGATTCGGCGCCAGATCGGTACTAGTCCACGAGGGGCGCCGGATCAGTCCCGAGTGGTGCTGGTGCCAGTGCCCCTTCAGTCCCTTGACAACTGCGCTATAATGCCTCCCTTTGCGAATGCCCCGGGTGGTACTCCTGTGGCGCAGTGGCGAGCCGATTCCGGCGTCGACACGCCGCTTGCCGACCCACTGCCTGCCCACCGGGTCACCATGCTTATCGCTACGGATACCCCATGAAAAGCGCAGACATCAGACAGGCCTTCCTGAGTTACTTCGAGCAGCATGGCCACACCGTCGTGCCTTCCAGCTCCCTGGTGCCGGGCAACGACCCCACCCTGCTGTTCACCAACGCGGGTATGGTGCCATTCAAGGACGTCTTCCTGGGTCGCGACCCGCGTCCCTATGTGCGTGCCACGTCTTCCCAGCGCTGTGTGCGTGCCGGCGGCAAGCACAATGACCTGGACAACGTCGGCTATACCGCCCGGCACCATACCCTCTTCGAGATGCTGGGCAATTTCAGTTTCGGTGACTACTTCAAGCGCGACGCCATCCATTTCGCCTGGACCTTCTTGACCGAGACCCTGGGGCTGCCGAAGGAAAAGCTCTGGGTTACGGTGCATATCAGTGACGACGAGGCCGAGCGTATCTGGAAGGACGAGATGGGCATCGACCCGTCACGCTTCTCGAAGCTCGACGAGGACAACTTCTGGCAGATGGGCGATACCGGCCCCTGCGGGCCGAGCTCCGAGATATTCTTCGACCATGGTCCCGAGGTGTGGGGCGGCCCTCCCGGCAGTCCGGAGGAGGACGGCGACCGCTACATCGAGATCTGGAACCTGGTGTTCATGCAATTCGACCGCGATGCGGCCGGCACCCTCAATCCGCTGCCCAAGCCCTCCATCGACACCGGCATGGGCCTGGAGCGCATAGCCGCGGTGATGCAGGGCGTGCATTCCAACTACGAGATCGACCTCTTCCAGAGCCTGCTTGAAGCAGCGGCGCGGCATACCGGCCATGCCGACACGACCACGCCTTCGCTGAGGGTGATCGCCGACCATATCCGCTCCTGCGCCTTCCTGATCGCCGATGACGTCCTGCCCTCCAACGAGGGCCGCGGTTATGTGCTGCGCCGTATCATCCGTCGCGCCATTCGCCATGGTCACAAGCTGGGCGCGCGTGGCAGCTTCTTCCACAAGCTGGTGGGCGCCCTGGACGTGGAGATGGGCGAGGCGTTTCCCGAGTTACGCGAGGCGCGCCACCAGATCGAGCGAGTCCTGCTCAAGGAGGAGGAACAGTTCGCCCGCACTCTGGAGCACGGCATGGGCTTGCTCGAGGAGGCCTTGGCCGGGCTCGAGGGCGATACCCTGGCCGGCGAGACGGTCTTCAAGCTCTACGATACCTACGGCTTCCCCTATGATCTGACCGCCGATGTCTGCCGCGAGCGTGACGTCAGCCTCGACGAGGCCGGCTTCGAGCGTGAACTGGAGGCCCAGCGCGAGCGCGCCCGCGCCGCCAGCCAGTTCGGTGCCGACTACACGGCGGCCCTGGACCTCGAAGGCGAGACCGCCTTCATCGGCCATGACCACCTGGAGGGACGTGCCACCGTTACCGCCCTCGTCGATCGCCAGGGCAATCCGCTGGCGCGGCTCGAGCCGGAGCAGCGTGGCGTCGTGGTGCTGGACCGCACCCCCTTCTACGGCGAGTCTGGCGGGCAGGTGGGCGATACCGGCTACCTGGAACTGGAGGGGGGCCGCTTCCTGGTCACCGACACCCAGAAGCAGGCCGGCCATCACCTGCACCACGGCGTCCTGCTCGAGGGGGAGCTGGCCGTGGGCGCCGAGGTGCATCCGCGGGTGGATGCGAGCCTGCGGGCGGCCACGGTGCGCAACCACTCGGCGACCCACTTGATGCACAAGGCGCTGCGGATGGTGCTCGGCAACCATGTCCAGCAGAAGGGCTCGCTGGTCACTCCCGAGCGGCTGCGCTTCGATTTCAGCCACTTCGAACCCATGAGCCCGGAGCAGCTGGCCGAGGTGGAGCGGCTGGTCAACGAGCAGATACTGGGGAATGCGCCGACCCGCATCGAGCAGATGAGACTCGACGAGGCCAAGGCCAAGGGCGCTGCAGCGCTGTTCGAGGCCAAGTACGCCGACAATGTCCGGGTGTTGACCATCGGCGCCGACGACTTCTCCATCGAGCTGTGCGGTGGCACCCATGTGGTCCGCAGTGGCGACATAGGCTGTTTTCGCATCGTCAGCGAGGCGGGCATCGCCTCCGGCGTGCGCCGCATCGAGGCGATTACCGGCGAGGGGGCGCTGGCCTGGTTTTGCGAGCAGGAAGCGCGCCTCAACCGCATCGGCGAGCGGCTCAAGGCCAAGCCGGAGCAGGCCGAGGAGCGGGTCGAATCGCTGCTCGAGCGCAATCGCACCCTGGAGAAGGAGCTCGAACGCCTCAAGGCCAAGCTGGCCAGCGCCGCCGGTAGCGAGATGGTCAATGAGGCCCGCGAGGTCAAGGGCGTCAAGGTGCTGGCGAGGCGCCTCGAGGGCGTGGCCGGCAAGGAGCTGCGCGGCATGCTCGATCAGCTCAAGAACAAGCTGGGCTCCGGCATTGTGGTGCTGGGCGTGGCCGATGCCGAGGCCGGCAAGGTCAGCCTGATCGCCGGTGTCACCGATGATCTCACCGGCCGGGTCAAGGCCGGGGAGCTGGTCAACCATGTGGCGGCCCAGGTGGGGGGCAAGGGTGGCGGCCGGGCCGACATGGCCCAGGCCGGCGGCAGCGATGTCAAGGCGTTGTCAGGCGCGCTGGAAAGCGTCCCGGCATGGGTCGAGGATCGGCTCCAGTAAGCGGGTTGCAGGGCCGGTGGCAGCGATGCCCCGGCCCTCGTCATATTCACTCACCTTTCACTCATCCGAGCGCTACGCGCACTCGAACCACCAGGGAAATCGGCAGATGGCACTATACGTACAGAAATTCGGCGGTACCTCGGTGGGCTCCGTGGAGCGCATCAAGGCCGTGGCCGAGAAGGTCAAGGGTTTCCGCGACAACGGTCACCAGATCGTCGTCGTGGTCTCCGCCATGAGCGGCGAGACCAACCGCCTGATCGGCATGGCCAACGAGATCAATGACGAGCCGACCCCGCGCGAGATGGACATGCTGGTCTCCACCGGCGAGCAGGTCACCATCTCGCTGCTGGCCATGGCGTTGCAGAAGCTTGGCGTACCGGCGACCTCCTATACCGGCTCCCAGGTCGGCATCCTGACCGACAGCGCCCATACCAAGGCGCGCATCCAGCGTATCGAGACCGATGAGATTCGCGAGGATCTCGATGCCGGCCAGGTGGTCGTGGTCGCTGGCTTCCAGGGTGTCGACGAGGAGGGCAATATCACTACCCTGGGTCGCGGCGGGTCCGACACGACGGGCGTGGCCCTGGCCGCTGCCCTGGGTGCCGATGAGTGCCAGATCTACACCGATGTCGATGGCGTCTACACCACCGACCCGCGGGTCTGCTCCAAGGCCCAGCGTCTGGAGACCATTACCGTCGAGGAGATGCTGGAACTGGCCAGTCTCGGTTCCAAGGTCCTGCAGATCCGTGCCGTCGAGTTCGCCGGCAAGTACAACGTCCCGCTGCGTGTGCTGTCCAGTTTCGAGGATGGCCCCGGCACCCTGATTATCGCTGACTCTGACCTAGACGAGGATTCCATGGAAGAACCGCTGATCTCCGGTATCGCCTTCACCGCCAACGAAGCGAAATTGACACTGCTCAATACCCCGGACGTGCCGGGCGTGGCCTCGCGCATCCTGGGCCCGATCGCCGATGCCAACATCGAGATCGACATGATCGTACAGAACGTGGCACCGGCGGGTGACTACACGGACTTCACCTTTACCGTGGCCAAGGGCGACTACAAGCAGACCATGAAGATCCTCAAGGATCAGGTCATTCCCGATCTGGGTGGCGGTGAGCTGCGCGGTGACGACAACATCGCCAAGGTCTCGCTGGTGGGGGTCGGGATGCGATCCCATGCCGGTGTCGCCGCCAAGTTCTTCCGTGTGCTGGCCGACGAGAACATCAATATCCGCATGGTCTCCACCTCCGAGATCAAGATCTCGGTGGTCATCGACGAGAAACACATGGAACTGGCGGTCAAGGCCCTTCACAAGGCCTTCGGACTCGACAAGAGCGATATCGAGAGCGAATAGAGGTCTCGCGTATCGACGGTGTCTTCTACGCTGGTAGGGATGACGCCCTTCTGCTTTCGCCTGGCAAGTCTGTCGTCGTTGCGGTGGGGGGATGTCTCGGTTAGACGACACCGATGGTCAGGGAAGACGACATGCCACATACTAAGTCAGTGCCACTCCATCGTTGCGCATCCCGCTGCCGGAAAGCTGCAGAACAAGTCTGAGAAGGAGATCAGCCATGCTCATCCTGACCCGCCGTGTCGGCGAAACCCTCATGATCGGAGACGATGTCACCGTCACGGTCCTTAGGTTAAAGGGAAACCAGGTTCGTATCGGTGTCAACGCCCCCAAGGATGTTGCCGTCCATCGCGAAGAGATCTACCAGCGCATTCAGCGCGAAAAAGCCGATGTGGAAGGGGGAGAGCAGGAAGTCTGAAGGGGCGTTTCGGTGTCCTGTTACCCGGAAAAATCGTCGGGCTGCTGGACAATGGCCTTCAGAAACGGTAGGATACGTGCCGTGTCGAACAGGAGAGGTGGCCGAGTGGCTGAAGGCGCTCCCCTGCTAAGGGAGTATGGGGTTTATAGCCCCATCGAGGGTTCGAATCCCTCTCTCTCCGCCATTT
>NZ_JBDNGD010000241.1:0-3959 GCF_041689495.1 Halomonas sp. | reverse complement strand
GCGCGCCATGCAAGTCAATATCACTGGCCATCATGTGGAACTGACCGATGCCCTGCGTGACTATGTCAACGACAAGCTCAGTCGAGTGGAACGCCATTACGACAACATCACTAATGTGCAGGTTACGCTCTCCATCGAGAAGGAACGCCATCTAGCGGCCTGTACCCTGCATGCTGCAGGCGCCGACATGCACGCCGAGGCCAAGGATAACGACATGTACGCCGCCATTGACGCCCTCGCCGACAAGATCGACCGCCAACTCGTCAAGCACAAGGAAAAGGCACAGGCTCGCGCCCAAGGCGCCGGCGCCCGCTGATCGCCCATGACACTGGAAACCATCCTGCCCCCCGAGCGCGCCCTCTTCGATGTGCCCGGGGGAAGCAAAAAGCGCGTACTGGAGTTCTACAGTACCTTCATCGCCCAGAATACGCCCAGTCTCGACAGTCAGGAGGTCTTCAGCCGACTGATCGGTCGTGAACGGCTGGGCAGTACCGGTATCGGCAATGGAGTTGCCATCCCCCATGCCCGAAGCCCCCACTGCAAGGCACCCATTGCCGGGTTCCTCAAGCTCGCCGAACCGGTGGACTTCGACGCCATCGATGGCGAGCCGGTGGATCTGGTATTCGTGCTGCTGGTACCCGAAGAGGCCGACGACGCCCACCTGGCCCTGCTCGCCCAGGTCGCCGGCGTGATGAACGACGTCGAGACGCGCTCCACCCTTCGCAAGAGCACAAGCCAGCAAGAGCTCCATGAGCGCCTCATCGACGCGATTCGACGACAGGCATCATCGAGCTGATCGCTTTCAGGGCCATCCGGCACCCCCTGGACCAGGAGACCCGCCATGCAACTCGTGATCATCAGTGGCCGTTCCGGCTCGGGCAAGTCGATCGCGTTGCAGGCGCTCGAGGATCTTGGCTACTACGCCATCGACAACCTGCCGGCCATGCTGCTGGGGTCCCTGGTCGATGAGCTCAGCAAGGCGCCATCACGGCACACCTCCATTGCCGTCAGCATCGATGCCCGAAACCTGCCCCATGCCCTGGAACGTTTCCCCAGTCTCCTGGCGGACTTACGCCGGCGGCAGGTCGACTGTCAGGTCGTCTATTTTACCACCGATGCCCGCGTCCTCCTGGAACGCTACTCGGAGACCCGCCGGCGACATCCGCTGACGCGCAACAATGACATGACCCTGGCCGAGGCCATCGACTCCGAGGAGAGTGCCCTTGCCGAGATCCGTGACCTGGCGGATCTGGTGATCGACACCTCGCGGCTTTCGATCCACGAGCTGCGCGGCCGTATCAGCGACCAGATCGCCAACCACCAGGCCGAGCACCTGACGCTAACCTTCGAGTCCTTCGGCTTCAAGCGAGGCGTACCCCTGGACGCCGACATCGTCTTCGATGCCCGCTGCCTGCCGAACCCCTACTGGGATCCCCAACTGCGCCAGTCCACGGGTCGAGACCCTGACATCATCCAGTTCCTCGACGGCTATCCCATCGTCGGCGAGATGCACGACGATATACTCGGCTGGATAGAACGCTGGCTTCCCGCCTATCAGGCCAGCCATCGCAGCTACCTGACCGTTGCCATCGGCTGTACCGGGGGCCAGCACCGTTCCGTTTATCTGGCCGAGCGCCTGGCACACCACTTCACCGCCCGGCACGCCGGTGTCACGCTCCGCCACCGTGAACTGGGTATCCATGACGCCCTTGCCAAGAACTCCTCGCATCGTCCGACACGGAATCTGCCAAACGCAAACGACAGGGAAGGACGCTGAGGCGTGCCGCACCGCAAGCTGACCCTGACCAACAAGCGCGGACTCCATGCGCGGGCCGCCACCAAGCTGGTGCAGTGCTGCCATCCCTATGAGGCGCGTGTCACCGTCATCAACGGCAAGATCAAGGGGGACGCGACCAACATCATGTCACTGCTGATGCTGGCCGCCCCCTGTGGCACCGAACTGGAGATTCATGCCGAAGGCGAGGACGCCGAAGCGGTCCTGGATGCCATTGCCGCGCTCTTCGAGGCCCGCTTCGAAGAGGATGGCTAACCTCCCGCCACCGTCATCTCGTCGATCAACCAGCTGCCGGTATGGATACTGCCGCGGGTATCGGTATCATCCCCCACCGCCAGCAGGCCCTTGAACATGGCTTCGAGATTGCCCGCGATGGTGAATTCTTCCACCGGGTACTGAATCTCTCCGTTCTCGACCCAGAAACCGGCAGCGCCACGGGAGTAGTCCCCGGTCACGGCATTCACGCCCTGCCCCATCAATTCGGTCACCAGGACGCCGCGATCCATCCGCGCCAGCAACGCCTCCAGGGGAGTGAGGGGGGCCATGATGCGCAGGTTGCGAGCGCCGCCGGCATCACCGGTGGTCTGCATGCCGAGGCGCCGGGCGCTATAGGCTGACAGCATGTAGCTGGCCAGTCGGCCGTTTTCGATGAAGATATTGTTCCGTGTCTGAACCCCCTCGTTGTCGAAGGGACTGCTGGCCATGGCACCAGGCTCCATAGGCCGCTCGCCAAGGCTGAACCAGTCCGGAAAGATGTCATCACCCAGGCGGTCGCAGAGAAATGATGCCTGGCGATAGAGCGCTCCCCCGGCAATGGCCCCCATCAGAGAGCCGATGAGACCACTCGCCAGAGAGGGGTCGAAGAGCACCGGCAAGCGGCCGGTCATCGGGCGCCGGGCGCCGAGACGACGCAGTGTGCGGCGAGCGGCACTCTCGCCGACCAGCACCGGATCGACGAGATCGTGGGGATGGCGAGCCGTGGTGAAATCATAGTCACGCTGCATCCCGCTGTCGTCCTCGGCGATCAACATGCAGGAAAGCGAATGGCGGCTGCCCCGCTGACTGCCCAGGAAGCCGTGACTGTTGGCATAGACCCGCACGCCCTCGCCACTGGACAGCGAGGCACCATCGGAACGCCGGATCCCTGAGACACCACGGCCAGCCGTCTCGCAGGCCAACGCCAGGTCGACGGCCTGCTCGGTGGTCAGTGCCCAGGGATGGTGAACATCCAGATCCGGAAGGTCCCGGGCCATCAAGGCGGCATCGGCCAGCCCCGCGTCCGGATCCTCGCCGGTATGACGGGCAATGGCCAGGGCCTTTTCCACGACGGCGAGGATGGAGGCCTCACCCGCATCCGTGGAAGAAGCACTGCCCTTGCGTGACCCCACATAGACGGTCACGGCGATGCCCTGGTCGCGAGACAGCTCGACGGTCTCGACCTCTCCCTCGCGCACGCTGACGCCGATTCCCTGATCGACGCTGGCGCCCACTTCGCAGGCATCGGCACCGGCACGCCTGGCAAGCGCCAGCGCCGATTCAGCACGGGTTTCCAGCAATTGCTGCTGGGTGATGGCATCAAAAGCCTGTGTCATGCGTTTCCCCCTAATGACCGGCCCAGAGGCCGGTAGTCAATCATTGCGCGATGCACAGCCCGCCCCTGCGGACTGGTATAATGGATATTCCGAGCCCCAACCGATGGAAGCGGCATGTCCCAGGAATTCTCTCGCCAGGCATTCGACCGGCTGTCTCAAGTCGATGACGACGCGCCACCTAGCAAGTCCCAACTCAAGCGTGAAATGCACGCCCTGCAGGCCATCGGCGAGCACATCATCTCCATGTCACCGTCCGAGCGAGCCCGCTTCCCGCTTTCCGATACTCTGCTGGCGGCCGTGGAGGAGACGTCACGGATCCGTTCCCATGAAGGCCGAAGGCGCCACATGCAATACATCGGCAAGCTCATGCGTCGGGAAGATCTCGACGCCATCCGGGCCGTCTTCGACGAAATCGAGCAGGAAGAGCTGAAACGCAACCACACCTTCCATCGCCTCGAGCGCTGGCGGGACCGCCTCATCGAGGAAGGCGACGCCGCTGTCGAGCCCTTCATCGAGGCCTTTCCCGCGGTCGATCGCCAGACCCTGCGCCAACTGATCCGCAATGCCCAGCG
>NZ_JBDNGD010000240.1:0-14475 GCF_041689495.1 Halomonas sp. | reverse complement strand
CTCGTCGATCACTTTCCCTGGGCCATCGAGGCCACGCAGGCGGAAACCACAGCCGGCCAGGGCCAGGGTGGCACTGCTGATCAGGGTCAGGTGAAGAAAGTCTCGGCGGTGCATGGTGCTCTCCTTGGCCGGACGCGAATCAGCCGACGACGATGTTGACGAGTTTTCCGGGCACCACGATCACCTTGCGGATCGCCTTGCCCTCGGTGTGGCGCTGCACGTTTTCGGCAGCCAGCGCCTGGGCCTCGATACTGGCCTTGTCGGCATCCGCGGCTACCTCGAGGCGTGCCCGCAGCTTGCCGTTGACCTGAACCACCAGTTCGATGCTGTCCCGCGCCAGGGCGGACTCGTCCAGCGTCGGCCAGGGAGCATCGATGGCCGGCTCGGCGTGGCCGAGCGCCTGCCAGAGGATGTGGGTGGCGTGGGGAGTGATGGGAGAGAGCAGCAGCACGCAGGCCTCCACCGCCTCGCGGGCCACGGCCAGGCCCAGCGATGAGGTGTCGTCGAAGCGGCCCAGGGCGTTGGAAAGTTCCATCACTGCGGCGATGGCGGTGTTGAAGGTGGTGCGCCGACCGATATCGTCGCTGGCCTTCTTGATGGTTTCGTGAGTCTTGCGGCGCAGCGCCTTCTGATCGTCGTTCAGGGCGTCGACCTCTATGTCGCCGGGCTCGCCGGCGTCCAGGTGCTCGCTGACCAAGCGCCAGAGGCGCTTCAGGAAGCGGTTGGCCCCCTCGACGCCGGAATCGGACCACTCCAGTGACTGCTCCGGAGGGGCGGCGAACATCATGAACAGGCGGACGGTATCAGCACCGAAGCGGTCGATCATCGACTGAGGGTCGACGCCGTTGTTCTTCGATTTGGACATCTTCTCGATGCCGCCCATCTCCACCGGCTCGCCGTCACTGACCAGCACGGCGCTGAGCGGGCGGCCCTTGTCGTCGCGTTTCACCCTGACATCGGCGGGGTTGTACCACTCCTTGCCACCGTTTGCGGTGGGGCGGTAGTAGGTCTCGGCGATCACCATGCCCTGGGTGAGCAGGCGCTGGAAGGGTTCATCGGAGGCCACCAGACCGAAGTCGCGCATCAACTTGTGGAAGAAGCGGGCATAGAGCAGGTGCAGGATGGCATGCTCGATGCCGCCGATATAGAGGTCCACGGGCAGCCAGTAGTCGGCGCGGTCGTCGAGCATGGCCTCATGGTTGTCGGCGCTGCAGAACCTGGCGTAGTACCAGGAGGACTCCATGAAGGTATCGAAAGTGTCGGTCTCGCGGGTCCAGCCGTCACCGAGGTCCGAGAACTCGGGCATCTTCTTGAGCGGCGAGCCGGAGGCATCGACGGTGACCTCCATGGGCAAGGCGACGGGAAGTTCGTCATCGGTGAGGGGCACGGTCTGCCCCTCGGGGCCGTACTTAACCGGAATGGGCGCGCCCCAGTAGCGCTGGCGGGCCACGCCCCAGTCGCGCAGGCGAAACTGGGTCTTGACCTCGCCACGGTCAAGCTCGGCCAGCTTGGCGGCAATCGCTTCGAAGGCGGCCTCGAAGTCCAGGCCGTCATACTCGCCGGAGTGGATCAGGCGTCCATGCTCGACGTAAGCCTCCTCCGAGAGATCCGGTGCCTTGCCCTGTTCATCCGCGATCACCGCCTTGATGGGAATGCCGTACCGGGTGGCGAACTCCCAGTCACGCTGATCATGCCCCGGTACGGCCATCACCGCCCCGGTGCCGTATTCCATCAGCACGAAATTGGCCACATAGACCGGCACCTCGTCACCGGTGAGGGGATGCACGGCGCGATGGCCCGTCGGCATGCCCTTCTTCTCCATGGTGGCCAGGGCCGCCTCGGAGGTGGCGCCACGGGCACACTCCTCGACGAAGGCGGCCAGCTCGAAGTCATCCTGTGCGGCCTGCTTGGCCAGTGGGTGTCCGGCGGCCACGGCCATGTAGGTCACGCCCATCAGGGTGTCGGGGCGGGTGGTGTAGACGCTGACCGGATCATCCGGGGAGCCGTCGGCCTGCGTGATGTCGAATGTCAGTTCCACGCCGCGGGACTTGCCGATCCAGTTGCGCTGCATGGTCTTGACCTGCTCGGGCCACTCGACCTTGTCGAGGTCGGCCAGCAGTTCATCGGCGTAATCCGTGATCTTGAGGAACCACAGCGGGATCTCCTTGCGCTCGGCCAGGGCGCCGGAGCGCCAGCCACGGCCCTCGATCACCTGTTCGTTGGCCAGTACCGTCTTGTCCACCGGGTCCCAGTTGACCGTGGACATCTTCTTGTAGACCAGGCCCTTTTCCACCAGACGCGTGAAGAACCATTGTTCCCAGCGGTAGTAGTCAACGTCACAGGTGGCGAACTCCCGGCCCCAGTCATAGGCGAATCCCAGCGCCTTTAGCTGGCGACGCATGTAGTCGATGTTGTCATGGGTCCACTTGGCCGGCGGGACCCGATTCTGGATGGCGGCATTCTCTGCTGGCATGCCGAAGGCGTCCCAGCCCATGGGTTGCATGACGTTCCTGCCCTGCATGCGCTGGTAGCGGGAGACCACATCACCGATGGTGTAGTTGCGTACATGCCCCATGTGCAGCTTGCCGCTGGGGTAGGGAAACATCGACAGGCAGTAGAACTTCTCGCGGTCGGGGTCTTCCAACGCCTTGAAGCATTGGTGACTGTCCCAGTATTGCTGGGCCTCGCGTTCGGTCTCTTGGGGCTTGTACTGTGCGTCCATCGCGGTATGGGAGTGCCTTGGAAGTCGGGCGCGTCGCTGCAGGGAGAGGCGCGGGTCATCGGGTATTGTCCGGCGTCATGAACTCGTCGCATCATGGCGTCAAGGCATTGAACTGCCGAAAGGATGTCGTCTAAATGGTAGGCAAGGATACCCCAGCATGGCAGGGCCCGGCTACGGTCGGCCTCCCTTCCCCACGAGAATACGAGGACACCGAGATGAGCGAACGTGACAAGACCACCCGCGAGGGCCCGAAAGAGGAACACCGCTTCAGGGCCGGTTACGAACGGATACTGGATCGCCTGCGCGGCGGTGCCAGGGAGCTGACCTGGGAGAACCTGCAGCAGGAACTCGACGATGCCGTGGAGTTCGAGGCCGAACTCGAGGAGTTCACCAAGGACGAGGCCTCCCTGTTGCGTGCCTGGGTGGAGCGAGACCTGGTCGAGATGCGTCGTTACCTGAGTGCCGGCGGGCAGAGTGTCGCCTCCTGGCTGGGTATCGACCTGTCGATACTGTCGCGTCGCGTGGTCGAGTCGCTGTTGTCGATCGCCGATCGCAGTGTCGTAGAGCGTGAGCGGTTCGACGACGATCTGGAGGCGGCGCGTGCGGACTATGTAGAGGGCGAGATGGCTGCACCGGGTCGCATGGCCTGCGTGCACTGCGATGCCGTGGTCGATCTGGAAGGGGTTGCCCGCATCGAGCCCTGCCATCGGTGCGGTCACCGCTATTTTACCCGTGTTTCTGTCTAGGAGCCGGCATCAAGCAGCAGGATGGCGACAACCACGAGCACACTCATGGCCATGGCGTAGCCGAGATTGTGTGTCATCAAACGGCTGCCGCTGATGCCGTAGCGGCCCTGCAGGGAGAGATTGATGCCCGAGAGGGGGCCGACGGAGGTACCCACGCCCCAGGCGGCAAGGGCGACGAAGGCGAACAGGGTCTGGCGGCTGGCCTCGAGATCGAGCATCGAGGCCAGCACCGAGATGCCGATGATCGGATGCAGCCCGGCCATGGCGCTGGCGACGATAGCCAGGAAACTCGTCACTGCCGCGCCGGCGCCGAAGTGGTCGAACAGCGTCCACTCATTGCCCATGGCGGCGCCGATGAAGGTCGAGAGCCCCTGGGTGAGCAAGCCGGCGCAGAGGAATAGCGTGATCTCGCCCCGCATGGCGGGAAGCCGGTGCAGGCTGTGCTGGTGAACCCGCCGGAGTGTCCACCTCGGCCCCTTGGGCAGATTGCTCAGCAGGGCGATCCCGGGCAGCAGGAAGGTGATGATGCTCACGATAGTCAGATCGGGTGTCAGGCCATAGTGGAAGAGCATCACCAGGGACGCCATGGAAACCGGCATCAGGAGGCTGGTGGGTGATAGCGAGAAACCGCCGACGTCGGTGAGATCGAAGCGTCTGGACAGGTCAATGACCGTGATCAGGCCGGAACAGGCCGCCAACGGCATCCCCACGGCCAGCACGGTGGTGAATTCCATTTCCGGCACCAGGACCATCACCACCCCCATGGAGGCGAAGAAGGGTGACCAGAGGGCGGCGCTGGACAGCCCGCGGTTCAGGGCCAGGTACTGGGGCAGCGTCAGGGGGCCGCTGCGCTGCAAGCGATCGCCGACCATGAAGACCGTCGAGAGGTTTAGAATCGAGCCGAGCAGGTGGACGCTCAGCCAGGTACTGGCGATGCCGCGTCGGCCGAGGCTGCGCCGTCCCGGCCCCCGGGAACCCCGGCGATCGGCGCCGATCAGCCCGATGAAGCTGACGCCCACCAGCATGGCCACCACATAGGTGTTGGTATCGAGAATGCCGAACCAGGCGATATCGGCGCCGTAGTAACCGCGTGCCACCACCAGCAGGAGCATACCGATGCTCGCCAGGATGCCGGACTGCTGACGAGTGCGTTGGGGAAGGTCCGACCACAGCAGAAGTACCGCGATCCAGAAGCCGTAGCTGACCCAGTGGGGCGAGAGGGGAATGCCGGCGAAGCGTCCGACCTGCAACACCAGAGCGGCCAGGATCAACCCGCCGGCGAGGGCGTGGCGAGGTGAGGCGGACCCTGCCGGTTTCCCGGTGGTGTCTGCCGTCTGCTGAGTCACTGGATGCCACCTTCCGAGATCATGCTGAGCAGCCTACCCATTCTGGACGTCGACTGGCCACTGCCTCGCGGCGACTTCCCGGGCGGCGTCGAGTTCCTGCAGCATGGCGCGGGCGGCATTGGAGAGGGTCCGGCTCCTGTGGACCAGGTAACCCAGGGGGCGATGTACGGGCGGGTGGTCCACCTGGAGTTCGTGGAGGTCGTCTTTCACCAGGCCTTCAGGCAAGAGGCTCCAGCCAAGCCCGATCGTCGTCATCATCTTGAGTGTCTCCAGATAATTGGTGGAAACGGCGACCGGGAGTCTGAGGCCGGCAGCCGCGAAGCGGGTCTCGATGAGGCCTCGCGTGAAGGTCAGGGGCCCAGGCAGGACGGCGTCGAACTCACAGAGTGCCGCCAGTGACAGCGACGCCTTCCGGGCGAGGGGATGGTCCCTGGCACAGACGAAACGTAGCCTGTCGATCCATACCGGTACGACCTCCAGCTGGGGGTCGGGATGCAGGGCCAGGGTAACCACGGCGATCTCGAGTTCACCATCGAGCACACCCTGATAGGCCTCCTCGGAATCCAGGAAGTGCAGGTCGAGACGTACCTCGGGATGAGTGCGAGTATAGTGCCTGAGTAGCGGTGGTAGCCGGTGCAAGCCGATATGGTGGCTGGTGGCCAACGTCAGGCTGCCGCCGACATCGCCGCTGAGGTTGCCCAGCGCGCGTCGGCTGTCGTCGACCATCACGAGTATCTGGCGAGCCCTGGGCAGTAGCAGTCGTCCGGCCTCGGTCAGGCTGACATGGCGGCCGATACGGTCGAAGAGTCTGGCGTCTATCTGTCCTTCCAGCACGGCGATGCGCTTGCTCACCGCCGGCTGGGTGAGATGAAGCTGGTCGGCCGCCCTTGAGAAACTGCCGTTGTCGGCCACGGGGAGGAAGGCCTGCAGGCTCTGGGTATCCATGGGGATGCTTCCCGTAGAGGGAGGAATGTATGCCGAGGACAGTATTATTCCATTTAGGAATCCAATCCATAAATAACATGAATTGATTTCATGGTCGAGCCGCGGGACACTACACTCATAGCGCCCAGCGCCCAGCGCCATGAATCGAGCGGATGTCGAATTAACCGAGTGGCACCGGAAAAGCCACGAAGTCGGGCAACAATCCCGATGATAGACCGGACACCTGATCAGGGCCCAAGGCCCGGGAGAGACGATATGGCAGGCCAGACACTCTATGACAAGCTGTGGACACAGCACCTGGTGAAGGAGCGTGGCGACGGTACCGCCCTGATCTACATCGATCGCCATCTGCTCCATGAGGTGACCTCACCCCAGGCCTTCGAAGGACTTCGCCTGGCCGGACGCAGGCCCTGGCGGCTCGACGCCAACCTGGCCACGACCGACCACAATGTGCCGACGACCCAGGATGAGCGTGCGGAGGGCAATGCCGGCATCAAGGATCCGGTATCGCTGATCCAGGTGCAGACCCTGGACGATAACTGCGTGGAATTCGGTATCGAGGAATACCGCATCAATGATCCGCGTCAGGGCATCGTGCATGTGGTCGGGCCCGAACAGGGGGCGACCCTGCCCGGCATGACAGTGGTCTGCGGTGACTCTCACACCGCTACCCATGGCGCCTTCGGTTGCCTGGCCCACGGCATCGGGACCTCCGAGGTCGAACACGTGCTGGCCACCCAGTGTCTGCTTGCCCAGAAGATGAAGAACATGCAGGTCCGGGTGGAAGGCAATCTGGGTGCCGGCGTGACCTCAAAGGACATTGTTCTGGCGATCATCGGCAAAATCGGCACCGCCGGCGGCACCGGTTGCTCCATCGAGTTCGCCGGCAGTGCCATTCTTGACCTGTCCATGGAAGGCCGCATGACGGTCTGCAACATGGCCATCGAGGCAGGCGCCCGGGTGGGCCTGATCGCCGTGGATGACACCACCATCGATTATCTGGCCGAGCGTCCCTATGCCCCCACCGGCGAGCAGTGGGAGGCGGCCGTGGCAGATTGGCGTCAGCTCGTTTCCGATGATGATGCCGTTTTCGACAAGGTGGTCACCCTGGACGCGGCCGAGATCGAGCCCCAGGTGAGCTGGGGAACCAGCCCCGAGATGGTCACCGGGGTCTCTGGCGAAGTGCCGGATCCCCAGGAGGCGCTGGACGAGACGGTACGCAATGGCTACAGCCGCGCCCTGGACTACATGGGGCTCGTCCCCCACCAGAAGATAACCGATATCCATCTGGACAAGGTCTTCATCGGCTCTTGCACCAATTCGCGTATCGAGGACCTGCGTGAGGCGGCCAAGGTGGCGCGTGGCAAGAAGGTGGCAGATTCCATCAAGCTTGCCATGGTGGTGCCGGGTTCCGGCCTGGTGAAGCGTCAGGCCGAGGCCGAGGGGCTGGACAAGGTGTTCATCGACGCCGGCTTCGAATGGCGTGAGCCGGGCTGCTCCATGTGCCTGGCCATGAACGCCGACAAGCTGGGTGCCGGGGAGCACTGTGCCTCCACGTCCAATCGCAACTTCGAGGGACGCCAGGGATATGGCGGGCGTACCCATCTGGTCAGCCCGGCGATGGCCGCGGCCGCGGCCATCGCCGGTCACTTTGTCGATGTTCGTCGCTTCGCCGCCAACGACGATGCCCGGGTACAGGAGGCTTGAACCATGAAACGATTCGAACGTGAAAAGGGCCTTGTTGCCCCCCTTGATCGGGCCAATGTCGACACCGACCTGATCATTCCCAAGCAGTTCCTCAAGTCGATCAAGCGTACCGGCTTCGGGGTCAACCTCTTCGATGAGCTGCGCTACCTGGATGAAGGCTATCCCGGTCAGGACGCCTCCCAGCGTCTACTGAACCCGGATTTCGTGCTCAACCAGCCGCGCTATCAGGGTGCCAGCGTACTGCTCACCCGCCGCAACTTCGGCTGTGGCAGCTCTCGAGAGCATGCCCCCTGGGCACTCGAGGACTTCGGCTTTCAGGTGGTCATCGCGCCGAGTTTCGCCGATATCTTCTACAACAATGCCTTCAAGAACGGTCTGTTACTGGTGCCTCTTCCCGAGGATGTGGTCGATCGGCTCTTTGCCGAGGTGAAAGCCAACGAGGGGTGCTGGCTGGACGTTGATCTCCAGCAGCAGCAGGTCATCACCCCGAGCGGTGAGGCCATTCCCTTCGAGGTGGACGAGTTCCGCAAACACTGCCTGCTCGAAGGCCTGGACGACATCGGCATCACCCTGAATGACGAGGATGCCATTCGCGCCTTCGAGAAAAAGCATCGTGCCGTGCGCCCCTGGCTCTTCCGTGATACCGCCCAGGCCTGACGTATTCATGCTGTATCAGCCGGGTGACAGGGCTGATCCGGCGTCAGGCCTGAGAGGAGGCCCCCTTTTCGCCTGGCTATAGCCACACAAGGATGACGCAATGACACAGAAGATTCTGGTACTGCCGGGTGATGGCATCGGCCCCGAGATCACCGCCCAGGCCAGCCGCATCCTGGCCGCCTGTCAGGCCCGCGGTCTGGACGTGGAGGTCGAGGAGGAGCTGCTTGGCGGCGCCGCTTATGACGTCCATGGCGAGCCGCTGCCAGCCGAGACGCTGGAGAAGGCCAAGGCCGCCCGCGCCATCCTGCTCGGCGCCGTGGGTGGGCCCAAGTGGGACAGGATAGAGGATCTGAGCAAGCGCCCCGAGAAGGGTCTGCTCGGCATTCGCAAGGAACTTGGTCTCTTCAGCAACCTGCGCCCGGCGATTCTCTATCCGCAGTTGGCCGAGGCCTCCAGCCTCAAGCCGGAGCTCGTCTCGGGTCTGGACATCATGATCGTTCGCGAGCTGACTGGCGGCATCTACTTCGGCCAGCCCCGCGGTATCGAGGAGCGCGACGGCGAGCGAGTAGGCTTCAACACCTACGTCTACTCCGAGAGCGAGATCGAGCGCATCGGCCGTGTAGCCTTCGAGATGGCGCAGAAGCGCAGCAAGAAGCTCTGCTCCGTGGACAAGGCCAATGTGCTCGAGGTCACGATCCTGTGGCGTGAGGTGATGGAGCGCCTGGCGCCAGAGTACCCCGACGTCGAGCTCTCCCACCTGTACGTCGACAACGCCGCCATGCAGCTCGTGCGGGCGCCCAAGCAGTTCGACGTCATGGTCACCGGCAACATGTTCGGCGACATCCTTTCCGATGCCGCCGCCATGCTCACCGGCTCCATCGGCATGCTGCCCTCGGCTTCCCTCAACGAGAGCGGCCAGGGGATGTATGAGCCCTGCCACGGTAGCGCCCCCGACATCGCCGGCCAGGGCATCGCCAATCCGCTGGCGACCATTCTCTCGGTGGCCATGATGCTGCGCTACTCCCTGGACGAGCCGGCGCTCGCCGAGCGCATCGAGGCGGCGGTGGGCCAGGTGCTGGACGACGGCCTGCGCACCGGGGATATCGCCTCGACAGGGACGCGGACGGTATCCACCCAGGAAATGGGCGATGCCGTGCTGGCTGCCTTCGAGGTTTTATAGCGCCCAGCCGCTCGCCGCTTCCTGTATAATGTCCCTACATACGATTTCTGGAGGACGACAGATGTTGAGAGTCGGTTTCGTGGGCTGGCGTGGGATGGTGGGCTCGGTTCTGGTGGACCGGATGATTCAGGAGGGGGACTTCAAGGGCATCGAGCCGGTCTTCTTCACGACCTCCCAGGTCGGTCAGGCTGGGCCCGATGTCGGCGTGGAGGTTCCTCCCCTCAAGGATGCCTTCGACCTGGATGCCCTGAAGGTGCTGGACGTCGTCGTGACTTGCCAGGGCGGCGAGTACACCGAGAAGGTCTACCCTGACTTGCGTCAGGGCGGCTGGAAAGGGTACTGGATCGATGCCGCCAGCACGCTGCGCATGGCGGATGAAGCGACCATCGTCCTCGATCCGGTCAACCGCCATGTCATCGATGCGCAATTGGCCAGCGGTGCCCGGACCTTCGTCGGCGGCAACTGTACCGTCAGCCTGATGTTGATGGGCCTGGGTGGGCTCTTCGAGGCCGACCTGATCGAGTGGATGACCTCCATGACCTATCAGGCCGCCTCTGGCTCCGGTGCCAAGCACATGCGCGAGCTGCTCAACCAGATGGGTGCCCTGCGCGACAGCTCGGCTGTTGAACTGGCCGACCCCGCCAGCGCCATCCTGGAGATCGATCGTAAGGTCACTGCAGCCATGCGCGCCGGTGATTTCCCCACCGAGAACTTCACTGCCCCGCTGGCGGGCAGCCTGCTGCCCTGGATCGATACCAAGCTCGACAATGGCCAGAGCAAGGAAGAGTGGAAGGGGAGCGTCGAGACCAACAAGATCCTGGGTCTCCAGGACAACCCGATTCCCATCGACGGTCTCTGTGTGCGTATCGGTGCCATGCGTTCCCACAGTCAGGCTTTCACTATCAAGCTCAAGAAGAATGTGCCGATCGATGAGATCGAGGATCGGCTGGCCCGGCACAATGAATGGGTCGAGGTGGTGCCCAACGAGAAGGACGCCACCATCCGTGACCTGACGCCGGCGGCAGTGACCGGCAGCCTGACCGTTCCAGTGGGTCGCCTGCGCAAGCTGGCCATGGGTGATCAGTATCTGTCGGCCTTCAGTGTCGGCGATCAGCTGCTCTGGGGGGCGGCCGAACCCCTGAGGAGAATGCTCGGCATCCTGCGTGAACAGTGATCTGCGCGTCTACGGCCAGCCAGGGGTGTTTCTTCGGAAGCACCCCTTTCGTTTATGGGGTCGCCGGATGAACGGCCATTGTCCATACTCGACATTCATTGAATCTCCCGAATGGAAAGATGATCCTGAGCAGGCGTAAGGGGTCAGGTTTGTGATACATAAGAGATATAATGACTACGAGACCGATCATTTCGCTGGATCGCCCATATGGATACGGTGATGCCGGGAACGCAAGGGAAGCCCATGAAACGCAAGCTGACTGCTGCCATCCTGCTGTCGTTGTCCGCCGCCAGCCCTTTGGCGTTGGCGCTGGGGCTCGGGGATACTGACGTCAACTCGACGCTCAATGCCCCCCTGAGAGCGAGCATTCCATTGACGGACGCGGCAGGACTCCAGCCTGATCTGCTCAATGTCTCGGTGGCCGATGAGCGCAGCTTTTCTGCGGCGGGCCTGACACGGACGCCCCTGGCGGCGAGTGTTCGTGCCGTGGTCCAGCAACGAGGGGGGCAACTGGTCATCGATCTGGTCACCGAACGCCCGGTCCGCGAGCCCTGGGTGGATCTGCTGCTGCGCTTCGACTGGCCAGGTGGGCAGCAACTTCGCGAAGTGACCTTGCTGTTCGATCCACCCAACTATGACCAGATGCCGGCACTGATCGGGGCCCCCAGAACGGCGACCGCCAGCGTGAGGGCACCGCCGCCACCGGCCCCTCGGGAGCAGGCGCCGGTTCAACCCGTGGCGACGCCTGCGGCCTCACGACAGCCCGAGGATCTCGCCTGGATTCGTAATGGCGATACCCTCTGGTCGGTGGCCGGGCGACTGCGTCCCGATAGCGGCCTCAGCATGAACCAGATGATGGTGTCTCTGGTACAGGCCAATCCGGAGGTCTTTCCGTCCGGCAATATCAATGCCATGCGTGCCGGTTTTACCCTGGTGGTGCCGGGGCGTGAGACCATCGCTCAGCGTTCTTCCGCCGAGGCGGATCGCATCGTTCAGGCGATGAATCAGGCCTGGGCCAACCGGGGGAGCGGAGCCCCGGCGCGTGTTGCCATGGGGGCACCTGATAACTCGGCGCCCGGCGGAGCGGTGGCCACGGCATCGTCGACCTTGCCTGCCGACAGCGGGGATTCCACTTCCGCTACCGACGCCTCTGACGAGGCGGACGAAGCGACCGCCCCTGCCGAGTCGACCACCGCCGACGCGACCCAGGACGATGAAGGCCCCCGGCTGACGCTGTTGACCGATGCCGAGTTGGCCGCCGAGGGCGGTATCTCGGCAGGGGAATCGGCTTCCCTCCAGGCAGAGGGCGCTTCCCAGGGAACCGATGACGCCGGGAGTGGAGAGATTGGCCGGCAACGGGTGGTCATTGATCCCGAGGTGCTCAAGGCCCTTTACGGCCAGACCCTCTATGGCCAGACCCTCAATGGAGAGGGCGATCTGACCAGCGATGAGCGACTTATGCGCCTGGAAAATCGCTGGATGGAGAGTCAGCAGGCCCTGGAAACGGTCAGAAGTGAGCGTGATGAGCTTGAGACATCGCTTGGCGAGATGCGTGATGAACTGGAGGCCATGAGAGACCAGCTGGCCGCCATGACCGCCGGTGGCCAGGGGGCCGACGCCCCGGGTACCGGCGGTGTTGCCATGCCCTCCGGCCAGGCCGAGAATCCGCCGGAAACCCCTTGGTGGGGGGCGCTCTACCAGGGGGCGCTTGATCGTTCCCTGATGCTGGCGGGCGCCGGGTTGGCGGCATTGCTGGCGCTATGGGCGCTGCTGCGCTTCCGTCGCCGGGAAGACAAGTACGAGTACGATGGTGCCACCTTCGGCCAGGTGAGAACGGTAGGCATGGGCGTCGCCGGTATCGTGACGCCTGGTCGTACCGGACTGTCGAATGCGGATACCTTTAATGAGCCGGTTCCCATTCGCGCCTCCATGCCTCAGGCGGAGGCCATCAACGAGGCGGATATCTTCATTGCCTATGGTCGCTTTGATCAGGCCCGCGAGTTGCTTGAGGCGAGCCTCGAGCAGGATCCCGAGCGCGATGACCTGCGCCTGAAGTTGCTGATGGTTCACCTTGAACAAGGCGATTATGAGGCTGCGGACCGTCAGTCCTCTACCCTCAAGGCGGGAGGGGATTCGGCGGTGCTGGCGGAAACGGAGCGATTGATGAACCGTCGCCTTAGTGCTCGGGCAAATCCAGCAACATCCAGTGCCGATTCGGGCCCTGCCGTCTTCTCCGCTTCACAGGAAATGCCTCCCAGGCTCTTCGATGAGCCCGGCGACGAGCCCGGCGATGGCGACGACACCATGGGCGTATCGTCCGGCGAGTCGTCACCCGAGTCGACGACAAGCGACACCAGGGATCCTCGAGCGCCCTACAGGCGCCCGGAGGATTCCATGCCCGAGCCGGAAGAGGCGGATTCGGTGGAGAACCAGGAACCTGCCCGCCTGTTCGAGGCCCCCGCCGATGTGCCTCTTTCTTCACTGGCCTCACAGGAGCCACAGGAGCCACAGGAGCCAGTAGCCTCGAGTGGTCTTCGATCCGACGCCGATGCCTGGTTGAGCACCGAGGAGGACGCGCCATCGGTACAACCTGACACGGAGGAGTCGCTATCCGATCAAGAGCTGCCGCCGCTACCGCCGGAGCCTGCCCCCGCGATGCCTGAGCTCAAGGCGCGTCAGGCGGACGACGGTCGCGACATCATCGATTATCAGCCCCCGGCGCTTGACCCGAATCCTGCACGGCGGGAGGAAACCCCCATGCAACCAAGCGTGGATTTCACGTCTTCGGCTGCCGATTCGAAGGCGAGCCAGGCCGAGGGCGATGTCGAGGGCTCGACCGGCTCCCGGGCGACCGGCAAGGGTCCCATGGATGCCCCGGATGAATGGGATGTCGAGGAGGTGGTCTTCCCGCCCCTCGACGTGGATAATACCGCCTTTTCCACGGCGGCCTCTTCCACCGCGACCTCTTCCACCGATACCCTCGCCGAAGCCAGACGGCTGCTGGATTCGGGGGAATCCGATCGGGCCCGGGGTCTGCTCGAGTCGCTCGCCGGCTCCGGGGATCCTGCGATTGAGGAAGAGGTGCAGGCATTGATCACCCGTTTCGACCTCTGAAGGCCGCATGTCGCTCTTTCGCTACCTGGATGAACACCACCCCCTCATCGGTCGTCTGGCCATGGGGGTGGAATATGACGGCAGTGCTTACTGCGGCTGGCAGCGTCTCAAGCATGCGGCGTCCGTGCAGGCCGAGCTGGAGAAGGCCCTGGCCAGGGTGGCCAATACGTCGGTCACCGTGCATGCCAGTGGCCGCACCGATTCCGGTGTCCACGCCACCCGTCAGATCGTCCATTTCGATGTGCCCGCCCCACGTTCCGAGAAGGCCTGGGTCTACGGGGTCAATGCCAGCCTGCCGCGTGACATCGCCGTACGCTGGGTCAAGCCGGTACCGGACGCCTTCCATTCCCGCTTCAAGGCTCTTGCGCGGCGTTATCGGTACCTGATCCTCAATCAGCCCAGTCGGCCCGTGCTGGAACGTGCCAATGTCACCTGGTGTCGCGATCCCCTGGATGCCGAGGCGATGCATCGTGCCGCCCAGGCTCTGGTCGGCGAGCAGGATTTCACGAGCTTTCGCGCTGCCGGGTGTCAGTCGAAAACAGCCTGGCGTCATCTGCACTTCATCGAGGTGCATCGTCATGGACCCCTGGTGATGATCGATGTCCAGGCCAATGCCTTCCTGCACCACATGATCCGCAATATCGTCGGCGCTCTGGTCAGGGTGGGACGAGGCGAGCGTGACGACGCCTACCTGGCCGAGTTGCTGGTCCTCAAGGACCGACGCCTGGCGGATGTCACCGCGCCGGCCTGTGGCCTGCATTTCGTCGATTCGCTCTACGACGAGGCCTGGGGGCTGCCGCGGGAACCCCTGGGCCCCAACCTGCTGGCCTTCCTCGGCGAATGGACCGGCGAGCGGGCGCTCCCCGACTGCCCCATGGTCGATT
>NZ_JBDNGD010000239.1:0-9656 GCF_041689495.1 Halomonas sp. | reverse complement strand
GTCGACCAGCTGGTTCGCGGCGATCCAGGGCATCATGCCGCGCAGCCTGGCACCCACGGTCTCGATCTCGTGCTCGGCCGTCAGGCGACGACGCGCGGTCATCGAGGGATAGTTACTGTTGCCCTCATTGATGAACATCTTGGCGTATTCACCGGTCTGGATACGCTTGAGCGCATTGCGCATGGCCGCACGAGACTGGTCATTGATGACCTCGGGGCCGGTCACGTACTCGCCATACTCCGCATTGTTGGAGATGGAGTAGTTCATGTTGGCAATGCCGCCCTCGTACATAAGGTCGACGATCAGCTTGAGCTCGTGCAGACACTCGAAGTAGGCCATTTCCGGTGCATAACCCGCCTCGGTCAGAGTCTCGAAGGCCGCCTTCACCAGCTCCACGGTGCCACCACACAGGACGGTCTGCTCACCGAAGAGGTCGGTCTCGGTCTCGTCCTTGAAGGTGGTCTCGATGATGCCGCTGCGGCCGCCGCCGATGGCCGCTGCATAGGAAAGCGACAACTCCTTGGCGGTACCGGACGCATCCTGATGGATGGCGATCAGGTCGGGAATACCGCCGCCACGCACGAACTCGGAACGAACGGTGTGCCCCGGGGCCTTCGGCGCGACCATGATCACGTCCAGGTCGGCGCGGGGCTCGATCTGGTTGTAATGGATGTTGAAACCATGAGCGAAGGCCAGGGAGGCACCCTGCTTCAGGTTCGGTTCGACCTGAGTCTCGTAGATCGCCTTCTGGTTCTCGTCCGGCGCCAGCAGCATCACCACGTCGGCACTCTTGCAGGCATCCTCGACGGTCGCGACCTTGAGGCCGGCGGCCTCTGCCTTGGCAGCAGAGCCGGAACCGGCACGCAGTGCCACGGTGACGTCTACGCCCGACTCCTTGAGATTGTTGGCATGGGCATGGCCCTGAGAGCCGTAGCCCACGATGGCGACCTTCTTGCCCTGGATGAGGGAGAGATCGCAATCCTTGTCGTAATAAACGCGCATGGTATGCTCCTGAAAGAATAAAGATGGAAGGGATTTGTCGTGATCGCCATCGACCCGGCATTTGCCGGGGCCAGATGCCGGTGAAGACCAGTGACGGGAGCTTACTCTCGGAAGCGCATTGCGTAAAACGCGATATTTGCAATACTACATGCCAGTATGTGCAATAATGAGAGAATGGACATACGCCCCCTCGAACACTTCCTTGCACTGGCCGAGACCCTCCACTTCGGCAGGGCGAGCGATAGCTGCCATGTCAGCCCTTCGACCCTCAGTCGGTCCATAGGCCAGCTTAAACAACGCCTGGGCGTGACACTCTTCGATCGTGACAACCGACATGTGGCACTCACCCATCAAGGACGGCGCTTCCAGCAATTCGCCCGCGAGACACTGGAACAGTGGGAACAACTGCGACAGTCGATGATGAGCGAGGCGCAGGCATTGGCCGGCGAGATCAGCATCTACTGCTCGGTGACCGCCAGCTACAGCTTCCTCTACGAACTGCTCAGCGAATTCCGGCGTCGCCACTCGCGCATCAAACTCAAGCTGCATACCGGCGATCCGGCCGACGCGATGTCACGGGTACTCGCCGGCAGCGAGGACATGGCCATCACTCCCAGGCCCCGACATCCCCCGGAGGCACTGGCATTCAAGTCACTGACCCGCTCGCCGCTCGTATTCATTGCGCCAAGGGGCACTCAGGACTGGTATTCCGCCCACGCCCGAGTCGCCTTCCGCCGAGCAGTGGCGCGAGGTACCCATGATCCTGTCCGAGGCGGGACTCTCCCGGGAGTACAGCAACACCTGGTTCAGGGCACTGGGCATCACACCGCGAATCTATGCCCAGGTGGCGGGGCATGAGGCCATCGTCAGCATGGTAAGCCTGGGCTTCGGTGTGGGAGTGGTACCCAAGATCGTGCTCGACAACAGTCCCCTGGTGGATAGCATCCGGGTCCTTTCGGTGAAACCGGAACTGCCCCACTATGATGTCGGCCTCTGTGTTCTCGAGCGTCGTCTCAAGAGCCCCTTGATACGGGCATTATGGGATGAGGTCATCGAGCGCTAGAAACGGCGGAGCCGCCCCGAAAGACGGCTCCGTGACACCTCGAAGGGCTCAGTTCCATTTACAAGGAAAGGACTTTATCGCCCCGTGCGATCCCCGAAACCCCGGTTCGCGCCACTTCGAGGATGCCCACCGGCGCCATGGCCTGGAGGAAGGCATCCAGCTTGCCGGCGTCGCCGGTAATCTGCACGGTATAGAGGCTCGGCGAGACGTCGACGATCTGCGCACGAAAGATATCCACGGTACGCTTGACCTCGTCCCGTGCCGCGCCCAGTGCCTTGACCTTGATCATCATCAACTCTCGTTCGATGTGATTGCCTTCCGTCAGGTCGACCAGCTTGACCACATCGATCAGCTTGTTGAGGTGCTTGGTGATCTGTTCGATCACCCGATCATCACCCACGGTGGTGACCGTCAGCCGCGACAGGCTGGGATCATCGGTGGGGGCAACATTCAGCGTTTCGATGTTGAAGTTACGCTGGGAGAACAGCCCTACCACCCGTGAGAGGGCGCACGGTTCGTTTTCCATCAGGATCGAGATGATATGGCGCATCAGGTCCGCTCCGTCTTCGAAAGCAGCATGTCACGCATGGAGCCCAGGGGCACCTGCATCGGATAGACGTGCTCGTGGGGGTCGACGATGACGTCGAGGAACACCAGCTCTTGCCGGTCGGCCAGGACCCTTTCCAGGGCTGGCTCGAGTTCCTCCATCGTCTCTACCCGAAGGGCGGTGAAGCCATAGGACTCGATCAATTTCTGGAAATCGGGCAACGACTCCATATAGGAATGCGCATGGCGTGACTTGTAGTTCAGGTCCTGCCACTGGCGAACCATGCCCAGAGAGCCATTGTTGATATTGATGATCTTTACGCCGCCACCGAACTGCTTACAGGTGGACAGTTCCTGCATCATCATCTGGAAGCTGCCCTCACCCGTTATGCAGATCACCTCCTCGTCCGGATAGTGATGCTTGATACCCATGGCGGCCGGGAAGCCGAAGCCCATGGTACCAAGACCCCCGGAGGTGATGAAGCGGTTGGGCTTGTCGAACTTGTAATACTGTGCGGCGAACATCTGGTGCTGGCCGACATCCGTGGTCACATACGCCTCGCCGCGGGTCAAGCGGCAGATTGCCTCTATCACTTCCTGGGGCTTCAACAACTCGCCGGGCTGGGAATGTTCATAGAGTTTACCCTGTCGCTCATCCCGCCAGTCGTCGATCTTCTGCCACCATTCGACCAGCGCCTCGGGGTTGGCGATCTCCTTGTCCTGCATCAGGCTGATCATCTCGTCGATCACGCTGGCCGCCGGCCCGACGATGGGTACATCGGCGCGCACGGTCTTGGATACCGAACTGGGGTCGATATCCACATGAATGATCTTGGCCGTGGGACAGAACTTGGACGTATTGTTCGTCACGCGATCATCGAAGCGGACCCCGATGGCAATGATCAGGTCGGCATGGTGCATGGCCATGTTGGACTCATAGGAGCCGTGCATCCCCAGCCAGCCCAGACACTGCCGGTCGCTCTGGGGATAGGAGCCGATCCCCATCAGGGTGGTGGTGATCGGATAGCCCAGCCGCTTGACCAGATCGGTCAAGCCTTCGCTGGCGCGGCCGGTGACCACGCCGCCGCCAGTGTAGAACACCGGGCGTTTGGCCTTGAGCATCAATTCCACGGCCTTCTTGATCTGGCCGCTATGGCCGCGAGCTACCGGGTTGTACGAACGCATCCGGATCTTCTTCGGATAGACGTATTCGTAACGCTCGGTGGGGGCGGTCATGTCCTTGGGAATGTCCACCACCACCGGACCGGGCCGCCCGGTCGAGGCCAGATAGTAGGCCTTCTTGAGGACTTCGGGAATCTCCGACGGATGCCGGATAGAGAAGCTGTGCTTCACGATCGGCCGCGTCACACCGATGATGTCGGTTTCCTGGAAGGCATCGTCACCGATCATGTGGCTCATGACCTGGCCGCAAAGCACCACCATGGGAATCGAGTCCATGTAGGCGGTAGCGATGCCGGTCACCGCATTGGTGGCACCTGGCCCGGAAGTGACCAACACCGTCCCCGGCTTGCCGGAGGCACGCGCATAGCCGTCGGCGGCGTGGGTCGCCGCCTGTTCGTGGCGTACCAGGATGTGCTTGACCTTGTCCTGGCGGAAGAGGGCGTCATAGATATGCAGCGCCGCCCCACCGGGATACCCATAGATATATTCGACGCCCTCATCTTGGAGGAAGCGGGCGATCATGTCTGCGCCGGAAAGCAGTTCCACAGATGTTTCTCCCCTGTAGGTCTCGAGTGCGATCCGTATCCACCGTCGGGACACGGAGTCGAGTGCGGCGATATGCCGCTGCCGGCCATGCCGGCACCTGATGCCAAACCCTGGCGTTGATAGACCCGGATAGGGCCTGCACTCTCATCACGGCGGATCGCCGCGTCGGGGCGTTGGCCGGATCGGGCGGTTGGCCCGGTTCCGGTAGTCCTTCGGCGGGTAGAGGCCATCTGGCCTACCCTTCGCGCGGTGGTGGGGGTTGCCCACTACAGTCTGCGCCCGCAATCAGGAAGGCACAAGATTCCATTAGCGCCACAGGAGTGTCAACCATGATCGGTGCTGGAGTAGTCCATCGTCGAGAAATCGACAAGACATTTCGTCTCGAAGGGGCAAAAAAGAGCCCGCCAATCGAGGAGAGGCGGGCAAGAGAGGTTACAGGACGCAACCTGACTAGCAGTATAGGCAATGCTGACCGGCAAAGCCGGTCAGCACGGTAACGCTTTGTGCATCAGCTGCGAAATACAAGATGGCCCTCCTCGGCATCCACATGGATGACATCGCCCGGGGCGAATTTCCCGGCCAGCAGGTCCTGGGCGAGGGGATTCTCGATGCGGCTCTGGATCGCCCGCTTGAGCGGCCGTGCGCCGAAGACCGGATCGAAGCCCACCACGGCCAGCTGCACCAGGGCCGCATCACTGACCTCCAGCGACAGGTCGTGCTCAGCCAGGCGTGACCGCAGACGATCGAGCTGGATGCCGGCGATGGCCTGGATCTGCTCCTGCCCCAGAGCATGGAAGACCACCACCTCGTCGATGCGGTTGATCAGCTCGGGACGGAAGTGATCGCCGACCACCGCCATCACCATCTCCTTCATCTGTTCGTAGTCCGCATCGTCACCGCCCATGCGCTGGATGATGTCCGAGCCCATGTTCGATGTCATCACGATTACGGTGTTACGGAAATCCACGGTACGCCCCTGGCCATCGGTGAGGCGGCCATCCTCGAGCACCTGCAGGAGGATATTGAAGACATCGGCATGGGCCTTCTCCACCTCGTCGAGCAGCAGCACCGAGTAAGGCTTGCGGCGCACCGCCTCGGTGAGATAGCCACCCTCCTCGTAGCCGACATAGCCCGGGGGCGCACCGATCAGGCGTGCCACTGAGTGCTTCTCCATTAACTCCGACATGTCGATGCGCACCATGGCTTCCTCGGTGTCGAAGAGGAAGTTGGCCAGCGACTTGCAGAGCTCCGTCTTGCCCACCCCGGTGGGACCGAGGAACAGGAAGGAGCCGTTTGGCCGGTTGGGATCCGAGAGGCCGGCGCGGGAGCGGCGCACGGCGTTGGCCACGGCGGTGACCGCCTCGTGCTGACCGATCACCCGCTCGTGCAGGGCCTCCTCCATGCGCAGCAGCTTGTCGCGCTCGCCCTCGAGCATCTTGGCGACCGGGATGCCGGTCCAGCGCGAGACCACCTCGGCGATTTCTTCCTCGGTGACGTTGGAGCGCAGCAACTGGTGCCTGGAGGTATCGGCCTCGGTCTCGCTGCTCTCGGCGATCTTCTTCTCGAGCTCGGGAATTATTCCGTATTTGAGTTCCGACATGCGGCCATAATCATTTTGGCGGCGCGCCTGCTCCAGGTCGATGCGGGCCTTGTCGAGTTCATCCCTGAACTGGGCCGCGCCCTGGATGCTGGCCTTCTCGGCCTTCCAGATCTCGTCGAGGTCGACGTACTCGCGTTCCAGCTCATCGATCTGGGACTGAAGCATCTCCAGGCGTTTCCTGGAGGCCTCGTCGGTCTCCTTCTTGAGATGCTCACGCTCCATCTTGAGCTGGATCAGCCGGCGGTCCAGGCGGTCCATCTCCTCGGGCTTGGAGTCGAGCTCCATGCGGATGCGCGAGGAGGCCTCGTCGATCAGGTCGATGGCCTTGTCGGGCAGCTGGCGGTCGGTGATGTAACGAGTCGACAGCTTGGCCGCGGCGATGATGGCGCCGTCGGTGATCTCGACATGGTGGTGCACCTCGTAGCGCTCCTTGAGGCCGCGCAGGATGGCGATGGTGTCTTCCTCGGAGGGCTCGTCCACCAGCACCTTCTGGAAGCGACGCTCCAGAGCAGCATCCTTCTCGATGTACTTGCGGTACTCATCCAGGGTGGTGGCACCCACGCAGTGCAGCTCGCCACGAGCGAGTGCCGGCTTGAGCATGTTGCCGGCATCCATGGAACCCTCGGCCTTGCCAGCACCAACCACGGTGTGCAGCTCATCGATGAACAGGATCACCCGGCCCTCTTCCTGGGAGAGCTCCTTGAGCACTGACTTGAGGCGCTCCTCGAACTCGCCACGGAACTTGGCGCCGGCCACCAGCGCGCCCATGTCCAATGACAACACGCGCTTATCCTTGAGTCCCTCCGGCACCTCGCCGTCGACGATGCGCTGCGCCAGCCCCTCGACGATGGCGGTCTTGCCCACCCCAGGCTCGCCGATCAGTACCGGGTTGTTCTTGGTACGCCGCTGCAGCACCTGGATGGTGCGGCGGATCTCGTCGTCGCGGCCGATCACCGGGTCGATCTTGCCGCTGGCCGCCCGCTCGTTGAGGTCCAGAGTGTATTTTTCCAGCGCCTCGCGTTGGTCCTCGGCGTTGGGGTCGTCGACCTTCTCGCCGCCGCGCACGCTGTCGACGGCAGTTTCCAGCGACTGGCGGGTGACCCCGGCCTGCTTGAGCAGCTTACTGACAGCGTGGCCCATCTCAAGTGCCGCCAACAGCACCAGCTCGCTGGCGATGTACTGGTCGCCGCGCTTCTGGGCCTCACGATCCGTAAGGTTGAAAAGCTTGACCAGCTCGCGGGAGGGCTGCACTTCGCCGTCGAAATTGGCGACCTTCGGCAGGTCGTCGAGGTGGCCCGTCAGGCCGTCGCGCAGCCGGGCGGCATCGCCGCCGGCCTTCTGCACCAGTGCCCTGACGCCGGTATCGGTGGCCTCAAGCAGCGCCAGCAGCAGGTGGCCGGGCTCCAGCTGGTTGTGCCCGCGGCCCACGGCCAGGGACTGGGCATCCGCTACGGCGTTCTGCAGCTTGGCGGTGAACTTGTCGAATCGCATGAATCTTTCCTCCATCGGGGTGACGACGCGGTCGGACGCGCCGCCTGGCCCTAGTATGTGTCTTGACAGCATCAATGGAGTCGGCGTGGTCAGCTTTCAAGTCACCGGACAGGGAAGGGCGAAACGGGATTGATATGGATCAAGACGGCAGTGGCCGCAGGTCAGCGCAACCAGATCACGCTGGCCATTCGCCCGGTTCGACCATTTTCTCGGCGATGGGAATAGAAACGGGATTCACAGGCGCTACAGAAGTGACCACCGCTAATGGAGGATACGCCGAGACGTTCGAGTCGCAACCTTGCCAAGCGGTAGAGATCCGCCATGAAATGGCCGAGTCGATAGGGGCTGGGCTCGAAGGCCATGATCGCCTCGGGATGCACCCCGACGAATGTCTGCTGGACCTCGGGACCGACCTCGAACTGGGCATTGGAGATTGCCGGCCCGAACCAGACCAGCAGCTCCTCCGGAGGGATACCCATCGCCGCCACCGTGGCTTCCAGCACGCCACCGGCCAGGCCTCGCCAGCCGGCATGGGCGATCCCCACCCGCTCTCCCCGTCGATCACAGAAGAAGATCGGCAGGCAATCCGCCGTGAGGACCACACAGGCATGGCGCTGGTCGAAGGCCACGGAAGCATCGGCCTCGGCGGATGCCTCCAGGCCATGCTGGACGCGAGCTCCGTGCACCTGGTTCAACCAGAGCAAGGGTCGGTCATGCAATTCCTTCTGGAGCAGACGCCGGCACAGGGCCACATGGTCGGTGTTGTCACCGACATGTTCCGCGGGATTGAAGGCAGCGAAGTCACCCTGGCTGGGACCCGTCTCACGAGTGGTCACGAAGGCACCCACCGTCACCGGCGCCGGCCAGTCGGGCAGGATCAGGGTAGGGCGCAGGTCCGGGGCATCGCTCATCGCATGGTCTCACGGTCATCACGCAGGTGATCGAGCAGTACCAGCATGTCATTCGGGAGCGGGACACGAAAGACCCGTTTCTCACGGCTGGCCGGATGGACGAAACCCAGCTTACGCGCATGTAATGCCTGGCGGGGGAATTCTCGCAGCAGGCACTTGAGATCCTCTCCGGCGCCTCTTGGTAGCTTGAGCCGTCCACCGTAGACCGGGTCGCCTACCAGCGGATAACGCAGGTGAGCCAGATGGACACGGATCTGGTGCGTCCGCCCGGTCTCGAGCCGACAACGGGCATGGGTGTGGGCGCGGAAGCGCTCCACCACCCGATAGTGGGTCACTGCCGGCTTGCCCGAGGCATTCACTGCCTGACGCTTGCGATCCCGGGGATGACGGCCGATGGGTTCGTCGAGAGTGCCACCAGCGGTCATCACACCGACCGCGATGGCGTCATATTCACGCGATACCGTTCGCGCCTGGAGTTGCTCGACCAAGGCCGCCTGTGCCGCCAGGGTCTTGGCAATCACCATCAGTCCGGTAGTGTCCTTGTCGAGCCGATGAACGATACCGGCTCGCGGCACACCGGCCAAGGCGGGACAGTGATGCAAGAGCGCATTGAGCAGGGTACCATCCGGATTGCCCGCCGCGGGATGAACGACCAATCCCGCTGGCTTGTCGACTACCAGAACCTCGTCGTCCTCGAAGACCACCGCGAGCGGGATGTCTTCGGGTTCGAAGCGGGTGTCATCCTCGATCACCGCCCGCAGTGCCAGGGTCTCGCCACCATGCAGCTTGTCCTTCGGCTTGGCCCTTTGACCATCCACGGTCAGGGCGCCGGCCTTGATCCAGGTCTTGAGGCGTTCGCGGGAGAAATCGGCGAAGAGATCGGCAGCCGCCTGGTCCAGGCGCCATCCGGCCATGGCGTCGGGAACGCCTTGCATTGCTTCGAGGGTCTGTGGCATCGACGGGAAAGGAGCCTGTATGCGGGTATCAGAAGAGCACAACCAGCGGCCGGCAGCACGGATGGCGTCAGAGGACTGCGTTTTGCCGCCCGGTGCTTTATAGTGAGCAACATCTGAATCAATTCTATCATGGTCGAACCGGCTTGTTTGACACGAGGATGACGATGCGCGTTTTTAACCCCACTACTCGCCTTGCTGCGATGTTGCTGGCGACCGCCTGGCTGGCGGGTTGTGCCAGCAACGATTCCCGGGAAGAGGCCGACGAGTTCGCCGGCGTTTCCGAGCGCGAACTCTATGAAGAGTCACGCGATGCCCTGGAGCGTGGGCGATACAGCACAGCCATCACGCGACTGGAAGCC
>NZ_JBDNGD010000238.1:0-7340 GCF_041689495.1 Halomonas sp. | reverse complement strand
GTCCCAACCAACCCCTCGCCCGGCAGAGCCGGCCTCCCACAAGACCTGCAAGCCTCGAGCCCTGCATTGCCACCGTGGCGCTTTTCGTGGGAGGGCGGTTTACCGCGCGAGGTTGTGGCTGAGTTGGCCACTGAGGTCCCAACCAACCCCTCGCCCGTCGGAGCCGGCCTCCCACGAAGGTCAACCTCTCGCGTCCCAATCAACCCCTCGCCCGGCGGAGCCGGCCTCCCACGAAGGTCAACCTCTCGCGTTCCGGATGGGCACAGGGCGCTAATAAAACCTCGACTCGCCTTTCGGGCGTGTCTTGAAGCGGCGATGGAGCCAGAGGTATTGCTCGGGGTGCTTGCGGATAGCGGCTTCGATGACGGCATTCACCTGGCTGGCGTCGGCCACGTCATCGCCGGAGGGAAACCCCTCCAGGGGGGGCAGGTACGCCAGGGTGTAGGTGCGATCGTCCGGGTTACGGTGGAAGATCAGCGGAATCACCGGGGCGCCGGTCATGCGGGCGATGCGCGCCGTCATTCTCACGGTGGCGGTCTGGACCCCGAAGAAGGGCGCGAAGACGCTGGCATCGCGGCCGAAGTCCTGGTCCGGGGAGTACCAGACGCCATGGCCGGCCTTGATCCGCCGGACCACGCCGCGCAGGTCGTGGCGGTCGAGGATGGCATCGAAATAGGGCGCTCGAGCACGGCTCATGAAACGATCGAATAGCGGGTTGTCATGGGGACGCTGGACGGCGTCGGCACGGAAGTAGAGCGCATGCAGCGCTGCACCCAGATCCAGGGTCGAGAAGTGGATCCCCAGGATCAACGCGCCCTTGCCCTCGGCCTGCAGGCGGGTCCGGTGCGCCTGGCCCTTGAAGGTCACTCGATGGCGCAGGTGCTCGGGGTCCCGGCACCATGCCGTGGCCGTCTCGAGGATGCCGATACCGTTGGCGATAAAGGTCTGGCGTACCAGACGCCTCTGCTGGATATCGTCAAGCTCGGGAAAGCATAAGCGGATGTTGGTCTCGGTGATGTGCCGGCGCCGCCCGGCGAAGCGCCAGGCGGCCAGGCCGATGACCTTGCCCACCCACAGCTTGAGACGCCAGGGAAACCAGGCGCCGAGGTGCATCGCACCGATGGCCAGCCAGGTAAGCCAGTAGCGGGGATGGGCGACGCTGTCAGGCCAGTCACGCTTGGGCATTCGTGTTCCTAATCCCCCCATGATAGCGCCTCGGCACCCGGGGCAGGATGCCGGTCAGCAGGGTATAGCTGATCGCCTCGCAGTGCCGGGCCACCTCGTCCACCTCGAGCACCTCGCCCGTCGTGGCGCGTCCCCAGAGCACCACCTCACTACCGATATCGGCGTCGGGACTGTCGGTGATATCCACCGTCAGCATGTCCATGGAGACCCGACCGGCGATGGGACAACGTCGGCCATTTACCAGCACCGGCGTGCCGTCCCGGGCATGACGGTCATAGCCGTCGCCGTAACCGCAGGCTACCACGCCGATGCGCGAGGGGCGTGGCGCCGTCCAGCGCCCGGCATAGCCGACCGGCTCACCCGCGGCGAGGTCGCGCACGGCGATGATCGCCGAACGCAGGGTCATCACCGGCGCCAGGCGGCGGCTGGCGGCATTGGCCGCTTCCATGGGGTCGCCGCCGTAGAGCATCACGCCGGGACGATTCCAGGCACCATGGGCCTCGGGCCAGGCCAGGGTGGCCGGGGAATTGGCCAGGCAGGTCGGTGCCCCCAGGTGCCTCGCCAGGGATTCGAGCACGGCGAGTTGCCGGCGGAAATAGCCGTCTTCCCGGGCATCCGCCGAGGCGAAGTGGCTCATCAGGTGCAGGTCACAGGCGTGATCCGGGGCCTCTTTCAGGCGCTTCCAGACTGCCTCGGCCCGCTCCGGGGGAAACCCCAGCCGGTGCATGCCGGAATCCACCTTGAGAAAGGTCGGAATGGGGCGGGTCGGGCGACGCGCCAGCAGGGCCTCGAGCTGCCAGTCGCTGTGGACGACCAGCCACAGGCCCAGGGCGTCTACCGCGGCGAGCTCCTCGGCCTCGAAGATGCCCTCGAGCAGCAGGATGGGGGTGGTGATGCCCGCCTGGCGAAGTTGTTCGGCCTCTTCCAGGCAGGCCACGGCCAAGGCCGGGGCCAGGTCTTTCAGCGCCTGGGCACAGGGCACCAGGCCATGACCATAGGCATCGGCCTTGAGCACGGCCATGGCTCGGCTTTGCGGGGCCAGGTCACGGGCGAGCCGGTAGTTGTCACGCAGGGCCTTGAGGTCGATATCGGCGATCAGCGGCCGAGCCATGCCGGGCGGTTCCTCATTCGAAAATGGCGTCCAGTGACAGGCCCCGCTTGTCGAGCAGACGACGCAGCTTCTTGAGCGCCTCGACCTGGATCTGGCGAACCCGCTCGCGGGTCAGGCCGATTTCCTCGCCGACCTGCTTCAGGGTGGCGGCCTCGTGGCCGCGCAGGCCGAAGCGGCGCACCACGACTTCCATCTGCTTCTGGGGCAATTCGGCGAGCCAATCGTCGACGTGACGCTTGACGTCGCCATTGACCAGGCAGGACTCGGGTCCATGGTCGTTGTCGTCGGCCAGGGTCTCGATCAGCGGCTTGTCACTTTCACCGCCCATGGGATAGTCCACGGAAGACACCCGCTCATTGAGCCTCATCATCTTCTTGACGTTCTCCACGGGCCTGTCGAGATGCTCGGCAATCTCCTCGGCGGTGGCCTCATGGTCGAGCCGCTGGGTCAGCTCTCGGGCGGCGCGTAGGTAGATGTTGAGTTCCTTGACCACATGGATCGGCAGGCGAATCGTGCGGGTCTGGTTCATCAAGCCCCGCTCGATGGTCTGGCGGATCCACCAGGTGGCGTAGGTGGAGAAGCGGAAACCCCTTTCGGGATCGAACTTCTCCACGGCGCGGATCAGGCCCAGGTTGCCTTCCTCGATCAAATCGAGGAGCGACAGCCCACGGTTGAGGTAGCGCCGGGCGATCTTGACCACCAGCCGCAGGTTCGACTCGATCATCCGCGAGCGACCCAGGGGTTCGCCCTGCTGCACCAGGCGGCCGTAGAAGACCTCCTCCTCGGGCGTCAGCAGCGGGGAGAAGCCGATCTCGTTGAGATAGATCTGGGTGGCGTCGAGGCTGTGGTGGTGGCGATCCTCGCGACTCAGCGCCTTCTCGAAGGCATCGGCGTCCTTCTCGAGCACCTCCACACCATCGATTTCATCCCCGCCGACTTCCTTGACGACCTCGTCATCCGAGTCGTCGGTCGAGTCGAGATTCACATCCTGAAGGTCCCGTTCAAGTATGCTCATCGATGGCTACCCCGTGGTTGCGTCCAGACGCCGCGATACCCGGAAAACGGGTGAGTCGGCGCTCGTGATTATTATTGTGTGGCATCAAGGGTGACAAGACGGTATCAGTCACGTGAAGGGCTCAGCGTGGCGGCAGGAACTCCAGAGGGTCCTGAGGCTGGCCGTCCTTGCGTACCTCGAAATGCAACCTGACCTCCTCGGCATCGCTGTCACCCATGGTGGCGATAACTTCGCCGGCCTCGACCACGTCATTCTCGCGGACACGCAGGCTGTCGTTGTGGGCGTAGGCACTCAGGAACTGGTCATTGTGCTTGAGCAGGACCAGGTTGCCATAGCCCCTGACGCCGCTGCCCGCGTAGACCACGATCCCCGGCCCAGCTGCCCTGACAGGTTGCCCCTTTTGACCGGCGAGATCAATGCCGGCGGTGGTGCTCTCACCCTCCCCGTATGCGCCGATGACCTCACCATCCACGGGCCACTGCCAGGGCACCTCCTCGACCGGCGTATAGCGGCGTCCGCTGGGTTCGCGCGGCTCACTGGCCCCCGCCACCGAGGTGCCGGGATCGGGCGTGACGTCCTCTCGGGCGGTCTCGGTCGCGGCTTCTGTCGAGGCTTGGGTAGCGGCCTCGGCCGCAGCGTCGACAAGGACCTGCTCGCGCAAGGCTGCCTGCCGAGTCACGTCCGTCTCGTCCGCTTCCTGCTGCTGCGCCTCAATGGCACGCCGCTCGGCCAGGTCACGTTCGCTGAGCGTGCCATCGGCCCGGGGGCTGTCGTAGTCGTAGATCGGCCCGGGACCCTCGCCCGAGCCACTGGCGGCGGCGGCCCCGACCATGGTCTCGCCACTGGAGCCCTCGGCAGCGCCCGCGGCCTGGTCACCAGACCGCACGCCGAGCCGCCGGTTGCGCTCGATGGCGGTCTCGTCGGGCAGCAGCCAGTTGAGATCACCGTCCTGCTCGCCGCCCGTGCTCTGCCCGTCGGCCAGGCCGGTAGTGACCACACCGCTGTCATCACCGCTGTCATCACCGCTGTCATCGGCACTGTCATCGGCACTGTCATCAGCCCATGGCACGGACCGGCCGTTCCCCGACGCCTCGCCACCGGCGGAAAGTCTCAGTTCCTGCCCGGGCTGAATCTGGTAGGGAGGCGCGATCTCGTTGAGCCGGGCGAGGTCCCGGTGATCCATGTCGTGACGCCAGGCGATTCCATAGAGGGTATCGCCGGATTCCACCCGGTAGGTCCCCGCGGTCACGGCCTCACGGCTCGTGGACAGATCGCGGACCTGGGGCGCCTGGCCTTCCTGGGCGGCACAGCCGGCCATGGCAAGGGCCAGGCCGGAGATCAACCATAACTTACGCATCGGAGCCTTCCTCCCTGTGTGACGCATTCGAAGGGCGGGACCGGGCCGCCGAAGCGTGACCCAGACGTCCCAACCCGAGTACCAGCACCGCCCCCACCAGCATCAGCGCGACTACCGCCGGAAGGTGGGCCGCCTCGCCAGTCCACTGAGTGAAACCGTCCGGGGTGAAATAGCGATAGTCGAGGGGAATCTGCTGTCCCTCGGGACCAAGTTGGTAGCTTAACATTACCTGCCAGGGCCAGAGTACCGGCAGGGAACCAACGATGAAGCCCAGCAGCAACTGCAGGGTCGCCGTATGATGATGATGCAGCAGCCAGGAAAGCAACCGCGAGAAGACGAATAGACCGATCAGGCAACCCAGTCCGAAGAATCCGATCAGTCCGATATCGAAGCTGCGAATGCCCTGCATCACGGTGCCATAGAGCCCCATGGTCAACAGCAGGAAGCTGCCCGAGACCCCGGGAAGCAGCATGGCGCTGATGGCGATCGCCCCGCCCACCACCAGTATCAGGGCCGGGTTGCCGATCTGGGTGATCAGCGGCATCAGCGACGGCAAGCCATGGGCCAGCAGCAGTCCCGCGGCCAGCGGCAGGAGGTGCCACCATCGCCAGTCCGAGGGGTGGCGACCCACCACCATGGCCGAGGCGGCCACCAGACCCATGAAGAAGCCGTTGAGCAGCAGGAGATGATCGTCCAGCAGCCAGACGACCAGGTGGGCCACGCTGATCAGGCTGATGGCGATACCGGCCAGCAGGGGCAGCAGGAAGGCCAGGTTGAGATGCACCGCCAGCATGCGCCAGCCCCCGCGCCGCCAGGCAACGTAGGCACCGGGACCGAACTGCTTGATGGTGTGGATCAATTCCTCGTAGATGCCGGTGACGAAGGCAATGGTACCGCCGGACACCCCGGGCACCGCATCGGCGGCCCCCATGCCGGCGCCCCTGAGAAAGATACCGAGCCAAGGCTTCAACGGCTGACTCCTTTACGACAATTGACGTCTTTCAACGGATGACGCCTTCCAGCAACGGCACGAAATGGACCGGTTCCAGTCGCTGTTGTTCGAAGGCTCCTTCCCGACGGCGGACCCGGGTCAGCCACTGATTCCCCCTGGCATCGGCCAGCGGCGTGATCAGCACACCCTCCTCCGCCAGCTGGCCAAGCAGACCCTTGGGCAGGGTGCCGGCACAGGCGGTGAGCAGGATGACATCGAAGGGGGCCGCCTCCTCCCAGCCATGGCCCCCGTCGGACAGACGCAGCTTGATATTGCGGGCACGCAGCAGCCGCAGTCGCTGGGCGGCCTGACGATGCAGGGCATTGATCCTCTCCACCGAGCAGAGTTCCGGCACCAGCCGGGACAGCACCAGGGTCTGGTAGCCGGAACCGGTGCCGACCTCCAGCACCCGGGTCGGCGCCTCCTGAATCACCAGCTCGGTCATGCGGGCCACGATCCAGGGCTGAGAGAGCGTCTGGCCATGGCCGATGGGCAGGGAGGCATCCTCGTAGGCCCGGTGGGAAAGGGCCTCGTCGAGGAAGAGGTGGCGAGGCTCGCGGGCCATCACCTCCAGCACCCGGGGATCACCGATGCCCTGGTCGGCCAGGCGAGCGACCATGCGATCCCGGGTGCGCTGGGAGGTCATGCCGATACCGAGCAACCGCTCGGGCAGAAGATCAGGTGAATGCATCCAGCCAGCCCTGTACGTCGTCCAGTGCCGCATGCCGGGTCAGGTCGGTCTGCAGCGGGGTGATGGAAACGAAGCCCGCCTCCACGGCGGCGAAGTCGGTATCCGGGCCATCATCGGCGTTCTCGCCCGCCGCGGCGATCCAGTAGCGCAAGCGGCCACGGGGGTCGCGCACTTCCAGGGGGCGGGTGGCCGGCCCTCGATACCCCATGCGGGTGACCCGGAAGCCGCGGATCTCGTCCCAGGGCAGGTCCGGCACATTGACGTTGAGCAGGCTGCGCGGCGGCAGGGAAAGCTGGTCCGCGGCCCCCACCAGGCTTGCCGCCACTCGCCCGGCGGTCTCGAAATAGCGCGAGCCGACCAGCGACATGGCGATGGCCGCCATGCCCAGGTTGCGTCCCTCCATGGCCGCAGCCACGGTGCCCGAGTAGAGGACGTCATCGCCCAGGTTGCCGCCGTGGTTGATGCCGGAGATCACCAGGTCGGGCTTCTCGTCCCAGATACTGTTGACCCCCAGGTAAACGCAGTCCGCCGGGGTGCCGTCGATACTGTAGAAGCCGTTGTCCAGGGCGGTGAGCGCCAGCGGCCGGCTCAGCGTGAGCGAGTTGCTGGCCCCGCTCTTGTCGCGATCCGGTGCCACCACGCGCAGCCTGGCATGGGCCAGCAGGGCGTCATGCAGCACTCTGAGCCCCGGTGCATGCACCCCGTCGTCGTTGGACAGCAACAATCGTCGCATCGTGATTCCTCGCTTGCCCCCGGGTTTCTGAATCCAATCTCAAAGCCCCGGGTGCGTGATCAATTCTCTGAGTACCGCGGTGGCAAAGGCGCCCCGCGGCAGCATGAACGACAGCCAGAGCGCCTCCTCGCCGCGCTTGAGTTCGGGTTCCCGGAGCCCTGTCCGCAGCGGCCGGCGGGCCAGTCGCACCCCGGCACGCTCCAGCCCCTGGCAAAGCCCCGGATAGCGCGCCGTCAGGGTCTGTTCGAGGGCCAGCG
>NZ_JBDNGD010000237.1:0-2660 GCF_041689495.1 Halomonas sp. | reverse complement strand
CCAGGCGTCCTGCCGGGAGGCTTGCGCGATTGACCTGATCGGGATAGCGGGAGTAAAAGAACGCGGTAATGCTTCCCATCCAGATCCCGTCCATTGAAAGGGAATGCCCGATGCCCAAGAACCACGTCAAGGAACTGCTCAAGAACAATCGCGCCTGGTCGGCACAGATGCGCAAGGAAGACCCCGACTACTTTTCGCGCCTCTCCGAGCAGCAGAATCCCGACTACCTCTGGATCGGCTGTTCGGACAGTCGTGTGCCCGCCAACCAGATCATCGCCCTGCCCCCCGGCGAAGTCTTCGTCCATCGCAATGTGGCCAACCTGCTTCACCACAACGACATGAACGCCCTCTCGGTGGTGCAGTTCGCCGTGGATGTGCTGAAGGTTCGCCATATCATGGTCGTGGGACACTATGGCTGTGGCGGGGTTCGCGCCGCCGTGGTCGGCGGTGAATGTGGCATGGTGGACTTCTGGCTGCACTCGGTGCGTGAGCTCTACAGCCGCCATCGCCGGGACCTTGAAACCCTCCCCCTGGAGGAACAGGTCAACCGGATGTGCGAACTGAATGTTCAGGCCCAGGTGAACAACCTCTGTCGCACCAAGATCGTCCAGCGGGCCTGGCAGCGTGACCAGCCACTGGCCGTCCATGGCTGGGTCTATGGGCTCGAGGATGGTCTGATCAAGGATCTGGACTGCACGATCACGGGCCTGGACCAGGTGGAAACCCTCTATCGCATCGACCGCATCACCCCCACCTAGGGATCAGTCGACCGGACAGCGGATACCGGTACCCCGGAGGTTGCAATAGCCACCGGGGTTCTTGTGCAGGCACTGCTGGTGGTATTCCTCGGCGAAGTAGAAGGTGTCCAGGGCGGCTATCTCGGTGGTGATGGTGCCCCCGCCGGCTTGCCTCAAGGCGCCCTGATAGCGCTCACGGCTACGCAAGGCTCGCTCGCGCTGCGCCTCGTCAGTGGTGAAGATGGCCGAGCGGTATTGGGGACCGATGTCATTGCCCTGACGATTGCTCTGGGTAGGATCATGGGCCTCCCAGAAGGCCTGAAGCAGGGTGTCGAGATCGACGACCGCTGGATCATGGACGACACGGACCACCTCGGCATGACCGGTGCGTCCGGTGCAGGTCTCCTCGTAAGTGGGGTTCGGAGTCGTGCCCCCCGCATAACCCACGGCCGTGACCTGGATACCGGGCATTTCCCAGAACAATCGCTCCGCCCCCCAGAAACAGCCCATCCCAAGAACGATCTCGGCCAGGCCCTCGGAATAGGGGGGCAGCATCGACTCGCCGTTGACGGCATGTACGCCGCTGATCGATAGCGGGCTATCTCGCCCCTTGGGTGGGGCAACGGAAAACAGTGTCATCTTCGTCTCCTGAGCGGGTTGAACGCCTTCATCGGATATCTGGATTTCCCGGTAGGCTGCTGAAGGTATAGACCAGATCCACGGCTTGTGAAGCACCGGACACCGCTTCCAGGTAGAGGTTCCGCCAGAGGGTGTAGCGAAGGGTCAACTCGGCGATCGGCGAGAAGACGCCCACCCCGTAACTGACCCGCAGGTCCTCGGTCAGCTGGCCGCTGACCTGCACCTGGCTTTCCTCTCCTGCCCCGGCCTTTTCAACGGTCAGGTCATCGATGCCGAAGGCCTCGCCGATGGCCCCGACCGCGCCACCGGTCCGCCCCAGCGTCATGCCAAGCAGAGCCGAAGTCAGGGCGCCGTCGGAATCACCATCCTCGGGAGGACGCCCCCGCAGCAGGTAGGAAAGGGCACGCGCTTCTTCCATGGCCGGCTCCGAGAAGACGCGCAGTTGGGGATCAGCCGCGGTTCCGCTGACTCGCAGGCCGGCAATGACATCATCCTGGGTCACGTCAGGATTGCGGATGGCCTCGAAGTTGAGGAGGGGCTGGCCGGGGGGGCCGCTGAACAGGAGTTGACCCTCGCGAATCAGCAAGTCCTGGCCGAAGGCCCGGAATCGACCATCCATCAGATTGACGTCGCCGAACAACTGGACAGGCCCATTACGCTGGCGGACCTCAAGTGTTCCGGACAGCCCGGCTTCGAGTCCGTAGGCGGTCAGTTGCATGTCAGGGCCGAGTCGGAGATCGATCTGTACATCCACCGCCATGCCCGCCGCGGAAAGGGCCTGGGCGGCCGTGGCATCCGCACCCTCCTCGCCAGCCTGTGTCGCGCGTTGCGCCGTACGCTCGGCCTCTCGCTGGGCACGCTCGTCGTCACGCCGAGTGATGATGATCTCGTCGGGACTGGGTGACACGGCAGAAGCGGGCATTTCGCCGATCTCGAGACGGGCCCAGGGCACCTGGACATCTCCTCGCACCTCCAGCCTTGTCGGCGAAACGCGGATATCCAGATCCGGAGCCACGCGCAGGCGGCCGAATGCCGGCAGATCGATCCCCAAGGGGCGCTCAAGGGCATCCATTTCGATGGCGATACGCCAGTCATCAGGGGCCGGCCAGGCGGCATCGCCGCGGATCAGCAAACGCCCTTCCTCGGCCTCGAGGAACCCGCGGATATCCCCCCGGTCGCCGGCGAGTGACACATTCAGCTCACCGTCGCGGACCTCGAGGGGGACATCGCCACCCACGACCCGGAGGCCAGCCAGGCCCAGATCACCATTCAGTTGAGGAAACT
>NZ_JBDNGD010000236.1:0-7098 GCF_041689495.1 Halomonas sp. | reverse complement strand
GCCGCGACCAACAACCTTCGCTGGCGCTCGTCAAGCGCATCGCGCATTACTTCCCAGCGTTGACCAATGTGTAAATTAGTTACCATGCGTCAGAGAATATCCGATTACAAAATATTGCACAACTTATTTGTTAACGCTGCCTAAGTGGAATTGTCTCGAGTGGAAGTCAGGGTGGCGATGGTTCGAGGCCCGGGATGATGGAAGGCTGATCCGGAGTTGAGGAGTTGACGGCTGAGAACCCGCTGGGTAGAATCCGCACCGTCTCGTTGAAGCGGGGCAGCGTGGGGCCTTAGCTCAGCTGGGAGAGCGCAACACTGGCAGTGTTGAGGTCAGCGGTTCGATCCCGCTAGGCTCCACCAAAAAGTTATAAAGAATCAGCCGCTTGGCCTCATGGGTCAGGCGGCTTTTTCGTTCCCTGCCAGGATGTGATGCAGCCCACTGCATTCGACCATGGGATCATCGCAATTGACCACGATGTCGCTGTGGGCCAGCACATAGGCCTTGCCGGTAATGGTGTTTTCTATCACCCGATGCGATCCCTGCTGTTGCGTGCCGGTGAACTCGCCGATAAACCCGGTCTCGCGAAGCGAGACGGTTTCCAGCTTGTCACCGGGCTTGAGGCGACCCTCATGATGCATCAGTGCCAGCCGTGCCGAGGTGCCGGTCCCGGTGGTGCTGCGGCAGATCACGCCGGGGTGCACATAGGTGGTGGAGCGCGAGCGGTAGAAGTCGTCGGCGACCTGCTCCACCGGCCCCATGAAGTGCATGAAGGGCAGGGGACCGACGTCGCCCAGGGTGTAATGGGAAAAGTCGCGCTCGGCCTGTATCGCCTCGACGATCTTGTGGGCGCACTCGGCCAGTGCCCGCTCCTCCTCGCGCACCAGGGAGAAGCCCAGTTCGGTGGCGTCCACCAGGGCGTAGAAGCCGCCGCTGTAGGCGACGCTGTAGGTCACGTCGCCCAGGCCGGGCACATGGATGCTGGCGCGGTAGGTGTCGATATAGCTGGGTAGCCCTTCACAGGTGATCGACTCCACCACGCCGTTCTCGACCTTGGCCTCGATCTTCACAAGACCCGCCGGGGCCTCCAGGGTGAAATGCTGGATGCCTTCGCGCTTGGGCACGATGCCGGTCTCCAGCACCGCCGTGGCGGTGCAGATGGTGTTGGAGCCGGAGTAGATCGGGTAGCCCATCACCTCCATGATGATGTAGCCCGCCGCGGCCGCAGGATCGGTGGCGGGGACGATCAGGTCCACCGACATCTCGGGAATGCCGTGGGGTTCGAACAGCAGCAATTGTCGCAGGCCGTCGGCATCGTCGCGCAGGTATTCCATCTGTTGACGCACGGTGCTGCCGGGTAGGGGGGTGATCCCCCCGATGACGATGCGACTGACATCGCCACCGGCATGGGTGTCGATCAGCCGGATGAGGGGCGCATCGCGCTGGGCGTTTTGACTCATTGAATTTCCTCGGGGACAACGGTCAGGCGCGGGGTGTCAGGGCAAAGGGGGCGCCATGCTCGGACCATTCGGCGTCGGGGACGATCACGATCTTCCCCAGATAGTTGCTGCCGCGATTGACGAAGTAGCGTTCGGCATCGCGCAGTTCGGAGAGGCGGAAGGCGGCATGCAGTACCGGCCTGAGCTGGCCTGAGCGTATCCACTCCACCAGCTGCTCGGCCTCCTCGCGGGTGCCATGGGAGACGCCGAAGATCTGCACCTGATAGAGGTAGATGCGCGTCCACATGATCTCGCTGAGGTTCCCTCCGCTGGCCCCGGCGATGGAGAGACGGGGGTAGCTCGCGCGCCTGGCCATGTCGACGATCATGGTGTCGATGAAGCGGTCGGTCATCTCGCCGCCTACCAGGTCCATCACCGCATCGATGGGGGCGCCTGTGGTGGCCTCGAGCACCCGGTCGACGAAGGTCGGCAGGTCGCCGCGGTCGATGACCGCCTCGGCGCCCAGTGCCAGCAGGGCGTCGGCCTTGTCCGGCTGGCTCACGGCGTAGGGGATGGCGCCGACGATCCGGCACAGCTGTATCAGCGCCGTGCCCACGCCACCGCTGGCACCGGTGACGAGGACCCGCTCGCCGGATGCGACGCGGGCCGAGGTTATCATGTGATAGGCGGTCTGGTAGGAGCACATGCCCATGGCGGCGAGCTCGGCATCGGCGAGCCGCGGGTTCGGCACGTGGTGGAACTGGTCCGCAGGCACGGCGATGTACTCGGCGAATCCGCCGTCGGCGCCATGGCCGTAGTAGTCCGGCACCAGGTTGAGGTCGCGGCGATCATCGGGATAGAGGTTGAAGTCCAGCAGGCCGCGTTCGCCAATGCGAGAGGCCGGAACCCCCTCGCCCACGGCGACAACGCGACCGGCCACATCGGCCCCCTGGATGCGCGGGAAGGTCAGGGTCGGTGAGCCGCCCATGGCGAAGGAAGTGACCTCGCCCTTGTCCTTGGTCGGGTAGAGCCCCTCGCGGGCCTTGCGATCGGTATTGTTCTTCGCCGTCGCCGTGACCCGGACGAGGACCTCGCCGGGACCGGGTCGAGGTGTCGGGACGTCTTCTCGGTAGACCAGCCTGTCGAGGCCACCATGCCCGGTCAGCAGCATGGCCGCCATGGTGTCGGGAAGGAGTTCGGGTGCCGTCTGGGACATGGTGGAAGCTCGCCTCCCGTTCCCGGTGATCGATCCGGCAACGATACCAGACTCAGCCGTCTCAGGCGTAGTCGGCGGCGCCTTCGCCGAACATGTCGAACAGCAGGCCACGCCCCAGTGACGTCAGTACCAGACAGTCCTGATCATTGAAGATGGCGGCGTCGCTTCTCTCGAGGACTCGCTGGCAGAGTTGCCATTCTGGCGAGCTTTCGTTCAAGGCGTTGATCACTCCCCTGTCGAGACCCTTGTGAGGGACCGAAATGGCTTCCAGTGCATGCCCGTGTTGATAGAGGAGGGCCGCCATGGTGGTCAGGCATTGCCTCAGGCTACGTTGTAGTCCGGTCGTTGTGGAGGGTTCGCGTATCATGTCCGCAGTTCCTCGTATCGCGAGTTTGCTGCAGCGCATTATAACAGTCGGCCTTACTACGACCAAGGTCTAATGTCAGACATTGCCTGATGATGTCTCAGGTCTCGACATGTCCGAGTAACAGGAATTCGATCAGGGCCTTCTGTGCATGCAGGCGATTGCCCGCTTCCTGCCAGACCACGGCGCGAGGGTCATCCAGCAGGGTCTCACTGATTTCCTCGCCGCGGTGGGCCGGCAGGCAGTGCAGGAAGAGGACGTCGGGCCTTGCCGTGTCGAGCATCGACTCGGTGACCTGGAAGCCCGCGAAATCGGCCTCACGTTTGGCCTTTTCTTCCTCCTGGCCCATGGAAGCCCAGACGTCGGTGGTCACCAGGTCGGCATCGATCACTGCCTGGCCGGGGTCGTGGAACAGGGTCACGCGGTCGCCGGCCGCTTCCAGGATGTCGCGGCGCGGCTCGTAGCCCTTCGGGCAGCAGATGCGCAGCCGGAAGTCGAACTGTCGGGCGGCATTGATCCAGGAGTGACACATGTTGTTGCCGTCGCCGATCCATACGGCGGTGCGACCCTTGATGCTGCCCTTCAGCTCCGTCCAGGTCATGACATCGGCGAGCAACTGGCAGGGGTGATAGTCGTCGGTCAGGGCATTGATCACCGGCACAAGGCTGGCGGTGGCATAGGTCTCGAGTCCGGCGTGGGAGAAGGTGCGGATCATCACGGCATCCACCATCTCCGAGAGTACCCTGGCGGTGTCCTCGATGGGTTCACCCCGGCCAAGCTGGGTATCGCGAGGCGACAGGAAGAGCGCGTGGCCGCCGAACTGCGCCATGGCCGTCTCGAAGGAGACCCGGGTGCGGGTCGAGGACTTCTCGAAGATCATCGCCAGGGTCCTGTTGGCCAGGGGCGTGTAACTGGGGCCCTGGGTCCGCATCCTGTTCTTGATGGCGATGGCGCGCTGGATCAGGTAATGCAGCTCGTCGGGACTGAAGTCCAGCAGGGTCAGGAAGTGGCGGGTGGCCATGATATCGCTCCACGGAAAAAACGACCATCCTAGCCAGCCCCGGGGGGATGCGCAACGCGCCCGGCATCCGTACAATGGGCAGCCTCAACAAAGCCGACCGGAGCACTCGGGTATTTGCTCCTGACCTCTGGTCTCAACGGGAACCGAAAGGGAGACTCCCCATGAGCACGACCGTCGAGAACATCCAGAGTCAGATCAGCGAGAATCCCATCCTGATCTACATGAAGGGCACCCCCCAGCTGCCCCAGTGCGGTTTCTCCGCCCAGACCGTCCAGGCGCTAATGGCATGTGGTGCGCGTTTTGCCTTCGTCAATGTGCTGGACAACCCGGATATCCGTGCCGAGCTGCCCAAGGTCGGCAACTGGCCCACCTTCCCCCAGCTCTGGGTCGAGGGTGAACTGGTCGGTGGTTGCGATATCGTCGTCGAGATGCACCAGAACGGGGAGCTCGAGACCCTGGTCAAGGAGGCTGCCGTCCGTGCCGAGAGCAAGGAAGACGGCAACGCCTAGCTGAAAGTGCCCAGTCGCCGTAGGCACGGTAAGCGATAGCGCACCGGGCGTTGGTGGCAAGCACGTTCGCCGGATGCGCCTTCGGCTTATCCGGCCTATGAGCTCGGCGCTACGTCTCTTCCAGCCCCTGTTCCTTCTGGGCCAAGTCCCAGCCGCCGAGTTCCTTGTAGCGATTGACCATGGCGCAGAAGAGGTCTGCGGTGCGTTCGGTGTCGTAGCGAGCCGAGTGCGCGGCTTGGTTGTCGAACTCGATGCCCGCTGCGCGGCAGGCTCGAGCCAGTACCGTCTGCCCATAGATCAGGCCGCCGAGAGAAGCGGTGTCGAAACTGGAGAAGGGGTGGAAGGGATTGCGCTTGATGCCGGCCCTGGTCACGGCAGTGTTGAGGAAGCCGTGATCGAAGGCCGCGTTATGGCCGACGAGGACGGCCCGGGTGCAGCCGTGAGCCTTGATCGCCTTGCGTACCGGCCGGAATATCTCGCCGAGGGCCTCGGACTCCGAGATCGCGACCTGCCAACGGAGCGGGTCATCGAGTCGGATGCCGGTGAAATCCAGCGCGGATTGCTCCACATTGGCCCCCTCGAAGGGATGGATGTGAAAGGCATAGGTCGCGTCGCGCATCAGATTGCCGAGCGGGTCCATGGTCAGGGTCACCGCGGCGATTTCGAGGATGGCATCGCGCTCCGGGTTGAATCCCCCTGTTTCCAGATCCACCACCACCGGCAGAAAGCTGCGGAATCGCTTCGCCAGGAGTCCGCGGGCGATCGCCTCGCTCATGCACCTCTCCTTGTCCTTGAACAGGCTTGGGAAAGCCCGCCGCAGGCCGCGGCGGGTTCGAATCCGCGAAAGTCTAGCAGTTTGGTGGCGGGGCGTCCTGCCGGCGGTATTCGCCTTCCGCCTGGCGCGCTATAATCGTGTCCATCGGGCGGTTTGCCGTAGCCCGGAATCCATTGAAAAAACAAGGAGCTCCCGAATGTCCGATGTCAAGAAGGTCGTCCTCGCCTATTCCGGCGGCCTGGATACGTCCGTGATCGTCAGATGGTTGCAGGAAACCTATGACTGCGAGGTCGTGACCTTCACTGCGGATATCGGTCAGGGCGAAGAGGTCGCGCCGGCCCGTGCCAAGGCAGAGGCCCTGGGGGTCAAGGAGATCTACATCGAGGATCTCCGCGAGGAGTTCGTGCGTGACTACGTCTACCCGATGTTCCGGGCCAATACATTATACGAGGGGGAGTACCTGCTGGGTACCTCCATCGCCAGGCCGCTGATCGCCCGCCGACTGATCGAGATCGCCAACCAGACCGGCGCCGATGCCATCTCCCACGGTGCCACCGGCAAGGGCAACGACCAGGTACGCTTCGAGATGGGCGCCTATGCGCTCAAGCCGGGCGTCAAGGTCATCGCCCCCTGGCGCGAGTGGGACCTGACGTCCCGCGAGAAGCTCATGGCCTATTGCGAGCAGCACGAGATCCCGGTGGACTTCTCCAAGAGCAAGAAGAAGTCGCCGTATTCCATGGATGCCAACCTGCTGCACATCTCCTACGAGGGCGGCATCCTTGAGGATCCCTGGGTCGAGGCCGAGGAGGACATGTGGCGCTGGAGTGTCTCGCCGGAAGCGGCGCCGGATACCCCTACCTACGTGGAACTGACCTACGAGCGTGGCGATATCGTGGCCATCGACGGCACTCCGATGCGTCCCCATGAGGTGCTCGAGCGGCTCAACACCCTGGGCGGTGGCAATGGCATCGGTCGCCTCGACATCGTCGAGAACCGCTATGTGGGCATGAAGTCCCGTGGCTGCTACGAGACGCCGGGCGGTTCGATCATGCTGCGTGCCCACCGCGCCATCGAATCGATCACCCTGGATCGCGAAGAAGCGCATCTCAAGGATTCGCTGATGCCGAAATATGCCGAAGTGATCTACAACGGCTACTGGTGGAGCCCGGAGCGGCGCATGCTGCAGGCGGCCATCGACGAGACCCAGCACAACGTCTCCGGGGTGGTGCGCATGAAGCTCTACAAGGGCAATGCCATTCCCGTGGGTCGCAAGTCCGAGCAGTCGCTCTTCGATGAATCCATCGCCACCTTCGAGGACGATGCCGGTGCCTACGACCAGAAGGATGCCGAGGGTTTTATCAAGCTCAATGCCCTGCGCCTGCGCATCGCCGCCGGCAAGGGTCGTCGCCAGGATTGATGCCTTCCAGGAGGTTCCATGTTCAAGAAACTGCTGTCCGGCCTGCTGGGTTCGGGGAAAGAGACGCCCGCCCGGAGCTCGGCATCGGCATCCGTCGAGTACAAGGGTTACCTGATCGTTTCCGAGCCCGAGGACCAGGGTGGCCAGCTGCGGGTCAGTGGTTGGATCCGCAAGCCGGTCGGCGGTGGAGGACAGGACGCTGGTGAAGGACAGGAAGCCGAGATGCTCGAGGTTCGCTTCGATCGGTCGGACATGGTCTCCGACCGGGAGGCCTGCGACCAGATGATGATTCGCAAGGCCCAGCGTTACATCGACGAGGTCGGTGACGGTATGTTCAAGTCCCGTTAGGGGGAACCATGC
>NZ_JBDNGD010000235.1:0-5684 GCF_041689495.1 Halomonas sp. | reverse complement strand
TAGTTTCAAGATGGGATAGGTTCAAGACGGAATAGGTTCAAGAGAGAGGTTTCGAGGGCACAGCAATAGGTGCGGGGGGGAGGAAAGTCCGGGCTCCACAGGGCAGAGTGCCAGGTAACGCCTGGGCGGCGCGAGCCGACGGAAAGTGCAGCAGAGAGTAGACCGCCTACGTCTCCATAGGGAGGCCGGCAAGGGTGAAAGGGTGCGGTAAGAGCGCACCGCGCGCCTGGTAACAGTGCGTGGCAAGGTAAACCCCACTCGGAGCAAGACCAAATAGGAACCCTAAGGCGTGGCCCGCGTCGGGTTCGGGTAGGTTGCTCGAGAGCCGTGGTGACGCGGCTCCTAGATGAATGACTGTTCTCGACAGAACCCGGCTTATCGGCCGACTCCCGCCTCGCGACCCCGTTGTCGCCTCCGTTTTCCCGGCCCGTCGTTCGAGAGACCCATGACGCCATCCGCTTCAGAAACCACCGCCAGCGGCTTTCGTCATGCCAGTGTGCTCCTCGAGGGTGCCGTCGAGGCATTGGTCCATGATCCGCGGGGCGCCTACCTGGATGGTACCTTCGGTCGGGGTGGCCATTCCCGTGCCATCCTCGAGCGTCTGGCACCCGCTGGACGCCTGCTGGCCATTGACCGTGACCCTCAGGCCGTGGCCGAAGCCGCGAGTATCACCGATGCCCGTTTCACCATCGAGCAGGGCGAGTTTGCCTGCCTCAATGAGATCGCTGAACGTCATCGCCTCCATGGTCGCCTGGCCGGGATACTGCTCGACGTCGGGGTCTCTTCACCGCAGCTCGATGATCCGGAGCGTGGTTTCAGCTTCCTGCGTGACGGTCCCCTGGACATGCGGATGGATCCGACTCGAGGCCAGAGTGCCGCCGACTTCATCGCCCGTAGTGGCGAGGTAGAGATCGCCCGCGTCTTCAAGGCCTACGGCGAGGAGCGCTTCGCGCGGCGCCTGGCCCGGGCGGTGGTGGCGCGTCGTGCCGAGCGGCCCTTCGAGCGCACCGCGGACCTCGCCGAGGTGGTCAAGGTTGCCCATCCCGCCTGGGAGAAGGGCAAGCACCCGGCGACCCGGGTCTTCCAGGCCCTGCGTATCCAGGTCAACGGCGAGCTGGAGCAGCTCGATGCCGCCCTGACGGCGGCCTTGGAGGCACTCGCACCCGGCGGCCACCTGGTGGTGATCAGCTTCCACTCCCTTGAGGATCGTCGCGTGAAACGCTTCATCCGTGATCATGTGCGCGGCGATACCGACCTGCCTCGCGGAATGCCGATTCGCGATGATCAGATCCAGCGTCGTCTGGAGTCGCTGGGCAAGGCACAGCGTGCGTCTGCCGGCGAAGTGCAGGACAATCCCCGTGCACGTAGCGCCGTGATGCGCATGGCACGCAAACGTTTCTGAGGAGGGGGCATGCCCCGGGAAGAATCCATCCTGCCATCCATTTCCGGTTGGCCTCTGACCATGAGGCCGACCCTGCTGTTGGTGGCCAATGTCTCCCTGGTGGTGGTCTGCCTGGTCAGTGCCCTGGCCGTCATCACTGCCAGCCACCTGACCCGTGATCAGTATGCGCGGTTGCAGCAGCTCGAGCGCGAAGAGAACCAGTTGCAGATCGAGTGGGGACAGCTGCTGCTCGAGGAGAGTGCCTGGTCATCCCCGGCGCGTATCGAGCGTCTGGCGGTCGAACGCCTGGAAATGCGGTTGCCCGATGTCGATGAGGTCGAGGTGATTCGCCCATGAGTACCGAGGTTCGCAGTGGCGTGACACCACGCCGTCCCCCGCCCATGGCGCCCATGGGCGGTCTGCGATACAGACTGATGTTGCTGCTGGTCGTGGTTGGTCTGGGGCTCCTGGCCGGACGCATCGTCATCCTGCATGTGGTCGACTGGACCTTCCTGCAGGGCCAGGGCGATGCCCGTACCCTGCGCACCGATACCATTCCGGCCCATCGCGGGATGATTACCGACCGCCATGGCGAGCCCCTGGCCATTTCCACCCCGGTGGTTACCCTCTGGGTGAATCCCCAGGATCTCCCCGAGGACCGTATCCAGCAGCTGATGCTCGCCCAGGCCCTGGGCATCGATCTCGATACGCTCGAATCGCGACTGGCGCGATTCAGTGAGCGTGAATTCATGTACCTGCGTCGCCAGATGACACCTGAAGCGGCGCAACGAGTCCTGGGTCTGCGTATTCCCGGTGTCTATGCCCAGGATGAGTACAAGCGCTACTACCCGGCGGGTGCGGTCGCGGCCCAGTTGATCGGGGTGACTAACGTCGATGATGCCGGCCAGGAGGGCCTGGAACTCGCCTACCAGCCCTATCTCGCCGGTGAGCCCGGCCAGCGTAGAGTGCTCAAGGACCGGCGCGGACGGCTGGTTCGCGACCTCGAGCTGTTGCGCGAAGCGCGACCCGGCGGCGAACTCACCCTGTCCATCGACCAGCGCCTCCAGTACATGGCCTACCGGGAACTCAGTGCCGCCGTGTCGGAGCATAAGGCCGATGGCGGCGTGGTGGTGATGATGGACGCCCGCACCGGCGAGGTCCTGGCGATGGCCAACCAGCCCTCCTACAATCCCAACAATCGCGCGGGTCTCGATCCTCGTGGACTGCGTAACCAGGCCATCGTCGATGTCTTCGAGCCGGGTTCGGTCATGAAGCCACTGGCGATGGCGGCCATGCTCGAGACCGGTGACGTGCCGCTGGATACGGTGGTCGACACCTCCCCAGGCTGGATGGTCATCGACCGCTACACCATCAAGGACATCAGTAATTACGGCAAGCTGACCCTGACAGGTATCCTCGAGAAGTCCTCGAATATCGGCATGTCCAAGCTTGCCCTGCGCCTGGAGGATCCCGTGATCCCGGCCACCTATCGAGCCCTGGGACTGGGTCAGAGCCCTGGCACCGGCTTCCCCGGCGAAGCCACCGGCAGCATCCCGGCCCCGGTACGCTGGTCGAGCAGCCAGTGGGCGGCGCTTGCCTACGGTTACGGCCTGTCGGTCTCGGCGCTGCAGCTGGCCAGTGCCTACACCGCCATCGCCAACGAGGGTCGCCGCGTGCCACCCTCGCTGCTCAAGCTCGGCCAGTCGCCGGCTGGCGAGTCGGTCATCGACCCGGACATGGCCCGGCGGATACTGGGGATGATGGACCAGGTCGTCCAGCCCGGAACCGGCGCCCGTCGGGCACTGGTTCCCGGTTACCGGGTCGCCGGCAAGACGGGAACCGTGCGCAAGACCGGTGCCGGCGGGTACCAGGAGAAGGCCTACCGCGGCCTGTTCGTCGGTATCGCCCCCGTCTCGGACCCCCGGATCGTCACCGTGGTCATGATCGACCACCCGCGTGGCGACAGCTACTACGGCGGGGCGGTGGCGGCACCGGTCTTCTCGCGGGTGGCCGGCAACGCCCTGCGTCTGCTGGACGTGCCGCCAGATGCCCAGGACCCCGAATCATGATCGCAAGTTCAGGAGATAGGACGAGATGCAGCTGAGTGCCGAGCGACTCGAGGCGGGCCTGGTTGGACTCTGGTCCGATTGCCGCCTTGCCTTGGAGGGCGTCTCCCTGCCTGACCCCATTCGCCTGGTACTCGACAGCCGTCGGGTCGTCGAGGGAGACATCTTCGTGGCGGTGCCCGGGGTGGAGGTCGATGGGCGCGATTTCATCGCCCAGGCACTGGCGGCCGGGGCATCGCTGGTGCTGGCCCATTATGACGGCACGCCCGGGCCGGACGGTGACCGGGTGCTGTGGCTGGCGGGACTGCGCGAGGCCCAGGGCGAACTGGGCCGGGTCCTGTTCGGCGTACCCCGGGAGATGGAGCTGATCGGGGTCACCGGCACCAATGGCAAGAGCTCCGTGACTCACTACCTGGCCGAGCTTAGCCATGCCCTCGGGGTGGATGCCGGGCTGGTCGGCACCCTGGGGCATGGGCGTCCCCGCGCCCTGACGGCTGGCAGTCTGACTACGCCCGGCCCCCTGACCCTGCAGGTGGCGCTGGGCGAGCTGGCCGCCGAGGGTGTGCAGCGCGTCGCTATGGAGGTCTCCTCGCATGCCCTGGAGCAGGGGCGTCTCGACGGCTGCAGCGTGCAGGCCGCGGTGTTCACCAATCTGAGCCGCGATCACCTGGACTACCATGGCAGCATGACGGCCTATGCGGCCGCCAAGGCGCGGCTGTTCCGTCGCCATGAGCTCGAGCTCGCCGTGGTCAACGGCGACGATCCGCTGGCGCGACTGATGCTGGCCGGGGTGCACCACTGCGTGCGCGTACTGGCGGTGGGCCAGGACGAGGCGGTGACCCTGCGTGTCGTCGACTGGCATCCCCATGCCGGTGGCCAGCGGGCGCTGGTCGGCACTCCGGAGGGCGAGCGGGTGCTCAAGCTCGCGCTGATGGGCCGTTTCAACCTGGACAATGTGCTGCTGGCCATTGCCACCCTCCATGGCCTGGGGCATTCCCTGGAGGCCCTCTTCGAGGCGGCGGCCGACCTCACCCCGGTGCCCGGCCGCATGGAGCGGCTGTCGCGTCCCGGTTGTCCCACGGTGGTGATCGACTATGCCCATACCCCCGATGCCCTGGACAGCGCGCTGGCAGCACTCAGGGCCCATCTGCCGGGTAGCGGTCGGCTGTGGTGCCTGTTCGGCTGTGGCGGGGATCGTGATCCTGGCAAGCGGTCGTTGATGGCAGCCGCTGCGCAATGCCATGCGGATGTGCTGGTGGTTACCGACGACAATCCACGCAGCGAGTCTCCCGCGGTCATACGCGAGCAGGTCCTGGCGGGGCTGTCTCCCGAGGCGAGGGCCGCGGCCTGGAACCTGCCCGGACGCGGCGAGGTCATTGCCCGGGTGCTGGCCGAGGCGGCACCCGAGGATGTGGTGCTGATTGCCGGCAAGGGCCATGAGACCTACCAGGACATCCAGGGGGTCAGGCATGACTTCTCGGATCGGGTCGAGGCCGAGCTTGCCCTGTCGAAGCGTGTCGAGGAGGACGGCCGATGAACGTCGTTGGCCTGAATAACCTGGCCGAGGTCGCCATCGCCCTGGGACTTCCCCTGCCTGCCGATAGACCGGGGATCAGCGCCATCGTTACGGATACTCGGGATCTGCCATCGGGCAGCCTCTTCGTTGCCCTGCGCGGTGAGCGCTTCGATGCCCATGATTTTATCGGCCAGGCGCGTGCAGCGGGTGCCGTGGCCGCGCTGGTGGAGAGGGCAGTGGATGATCCCCTGCCACAGCTCGTCGTTGCGGATACCCGGCTGGCGCTGGGACTGCTGGGTCGCGCGCGACGCCGCGCCTGGGGTGGCCCCCTGGTGGCCGTGACCGGTAACAGCGGCAAGACCACGGTCAAGGATATGCTGGCCGCCGTGCTTTCCCGATGTGGGTCGACCCTGTCGACCCGAGGCAACCTCAACAATGAAGTCGGCGCTCCCTTGACTCTGCTGGGGCTGGCGCCACAACATCGCCAGGCGGTAGTGGAGCTGGGGGCCAACCACCTCGGTGAGATCGCCTGGACCAGTATGCTGGCCGAACCCCGGGTGGTGGTGATCACCAATGTGACCGGTGCCCATGTCGGCGAGTTCGGCGGCATGGGGCAGATCGCACAGGCCAAGGCGGAGATCCTGGCCGGCTTGCCGGCCGACGGAGTCGCCGTGCTCAACCGGGATGACGCCTTCTTTTCCTTCTGGTCGCGCCTGGCCGC
>NZ_JBDNGD010000234.1:0-1053 GCF_041689495.1 Halomonas sp. | reverse complement strand
TCTACGGGCTACTATTACACTATTTCCATCAGGATCCGCTTGCGCGATTCGCGAGCCCGTGTGCTCCCATAAGCCTGTGGTAAGACTGGGATGGCAAGATGCTGCCCCGGCAAGCACTGTTAGAAGGAGAAGGAACCGCTGTGACCTCCCCCCTGGTATCCGTGATCATTCCCGCCCGTGACGAAGCGGGCAACCTCCCCGGTCTCCTGGACGAGATTGGCGCTGCGCTGGCCGCCATCGAACACGAGGTGCTGGTCGTGGACGACGCCTCCCGGGATGACACCTGGGCGCAGCTCGAGGCGCGGGCAGCCGAGGATCCCCGTCTTCGCCCCCTGCGCCACGCCAAGAGTGCCGGGCAGAGCACCTCAGTGTGGCAGGCCGGACACGAGGCCCGTGGCGAATGGCTGGCCACCCTGGACGGCGACGGCCAGAACGACCCCGCGGACCTGCCGAGCCTGATCGAGCGGGCCTGCCAGGGCGATGTCAGCCTGGTCGCCGGCCATCGCACCACTCGTCATGACGACTGGCTCAAGCGCGTCTCGTCACGGATCGCCAACGGCGTTCGCGCCCGCCTGCTCAAGGATGCCACCCCGGACACCGGCTGTGGGCTGAAGGTCATCCATCGCGAGGCCTTCCTGCGTCTGTCCTACTTCGATCACATGCACCGCTTCCTGCCGGCGCTGATCCAGGCGCAGGGCGGTCGCTGCGTCTCGCTGCCGGTCAACCATCGCCCGCGAGGTGCCGGCCGCTCCCACTATGGCCTCAACAACCGGCTCTGGGCCGGCCTCGTCGACATGGTAGGCGTGATGTGGTTACGCCGCCGATCGCGGCTGCCGGCCACCCTGGAGCCCCCACGGCAGGAGAGGCTCGCCGAGCCGACCGAAGAAACAAGGAGCGAGACATGAACACCGAGTGGCTGTGGCTGGGCGTCGGCTTCCTGGGCCAGGCGCTGTTCTCCGCCCGCTTCCTGGTCCAGTGGCTGGCCAGCGAGCGGGCCCGGCGCAGCATCGTGCCCCGCGCCTTCTGGTTCTTCAGCCTGGCCGGGGGGGTCAC
>NZ_JBDNGD010000233.1:0-1240 GCF_041689495.1 Halomonas sp. | reverse complement strand
CCGGCCGGCTTCGTCGGCGGCCGCCCCATCGGCCTGCAGATCCTCGGCACCCACTTCGCCGAGGCGCGCCTGCTCAATGTCGCCCACCAGTTCCAGCAGGCCACCGACTGGCATCGCCGTCGTCCGGCCATTGCCGAGGAGACCCTCTGATGGAATGGGAAACAGTGATCGGGCTGGAGGTACACGTCCAGCTCGCCACCCGCTCGAAGATCTTCTCCGGCGCCTCCACCGCCTTCGGTGCAGCACCCAATAGCCAGGCCTGTGCCGTTGACCTGGGCCTGCCAGGCGTCCTGCCCGTCCTCAACGAGGCGGCCGTGGCCATGGCCGTGAAGTTCGGCCTGGCGATCCATGCCGAGATCCCCGAGGTCTCGGTGTTCGACCGCAAGAACTACTTCTATCCGGATCTGCCCAAGGGCTACCAGACCAGCCAGATGTACCACCCCATCGTCGGTGCCGGCGAGGTGGAGATCGGCCTGGACGACGGCAGCACCAAGCGGATCCGGGTGCACCATGCCCATCTGGAAGAGGACGCCGGCAAGTCGCTGCACGAAACGTTCTCTAACCCAATGGGCCACGGCATAACCGGCATCGACCTCAACCGCGCCGGCACCCCGCTGCTGGAGATCGTCTCGGAGCCGGACATGCGTTCGGCCAGGGAGGCAGCGGCCTACCTCAAGGCGATTCATTCGATCGTCACCTATCTGGGAATTTCCGACGGCAATATGGCCGAGGGCTCCATGCGCTGCGATGTCAATGTCTCGGTGCGCCCGGTCGGCCAGGCCGAGTTCGGCACCCGGGCGGAGATCAAGAACGTCAACTCCTTCCGCTTTGTCGAGCGCGCCATCGCCTTCGAAGTGGAACGCCAGGTCGAGCTGCTCGAGGACGGCGGCACGGTCGTCCAGGAAACCCGTCTCTTCGATCCTGAGCGCGACGAGACCCGCAGCATGCGGACCAAGGAACAAGCCAACGATTACCGTTACTTTCCCTGCCCCGATCTGCTGCCGGTGGTGCTCGACAGCGCTTATGTCGACCACCTGCGTGCCTCCCTGCCGGAGCTGCCCGCCGACAAGCGCGACCGCTTCCAGAGCGAACTGGGGCTTTCCGCCTACGACGCCGGAGTGCTCTCGACCAGCCGCGAGATGGCCGAATACTTCGAGGCGGTCATGACCGCCTGCGGCGATGCCAAGCAGGCCGCCAACTGGGTGCAGGGCGAGTTGTCCGGCGCCCTGAACCGCGAGGG
>NZ_JBDNGD010000232.1:0-7993 GCF_041689495.1 Halomonas sp. | reverse complement strand
GGTCTGGATATCCCGGCTCTCGACAACCATGCCATTGTCGAGGTGCATCAGGTCGTTCGCCTGGCCGGCATAGGAGGGGGCCTGCTCATCGGCGAGCGATGTGGGTATCGAGCAGACGGCGATCAGCGCGGCGACGGCGATGGATGAGATGGGTTTCATGGGCCCTGTTCCTCGAATCGGCCGCCATCCCTGCGGCTCGCTCCTGTGATCAACCTTTCTACCCTAGCAACACCTTGCGATATTCGCCAGGTAATCACCGATATTAGCCCTTTCGCTCTTCCCTTCAGCCGGGGCTTCGACGTCGTCGACCGGTGGCTCTCGAGCGGGTCGTGCCAGCCTTCCTGCCGCTTCGGCGGGCAGAGCGCGCTGCCGGTGCGTCTTCGCCCCGGGCCTCGCAGAGTGCGCGGCGGAGCCGATCGACATCGGCGGCACCGAGCAACTGGCGGAGATCCTGCACCAGGTCACCAAGAAAGGGGACCGGATCGTCGTCATGCTCGGCGATGGCCGCGAGGCGCTGTTCCCAGAAGGCGGTACGTTCAGGCCGGCTGGCCGCCTCCGGCAGGGAACTGATCAGGGCGCTGCCCAGTCGTGTTGACCGCAGGGTCTTGCCCTTCCTCACCAGGTAGCATCGCTCTACCAGAGTTTCGATGATTCCAGCCCTTGTGGCTTCGGTGCCCAGGCCGTCATGCTCCCGCAGAGTTCGGCGTACCCTGGGGTCTTCGACGTAGCGGGCGATGTTCATCATGGCCTTGATCAGGCTGGCGTCGGTGAAGGCATCCGGTGGTCGGGTCTCCCGATCCTCTACGCCGACCTCGGATACCCGGCAGTCCTCACCCTCCGACAGTGATGGTAGCGGTGGTGCTTCATCGCGGGTGGTGAAAAGCGGTTTCCAGCCGGCGACGAGGAGCGTCTGGCCTCTGGCTCGGAAGCGTTCACCGATGATGGTGAATTCCGCCTTCACCTCGCGGGTCTTCAGGGGCGGGTAGAACTGGGCGAGCACATTGCGGGCGATCAGCCTGAAGACCTCCGTTTCCGTCTTGTCCAGCCGGGCGGTATCCGCGGTCTTGCCGGTCGGGGACAGGGCATGGTGGGCGCCGATCTTCCTGTCGTTCCAGGCCTTCGAGCGGAGGGAGAAATCCGCTCCCTGGAACCATCCCCGCAGGGTCGAATCGTCACGACAGGCGTCCCGAAGCGTGCCGGCAGCCGCTGCCAGGTGCTCCTCGGGCAGGTAGCGGCAATCCGAGCGTGGATAGGTGATCAACTTGTGCCGCTCGTAGAGCCGCTGGCAGACGTCCAGCACCATCTTGGCGGAGTAGCCGAAGCGTCGGGAGGCATCGACCTGCAGGGCCGAGAGGGAATAGGGCAGGGGAGCCGCTTGTTGCCTGTCGCGACTCTCCAGGCCGGTGAGCCGACCGGTCTCGCCGGCCAGCCGTTCGGCTAGTTCGGCGGCAGGCTGGCGCTCCAGCAGTCGTCCCTGATCATCGAGTCGCCGTTCCTCCCCGGGGACCCACCAGGCGCGCAGTTGACCGCTGGCCACGACAAGGTCGGCCCAGAGCACGAAGAAGGGACGGGGTTGGAAATCTCGGATCTCGGCATCCCGGCGCACCACCAGGCCAAGCACCGGCGTCTGTACACGACCCACCGAGAGGACACCGTCATGACCGGCCTGACGTCCCGTCAGCGTCCAGGCTCGGGTCAGGTTGATTCCGTACAGCCAGTCGGCCCGGGCCCGGGACTCCGCGGCGCGATACAGTGGCCCATAGCGGGCATTGTCCTCGAGGCGTGACAGGGCACGCTGTATCGCCGAGGGGTTGAGGTCGTTTACCAGCAGGCGCGATACCGGGCCCTTCCAACCGAGGTAGTCGATCACCTCCTGGACCAGTAGCTGTCCTTCCCGGTCCGGATCGCCGGCATGGACCACCTCGCCGGCGTCCTTGAGCAGTCGACGGATCGATGCCAACTGGCCGCGTGCCTTGGGTCGAGGCATGAGCTTCCATCGTCCGGGCAGGATCGGCAGGTGATCCAGTCTCCAGGCCTTGAAGGCGGGATCGTAGGCATCCGGTGGTGCCTGTTCCAGGAGATGGCCCAGGCACCAGGTGACGGTGGTGTCACCGACGACGAGGGCATCAGTCCCTCGCCGGGGACTGCCCGGCAGGGCCTCGGCGATGGCGCGGGCCAGGCTGGGTTTTTCCGCAATGATCAGGCGCATCCCGGGTCTCATTCGGCTGAAGGGAGGATCAGTCTTCCAGTATTCTCTGTCGCTGGCCAGGTGTAACGGCAAGGAAACAGTGTACAATTTCTGTACTATTTTTTTCCAAGGAGATTGCCATGCGTGATCGCGGCCGAACGCGTCGCCTCGTCGGTCTGGGCGCTCGCACCGGCGGCGCCCTTATCCGCACTCGTCTGGGTGGCCAGGCAGACTGGCGAGCCCTCGGCGAGGCCCTCTTCGAGGGGCTCTCGGAGCTGAAGGGCCCGGCCATGAAGCTGGCACAGATCATGGCCCAGTGGGATGACCTGCCGCCGCCGGATCTGGTTGAGGAACTCTCGCGGCTCCAGCGACAGGCCGAGCCGATGCCCTGGCGCGCTACCGCCAGCGCTACGCTCATCTGGACGACCTGGTGATCCCCGTCCCCGAGGCACGTCTGGCGGCCATGATGCAGCTGCTCGACGCCACCCTGAAGGCCGACCCCATGGCCATGGACGAGGCCCTTCTCTCCCTCGGCGGTCGGCAGGGGCAGGGTGCCCCCCTGGCGCTCTACCGGGAAGCCGCCGAGGCGGTCTCACCCCTGTTCGCCCCGGGCGTGCAGGACTTCGGCGATGTGCGTGTTCACCGGCGACTCCGCGATCTGAGCCCCAAGGTCTGGGCGGCCATGGACCGTCTGCAGCCCCCTGCGGATACCCTGCTGCTGTAGCGCACCCTCAACGGCCATTACTGGAACCTGGTGCGTCTCGGGGCCAGGTTGGACATGAATACCCGGACCCGGCCCCTCCTGGCAGTTGCCAACCAAGGTTGATTGTGTCTGCCCAGGATCGTGCGGGACTGTTAGACTGTACGGTTTTCGGGTGCGGAGACTGCGATGCTGGCGGTATGGGTAGAACAGCTGCTGGGGTTTTCCTCGGGAGCCCTGATGGTCATTCGCCAGGATGAGCGCTATCCGACCCTGATGGCATGGGTGCGTGGCGAGGGAGCCGAGCTGATGGGCGGCAACATCGCCCAGGCGCAAGCCCTGGCACCGAAACTCTGGTCCCAGACCCCCCTGGAGCGGCTCGATTTTGCCTGTGAACCCCTGGCCAGGCCCGGGCGTAATGAGCCCTGCTGGTGTGATTCGGGCCGCAAGACCAAGCATTGCTGTGGGGCCGTGACCCTGCCGGGTCAGGTGCCTTCCCACCTGATGTGGATGCTGTCCCTCAGCGACTGGAAGGGCTGCGACCTCAAGGCATCCCTGGCCTCTGGCCGTGCCCCGGCCCAGGCGTTACTCGAGGCGGGATTGATTGCCGCGGAGAGCGGTCAGCGGGGCCGTGCCCAGCAGATCCTGGAATCCCTGTTCGAGCGGGCCGACTGGTCGCACCTGCCGGAGCAGGCGGAGCCGGCCTTCGAGATCCTGGTGGATCTCTACCAGGAGCGGGGCTTCACCCGCAAGCGCACCGCTCTTCTCGACGAAATCCTCGTCCGTGGTCCGCTGTTCCTCCGCGGCGTCGCCTTGGAGCGGCTGTGCCTGATGCATCTGGACAACGACGACCTGGACAGCGCCCGAGACGCCTTCGTGAAGGCCCAGCAGGCATTGCCCGATTCACCGACCCTGGCGTACATCGAGGCGATGCTGCTGCTCCACGAAGGCCATGACGAGGAAGCCGCCGAGCGTGCCGGTTTCTGGTTCCGACGGTTGTGTCGTCAGGGAGACCTCGACGACGACCAGCTACAGTTCCTCGCCGACCTGGCCGAGAACCCCGGTGCGACCCTGGCCGAGCAACTGCTCAATGCCGAGGAAGATCTGGCCGATCCGCTCGCCTCGCTGCAGGCCCTGCTCGAATCCCTGCCCACTGCGCCGAAGCTGACGATCCAGCGTACCGGCGAGGGCTCGCTGGAATACCGCACCACAGCGCGGGAGGATACCCTCTTCGCTGCCTGGTTCGCGCATTTCAAGTCCGTGGTGATAGGCGATGCGCCCATGGGCTTCGAGGAGGATCCCTGGGAACATGCCGGGGAATGGCTGGGGGAGCTCTGTTCTCACCCGGAATGGCTCGACTCGCCGCCGGTCGTCCAGAGCCTGGCCCTGGCATTGACCAGCCGTTTCGGCAGCCTGCCCTGGATGGCGCCCAGCCTCTTTTCCCCCCTGGCAGACCGCGTCGAACGCTGGCTCGAGCAGGTCCAGGCCGAGGGAGACGGTACCCTCAAGTGGGAGGATGGCGACAACGCCATCCTGCTGCGTACCGGCCTGGCACTGGTCGTGGGCATGGAACGCGGGGCTCGCCAGCGCTCTCGGGAACTGGCCGAGCGACTGCTGTTGCTGGATGACCAGGACAGCCTGGGTCTCTGTGAACTGGTCCTCGACCAGCTGTTGCGGGAGGGTCGTGACCAGGACGCCCTGGAACTCAGTGAAAGGGAGCTGACCGAGGATGATCAATCCAGTTCCCTGGGGCTGCTGATGGGCCGGGTACTGGCGCTGTTCCGCCTGGAGCGGCGCGAGGAAGCCAGGCAGGCTCTTGCCGCTACGCGTCGCCAGAACCCCCATGCCCTGGCCATGCTGTGCGCCGATAATCCCCGGCCCGCCAGGACCGGCCGGGACGGCATTGCCGAATCCGGCTCCCGGGCCGAGGCCTGGCAGTACCGTACCCTGATGCGCGACCAGTGGCGGATCACGCCCGGTGCCCTGGAGTGGCTGCGGGAACATCTACCCGGCTGAGGTCTCGCGTTCAGGCAGGGCGTGGCTCAGGGCGCGGAACCAGTTCCTGGTCGCGGCTGATCCAGATCGCCAGGGCGATGGCCGGCAGTCCCAGTGCCGTGGCAATGACGAAGAAGGTGGCATAGCCCTCGGCGGCGACCACCAGTCCCCCGAAGCCGCTGAGGAACTTGCCCGGCAGGGTCATCAACGACGAGAAGAGCGCATATTGGGTGGCGGTATAGGCCCTTGAGGTCAGGCTCGACAGGAAGGCGATGAAGACCGCGCTGGCCAGGCCATTGGCCAGGTTATCACCGACGATGGCCATGACCAGGAAGGGCAGGCTCTGGCCGGCCACTGCCAAGGCCGCGAACAGCAGGTTGGTCAGGGTGGCGGCCGCCGCCCCGATCACCAGAATGGGTCCGATGCCGTAGCGAGCCACCAGCAGGCCACCGAGTATCCCGCCGCTGATGCTCATGGCGATGCCGAAGATATTGGTGACATTGGCGATGGTGGCCAGGGTGAAGCCCATGTCGATATAGAGAGGGTTGGCCATGGAGGCCATGGCCAGGTCGCTGATGCGGAACACCGCGACGAAGACCAGCAACCACAGGGCCTTGAACCGATAGCGCGTGAGGAAGTCGGTGAAGGGACAGACCACGGCACCGATCAGCCAGGCGCCCAGTCGACGCAGCGGCTTGGGCTGTCCTCGGCTGGCGCGCACGAAGGCACGAACCCTGGGTTCGTGGATCAGCTGGGTGTCAAGCGACAGGCGTTCCGGTTCCGGGCGCAGCAATACGGTGACGACCCCCACTCCGACCAGGCACGCCATGGTCAGGTAGGCGGCCTCCCAGGAGAGCCAGGCGGCCACATATAGGGCGCCAGCGCCGGCGGCCAGCAATCCCCCCCGGTAGCCGATGATGTAGGTGGAGGCCATGGCCGCCTGGATGTCCTCCGGGGCCGATTCGATGCGAAAGGCATCGATGGCAATGTCCTGGGTCGCCGAGCCGAAGGCCACCAGCAGGGCGAACATGGCCACCATGGGCAGGTTGTCGACGGGATCCAGGCTTGCCAGGCCCACCAGGCCCGCGGCGATCATCGCCTGGGCCAACAGCATCCAGCTGCGCCGCTGTCCCAGGGCCCGAGTCAGCAGGGGCAGGGCCAGACGATCGACCACGGGTGCCCAGAAGAACTTGATAGAATAGAGGATGCCGATCCACGAGAAGAAACCGATAGCCGCCACCTCGACGCCATCGCTGCGCAGCCAGGCGGACAGGGTCGAGAACACCAGCAGGAAGGGCAGACCGGCGGAAAACCCCAGGAACAGCATGGTGATGACCGGTGCCTTGAGGTAGATCGCCAGGGCGGATCGCCAGCTGCGATGGGGGGTGGGTGTGGGCATGTCGGGAGCACTCCTTGCAGTCCTGACGCGACAGGGGACACGGGACTTTCCCATGAGTGATAAAATGTCGGCAACGGTGAGTTGCGCGAATGGATTGTTGCAGAGCCCCGGGGCTTGTACCAGCAACAACCTCGACAAGGAGTCCCATGAGTGACATCAATGCCATACCCGAGGAGGAGCACGACGCCAGTCCACGCTGGTACGTGATCCACTGCAAGGGCGGCGAGTCCTTCCGGGCGGCTGAGCATCTCGGTCATCAGGGCTATGAGGTCTTTCATCCGGTGCTCGAGGTGCAGAAGAGGCGTCGTGGCAAGCTTGTCTGGATTACTGAACCGCTCTTTCCCTATTACCTCTTCATTCGCCTCGACCGTCTGGCAAGCAATTGGGGACCCATACGCTCTACCCGAGGCGTGATGAGAATCGTCACCTTCGGACTAGACACCCCGGTACCGGTGGGTGATGAGCTCATCGAGATACTCAAGCGACAGGGTGATGATCGCGGGGATGCCACGGCCAACCTGTATTTCCGCGCCGGCGAACCCGTGGAGGTCACCGAAGGGCCCTTCAAGAACCTCCAGGCGGTCTTCGAAAGCCACAAGGGCGAGGAGCGCGCCATCGTGCTGCTCGGCATGCTGCAGAAGCAGCAACGTCTGGAGATGCCCGTCAGTCAGTTGCGCCGCCGCGATTAGGGTCCGTGCGTTTTTTTACCGATTCCTCGTGCCTCGATTCACGACACCCTTCAGGAGACCGACATGACCATTGCCCCACAGCGGGTCGTGAGCCTGCATTATGTTCTCAGCGATGCCGACGATAGTGTCCTCGACGATTCCCGGGCCAGGCAGAAGCCGCTGGAGTACCTCCATGGACACAACAACATCGTCCCCGGGCTCGAGCGGGCACTGACGGGCCTGGCTCAGGGTGCCACCCTCAGCGTGACCCTGATGCCGGCGGAGGCCTATGGCCTGCGCGACGAGGCTCTGGTGCGCGAAGTGGATCGCCAGGCCTTTCCCGTGGATGACCTGGCCCCGGGCATGCGTTTCCAGACACCCGGGGATGACGGCCCCGAGATCGTTACCGTGCTCGAGGTGCGCGACGCCAGTGTGCGGATCGATACCAACCATCCCCTGGCCGGTCACACCCTGCGCTATCGCCTGGAGGTGCTCGACGTGCGTGATGCCACCCGCGCCGAGCTTGCCAAGGGACATCCCTTGCCGCCGGGCACCCAGCCCGGCGAGGTCGATGACCGCAAGATGCCCTGAAATTGATCTGGATCAAGTCCGGATTCCGCTGGGCGTTTTTCGGCGACCAAACTTGATGCAGGTCAGCTTTCCTGTCCGTTGCCCGGGCTAGAGTTCTCTCAACACATCGAGACGAGAGAGCCCACCATGTATCTGGATGACGCCGTAGTTTTCGGACTGGTCACCGTCGGCATGATGATCGTTTTCATGGGCAGCTGGATCGGCTTCGTGATCCGCGACAGTCTCAAGAAGAAACACTGAGCCAAGCGCTCACCGAGTCGTCAGGGGAGGGGGGTTCGCCCCCCAGTGGCCGACCCGCAAGGGTCGGTCTTTTTTTTCGTGCGCCAGGCATGGCGCGCAGCGCCTGACTGGCGCTGTTCCCGAGGGTGGTATCTCGGGATGACTTGGGGGTGAAAGTCCCCTGCACGCCCGGCAAGGGGAAGTGCTAGCCAACGGCAAGGGTGTCTCTCGCG
>NZ_JBDNGD010000231.1:0-3513 GCF_041689495.1 Halomonas sp. | reverse complement strand
TCCTGGTGGTCCTGGCGGCGCTCGGCGGGCGCGCGGTAGCCGATAGGCTCGCGCTCGTGGCGCCGATAGCCGTCAGGGTGGTTTTCATTGCTCATGACGGCTCCTCGGCTGTGTCTGAACTAACGGCCTCCGGGGGCAACGGTACGCGCGAATCGCGGCCCTCGGCCAAATGTTCGGCAATGGCTTTGGCGTAACCGCTGGGCGTGACTTTGCGCAGCCGCTCGGCGCGGGTCGGCCACTGCATTAGCATCTCAGCCGCAGCCTGGCTGCCGGTGTAGCGCCACTGGTTGCGCAGCAGCCGCTCGACCAGCTCAAAATCGCGCGCGTCCGAGAGATGGCCAATACGAAAGCCGTCGTCCAGCTGATCCAGCACGGCATGCTGATCGGCGAGCAGATAAACGTCGCCGCCGCTCATGCCTGCGGCGAAGTTGCGTCCAATATCACCGAGAATGAGCACCGCGCCGCCGGTCATGTACTCGCATGCGTGATCGCCGCAGCCTTCCACCACCGCCACCGCACCGGAGTTACGCACCCCGAAGCGTTCACCAGCTGCGCCCTGGGCGTAAAACTCCCCCCCAGTGGCACCGTAGAGCGCCGCATTGCCGAGGATCACGCTGGTATCGGGATCATAGCCGGCGTCGGCGGGCGCTCGCAGGATTATTCTCCCGCCGGACAGACCCTTGCCGGGATAATCGTTGGCCGCCCCCGTAATACACAGTTCGATGCCACGATTGATGAATGCGCCCAGGCTTTGACCAGCGACGCCAGTCAGGTCCAGCCGCAGCGTGCCATCCGGCAGGCCAGCGCTGCCGTGGCGGCGTGTCAGGAAATAGCTCAGGCGGGTACCGACGCTGCGTTCGCGATTGTCGATACGGCCCTCGATGGTAACCGCCTGACCATGCTCCAGCGCGGGTCTCGCACGTTCCATGAACGCCTCGTCTACCCGGTCCGCGGCGCGCTTGCGCGGCAGCGCCTGGCAACGGCGACTATCGTCACCCTCGGGCTCTCGCAGTATGTAGGCGAGGTCGAGTCCGTGGAGGTCGGCCGCTTCCGCGGTGACCTGTTCCAGCATATCGACCCTACCGATGATGTCGTCGAGGCTGTGCGCGCCCAGGCGGGCGAGATGTTCTCGCACCTCGTTGGCGACGAATTGCATGTAGTTGACGATATGCTCCGGTTGGCCGGGAAACAGTTTCCGCAGCTCCGGGTCCTGGGTGGCGATCCCCACCGAACAGGTGTTGCAGTGGCATTTGCGCAACATGATGCAGCCTACGACCACCACGGCGGCCATGCCAAAACCGTAGGCTTCAGCACCAAGCATGGCTGCGATAACAACGTCACGGCCGGTCTTGAGACCGCCATCCGTTCGCAACCGCACGCGCGATCGCAGCCGGTTGGCCACTAGCACCTGCTGTGCCTCGGCCAAGCCCAGCTCCCACGGCAGGCCCGCGGACTTAATCGAGGTCTTGGCTGCCGCGCCAGTGCCACCAGCATCACCGGAGATGAGGATGGCATCGGCGCCGGCCTTGACCACGCCTGCGGCAATCGTGCCCACACCAGGCGCCGATACCAACTTGACCTGTATCTCGGCCTTTGGGTTGGCCGCACGCAGATCGTGGATCAACTGCGCCAGATCCTCGATCGAGTAGATGTCGTGGTGCGGTGGCGGCGAGATCAGGCCTACGCCCGGCATCATGTGTCGCAACCGCGCCACCAGCCCAACCACCTTGTGGCCGGGCAGCTGCCCGCCTTCGCCGGGTTTGGCGCCCTGCGCCATCTTGATCTCAATTTGCTCCGCTGCCGCCAGATAGGCGGCGGTGACACCAAAACGCCCAGTGGCTATCTGCTTGTTGCGGCACTCACGCTCGGTGCCGAAGCGATCTTCTTGCTCGCCGCCCTCGCCGGTATGGGCCATGCCTCCGACCCGGTTCATGCCGATGGCGATGGTTTCGTGCGCCTCCGGGGACAGCGCGCCCAGCGACATGGCGCCGGAGAAAAAACGCCGCGTAATGGCTTCAATCGGCTCGACTTGCTCCAATGGCTCGGCCAGAGTCCCTCGGAACGCAAACAAGCCGCGCAGGTTACGTGCGCCGTCGTCGGGCTGATCGATACGCCGGCTGAAGGCCCGGTAGGCAGCCTCGTTGCCGGTGCGCACGGCGGACTGCAACAGACCCAGGGTGTCTGGATCCCAATCATGGTGTTCGCCGTCGCGGCGCCAATAGAGCTCGCCACCGGTCGCCAAGCGCGGGGTATCCGGGAGCGGCGGTGACCAAGCCGTGGCGTGATCTTCACGCAGACTCGCCTCAAGTTTCGCGAAGCCGCTGCCGCCGATGCGACTGATGCTACCGGTAAAGCAGCGCTCAATCACGTCCGGCGCCAGGCCCAGAGCCTCGAATAGCTGCGACCCTTTGTAGCTTTCCAAGGTGCTGATGCCCATTTTCGACATCACCTTGAGCACCCCGTCCTCGATGCCGTCCAGGTAACGCGGGATTGCGGCGTCCTTGCCGGTGAGCATGCCGACGCTGGCCAACGCCAGATACGGGTTGACGGCATCGGCGCCGTAGCCAAACAGGGTGCATAGATGGTGCACGGTGCAGGCATCACCGATTTCGGCGATCACGGCCAGACGTAAGCGCAAGTCATGGGCTAGCAAGTGCTGGTGCACTGCGCCGACCGCGAGCAGCCCCGGAATGGGCAACCGGGTGGCGCTGCTCGCACGGTCGGAGAGCACGAGCAATGCCTTGCCGTCACGAGCGGCGGACTCGGCATCGGCACATAGCGTGTTGAGCGCGTTCGGCAGTGATTGTTCAGGCCCGAAGGTGGCATCCAGCGTGCGATGGGCGAATCCGCTCGCCTGCAATCCGCGCAAGGCGGCCAGCTCGCCGTTGGTCAGCAGCGGCGAGTCGAGATGGATACGACGGCAATGCGCTGCGGACTCAGTCAGCAGGTTACGCTGGGGGCCGATGTCGCTTTCCAGCGATGTCACCAGCCGTTCACGCAAATAGTCGATGGGCGGATTGGATACCTGCGCGAACAGCTGCTTGAAATAGCTGTAGACATTGCGCGGAGCCCCCGAGAGTACCGCTGGCGGGGCGTCATCTCCCATCGCGCCGACTGGATCCTTGCCGTCTTCGGCCAACGGGCGCAGCAGATGTTCCAATACCTCCCAGGTATAACCAGCCGCACGCTGGCGCGACTCCAGATCGGGAACGTGCGGTGTCTGCTCGCGCTCACGCGGCGGTGCGAACGCCGCCAGCTTCGGACGCTGCGCCAGCCACTCGGCGTAATCATCGCTACGAAAGCGCTGCTGCAGCGCTGCAGCATCCAGCAGGCCACCCGCGGCAGGGTCCACCACCAGCATCTGACCCGGCCCTAGCCGTGCGCGTTCACGGATGTCCGCCGCCGGCTGATCCAGCACGCCGACCTCGCTGGCCAGGATCAGGCGGCCGTCGTGAGTGATGTCGTAACGGCAAGGGCGGAAGCCGTTGCGATCGAGCACCGCCACCACGCGCT
>NZ_JBDNGD010000230.1:0-9665 GCF_041689495.1 Halomonas sp. | reverse complement strand
TAGAGGGTCGGCCGAGAAACGACAAGGGTCAACAGGCGATTTCCCGTCAGAGCCCGGCGTTGACCACCATGCAGTCCATGCCCTCCTGAACCAGGCTGCGACAGGCGTCATAGGCCTGGCTCTCCTGCAGGTTCACCAGGCGTGCCCGGAAGACCTTGTGGTCACCCTGGTGTTCGGCCACGGTGATCCGAGCACCGCTCATCTGGAAGGCCAGGCGGTCGGCGGCACGATTGGCCAGGGTGCGGGCCTGGTCGGCGCTGCTGAAGGCGCCCACCTGGACACCCCAGTCACCGCCTGTCTGGGTGCTGAAGGTATCGACAGGGCTGAAGGAATGGCTGGTTCGGGTAATCAACTCTCGGATGGGGTCGTCTGCCGAGCCCTGTTCGACCCCAGGGCGTCTCGTATAGGTCGTCGCCGAACTATCCAGGCTGGCCACCATGCTCGATGGCTCGCTCACGGGCGTGGAAGGCGCGGAGGCAGGCAGGTGACTGGTGCCGCTCATGACATCGCCGGAAAAGTCTGCCTGGGCGATCCAGTCGCCACGATCATACAGGGAGGCCCTCACGAAGCCGCGGTCGAGAAGCTCGGCCATGTGGGCATCGCGGGACTGGGCGGTAAAGCCACCCATGACCACCGAGAGCAGGCGACGGCCGTCGCGCACCGCGGAGGTGGCGACGTTGAAGCCCGAGGCACGGATGAAGCCGGTCTTCAGGCCATCGGCACCGGGGTAGCTGCCCACCAGGCGGTTGTGGCTCTTGTGGGTCTTGCCCTTGTAGGTGAAGCTCTTGGTGGAGAAGAGGTGGTAGTGCTGCGGGAAATCCTGCATCAGGCGAATCGAGAGCGTTGCCATCTCCCGCGCCGTGGTGGTCTGGCCACTGTCGGGGAGCCCCGAGGCATTACGGAACCGGGTGGCCGGCATGCCCAGTTCGCGGGCCTTGGCGGTCATCATGCGGCCGAAGTTTGCCTCGTTCCCACCCAGCGCCTCGGCGATCACCACGGCCACGTCGTTGGCCGAACGCACCACCAGGATCTTCACGGCATCCTCCACGGCGATGCTCGAACCGGCCTTGATGTAGAGCTTGGAGGCCGGCATGGAGGCCGCATGGGTCGATACCGGCAACGACTGCCGCCAGGTCAGGCTGCCGTTCTCCAGCGCCTCGAACACCAGGTAGAGGGTCATCATCTTGGTCAGCGAGGCCGGATAGCGGGTCGCGTCGGCATTGGCTGCGTGCAGCACCTGGCCGCTCTCGACATCGACCACGATGGCCGCATAACGAGGATTGGCCAACGCCGGGGTGGCGACAAGCATCCCCAGGCAAGTGAAGAGCGTAAGTGCCATCACGGTATGGCGCCATCTCATTATTGTCGTATTGGTCACCATCTGCGTTCCCTCTGAATTACCTGGAGTCGATTGTGCAATTGCTAATACGCATTATGAACAGTAAACCAGGACTGTACAGGGGTTTAAACGAGGAATAACGGGCTTTTTGGGTAACTTCACACTTTTAAAGCAAGATTATCCCCTCATCCGCTGCCTACCACTTCCGACCCCGACCACCAGCGTGAAGGCCGCAGTCAGGTCGCAAAGCACTATCGACACCAGATTGATAGCGCCAAAAGTGGCGACAGGCTCTCGAGTATCACGACTGCCCGTCCGGATGATCCATCCCTCATTGACATGCCCAACGCCCTGTTGCCGATTAAATCAGCACACTCATCAGTATCGTTGCGTGGAAGCGTCCGAGCCTGGCCGTCATTAATGAGCCTTCAACGCGTGTCAAGTGTCTGGATGGCTGTTATAAGTGAAAGGGTAAGCTGCAAGCACCACGGCATATCGGCAAGACATCCGTATGGATACCGCTTCAGCGTTTTCTCACAAGGCGTCGCTGGGCGACGAAAGGACTATGACTTCTCCATTCTCATCGGCATCCGGCCCCCTTGTGGCCATCGGTGGTGCCGAGGACAGGACATCCGAGCTCGAGATCCTCAACAAGGTTTTCGACCTGGCCCCTGCGGGTAACCAGGAGGTCGCGGTCATCGCCACGGCCAGCAGCATCCCCGACCAGGTCCTGCCCGACTACGACGCCGCCTTCTCTCGCCTGGGCGCCAGCCGTGTCCATTCGCTGGGCATCCGCGACCGCCAGGAGGCAGCCGATGCCGACACGGTGCGCTTGATCGAGCAGAGCGGCGTCATCTTCATCACCGGCGGTGACCAGCTGCGCCTGACCAATGTCCTGGGTGGCTCCCCGGTTCTGAATGCCATTCGCCAACGCCTGCAGGACGGCGCAGTAGTGGCCGGAACCAGTGCCGGCGCAGCGGCCATGCCCGGGACCATGATCTACAACGGCGCCTCCGCGGATGCCCTGCGCAAGGGGGCGGTCAACATGACCTTCGGCCTCGGGCTGGTCGATGGCCTGGTCATCGACAGTCACTTCCTCGAGCGCGGCCGCTTCACACGTCTGATGGAGATCGGGGCCAGCAACCCGGAACACCTGGGGGTGGGCATCAGCGAGGATGCCGGCGTGATCATCCACCCCCACGGCATTCTCGAGGCCATCGGGCCGGGGCATGTCATCCTCATCGACAGCCGGGACCTGGCGAGCTCGAACATCACCGACCTTTCCATGGGCGAACCGGTGGCCATCGAGAACATGATTCTCCATGCGATGGTCAGCGGGCACGGCTTCGACGTCGAGGCGCGGCGCTATCTCGTCCCCCACGAACTCGGCGCCATTCTCACGGAGAGTCGATGAATATTCTCGAGCACCGGGCCCTGCGCGGCCCGAACTATTACAGCCGCTATCCGGCGATCTTCATGCGCCTGGACATCGGGAAGCTCGAGGAAACACCAAGCGATCTCGTCCCCGGTATCGTCGAGCGTCTCACGGCGCTGCTGCCGACCCTGCAGGAGCACCGCTGCTCGGTGGGCCGCCCCGGCGGCTTCCTGGAGCGGCTGGCGCGCGGCACCTGGGCCGGCCATGTCGTCGAACATGTCGCCATCGAGCTTCAGAACCTGATCGGCTTCTCGGTGGGCTACGGCAAGACCATCGACAGCTATGACACCGGCATCTACAACGTGGTCTACCGCTACCGCGATGAGGCCTGCGGCCTGGCCGCCGGCGCCGAGTCCGTCGACCTCGTCGAGCGTCTCTTCGCCGGCGAGGCGATCGACATGCCGGCCATCATCGACCGCCTCCGCAAGGTGCGCGACGCCCACATGCTGGGGCCCTCCACGGCCGCCATCGTCGACGACGCCAACCAGCGTGGCATTCCCCATACCCGCTTGAGCGAGGAAAACAGCTACATCCAGTTCGGTCACGGCCACCGTCAACAGCGTATCCAGGCCACAGTGACCGGCCATACGGACATGATCGGCTTCGGCATCGCCGACGACAAGAACTGGACGAAGCAGGTGCTCGGTGATGCCGGCATCCCGGTGCCCCGGGGCCAGGTTTGCTCCACCGTCGATGACGCCCTCGACATCGCGCGCGACATCGGCTATCCCGTCGCGGTAAAGCCGGTCATCGGCAACCATGGCCGGGGCGTGAGCACCAACATCGAGGATGACCCGTCGCTGCGCGACGCCTTCGACATCGCCGCCAATCGCGATCCCTCGGTGATCGTCGAGCAGTACATCAAGGGTGAGGACCATCGCCTGCTGGTCATCGACAACACGCTCGTGGCCGCCGCCAGGCGTCGCCCGGCCCATGTGGTCGGCGACGGAGTCGCCACCCTCCAGGCCCTGGTCGACGAGGAGAATCGCGACCCGCGTCGCGGCATCGGCCACGAGAACCTGCTGACCCAGATCCAGTTGGACGAACAGTCGCTACGGCTAATCGGTCAGCAGAATCTGACCCTGCAGAGCGTGATCCCGGCTGGCGAGATAGCCTTTCTTAAAGCTACGGCGAACTTAAGCACTGGGGGCACGGCCACGGACGTCACCGACGATGTCCATCCAGAGGTGCGCTACGCGGCGGAGCGCATCGCGCGGCTGGTGGGGCTGGACATCATCGGTATCGACCTGCTGGCCGAGACCCTGACCCGGCCCTTGGAAGAGCAGTCCGCCGCCGTGGTCGAGGTCAATGCCGGGCCCGGCTTTCGCATGCACCTCTCGCCCACCCACGGGGAGGGCCGTGATGTGGGTCGCCCGGTGATCAACATGCTGTTCCCCGACAGCGAGGCCACGGGGCGCATTCCCGTCGCGGCGGTCACCGGCACCAACGGCAAGACCACCACGGTGCGGCTGCTCTCGCACCTGCTGCGACAGTCGGGTCGCAACGTCGGCATGGCCTGCACCGGGGCCATCGAGATCGACAACCATGTGATCATGCGCGGCGACTACAGCGGCCCCCAGGCGGCCGCGATCGTGCTGCGCGAGCCCACCGTCGAGTATGCCGTGCTCGAGGTCGCCCGTGGCGGCATCATGCGCCGCGGCCTGGGGTTCGACGAGTGCGACGTGGGCGTGCTGCTCAACATCGCCAGCGACCACCTGGGCGAGCACGACATCCATACCCTCGATGAACTGGCCCGCTGCAAGACCGTGGTGATCGATGCCGTCCGCCAGGGCGGGACGGCCGTGCTCAATGCCGACGACCCCCGAGTGCTGGAAGGCCAGGAGTGGGCCCGGGGCGACATCATCTTCTTCACCCTGGACCCCGACTCGCGCCCCGTTCGTCAGCATGTCCGCGAACACGGGGTGGCCTTCACCGTGCACAACGAACGCCTCGTGATGCGCCAGGGCCATGTCGAGGCCGAGGTGATCCCGGTGGTGGACGTACCCATCACCTTCGAGGGCCATGCCCGCTTCAATGTCGCCAACGCCCTGGCCGCCAGTGCCGCTGCCTATGCCCTGGGCCTGTCCATCGCCGACATCCAGATGGGCCTGCAGACCTTCCACCCCACTCCCGGGCAGAATCCCGGCCGCACCAACCTCATCGACGCCGACGGCATGAAGGTGCTGATCGACTACGGCCACAATGTCCCGGCACTCGAGGCCCTGAGCGAACTGGTCGGCTGCATTCCGGCCCGGCGACGCCTCAGCGTGGCCAGCGCCCCGGGGAATCGCCGCGACGAGGACCTGTTCACGTTGGGCACCCTGCTCGCCCGGATGCACGACATCGTCTTCATCTACGAGACCGACCCCCGCGGACGCGCCCCCGGTGACGCCGCTCGTCTGCTGCGCGAAGGGGCCGAGTCGGTGCCGGGCGCCTGCCGGGTCGAGGTCATCATGGAAGAGCAGCAGGCCGTCGACAGGGCCTTCGATGAGGCAAGCGAAGGCGACCTTCTGGTGCTGCTGATCGATGACGTCGATGGCGCCATCGAGCGCCTCAAGGGCCGTCGCTTCCGGTCAGCCGCCGCGACGCTGCCAGGCGGTGAGCAGCCATGATGCCTTCCGAACCCCGGGGAGACAGGCTGCTGACCCTGCTGCGAGTCGGCAGCATCTTCGCGCCGGAACCGCTCGAGGCCAAGGATATCCTGATCGCCGACGGCCGGATCGCCGCCCTGGGGCGGGATATCGAGGTCCCGACGGGCTGGCCGGTCCGGGTCGTCGAGGCGCGTGATCTCGTCGCCGTTCCCGCCTTCATCGACCAGCACGTGCATGTGACCGGCGGGGGTGGCGAGGGGGGCTGCGGCACCCGCTGCCCGGAGATCACCGCCCACGAGATCGCGTCCATGGGCATCGGCACCGTGGTGGGGGTGCTGGGCACCGACGGCATCAGCCGCTCACCGGCGGATCTGCTGGCCAAGGTGCGCGGGCTCAATGCCGAAGGCATTTCGGCCTACATGTACACGGGATCCTATCGTGTGCCACCCCCGACCCTTACCGGCGACGTGCAGCGCGACCTGGCCTGGATCCCCGAGGTGATCGGTCTGGGCGAGCTGGCCATCTCGGATCATCGCTCCAGCCAGCCGCGTCAGGACGAGATCGAGCGACTGGTCAGCGAGGCCCGGGTCGGCGCCATGCTGGCCGGCAAGCGCGGCATCTGCCACTTCCATCTCGGCGACGGCCAGCGCGGCCTCGAACCGCTGCGCCGGCTGCTCACCGAGACCGAGATCCCCGCTGACCAGGTGATCCCGACTCACGTGAACCGTCACCGCCAGTTGCTCGAGGAGGCCGCCGACTATGCGCTGACCTTCAACGCCAACGTGGATGTGACCGCCTTCGATGACCCCGGCGAGGGCCTGTCCGGCTTCGACGCCGTGTCGCGGCTGCTCGCTCGCGGCGTTCCCGTCGAGCGCATCACCATGAGCTCCGACTGCAACGGCAGCCTGCCCGAGTTCGACACCCAGGGCGCCTATATCGGCATGCGGGTGGCGCGCAACACCGCCCTCATCGCGGACTGGCAGCGCCTGGTACGCGAGGGCGTGCTGCCCATGGAGCAGGCACTCGGCCTGATCTCGGGGAATGTCGCGCGGGTACTCGGCCTACATGGCCAGAAAGGCCGCCTGGCCGTGGGCCATGACGCCGACGTGGCTCTGCTCGACGGAGATCTCCAGCCACGCCAGACCTTCATCGACGGCCGAGGCGTCTACAGCGCTGACTAGCGGCCAGCCGTGTGACGCCCGCCAAGGTGACGCATGATGTCGGCGCGGTGGGTCTCGGTGGTTTTGACACTGATTTCCAGACCACAACCCATCAAAACCCGTATTTTTTATTGCACATTACCAGTATTAATGATCTGTTTAAGGGAGTTGCAGTGCAGCACAAAACAGGATATGGCTGACTTCAAGTGCGACTGGCGATTTGAACTGATTCAAGACAAGAGCCCGGAACCGTTTTTTCCATGCCAGCGATGCTGCCGACAGCATGGAAGGAGAGGATCTTGCCCTTACATCGATTAGGGATGCTTTTTCCTTCGGTTGGCTCATTCTCATAAGCTCCAAGCAGGAAAGCCTCATGGACGACAACACCTCGCATTGCACCCTCAACACCGACGAGCGCGCCCGGCTTGCCGAACTCCGCGCGCTCGACATCCTGGACACCCCGCCGGAAGAACGCTTCGACCGCTATACCCGTCTGGTATCTCAGATATTCAATGTCCCCACGGCGTTGATTTCCCTGATCGATGAGAATCGACAATGGTTCAAGTCGTCGGTGGGCTTGGAGGCCTGTGAAACCTCGCTCGAGCTTTCCTTCTGTGTCCATGCCCTGGCGCATGACTACCTGGAAATTCCCGACGCCCTGGAAGATGATTTTTTCCGTACTCACAAGGCGGTGGTGTCGGCCCCGCATATCCGCTTCTACGCCGGCGTTGTGCTGCGCGGCCCGACCGGTCATCCCATCGGAACACTCTGCATCAGCGACACGACGCCGCGAGAGATCACCTTCGTGGAGCGTTCCTGGCTGATGACCTTCGGCAGCATCGTCGAGGAACAGATCCATCTCTGCGCCGAACTGGTCAACGTCCGCCACCAGGTGAGTCGTGTGACTCAACGTGACGCCCGGACGGGGCTTCCCGACGAGACCCTCTTCGGGGACACCCTGGACAATCTGATTCGCCTGGCCGACACGGAGGCCCACTACCTGGCGGTCCTGCACCTGTGCGTGAACAATCTCGACGAGATCAGTCGCATCCATGGGCGTGGCAACCGAGACGCCGTCCTGCAGTGCCTGGCGGACCGCCTGACGGCCCCGGACATCAAGATACTGGCGGCGGGTCACATGAACCATGATCGCTTCGCTGCGGTCATCTCGTTGTTCGCCGTGCGTGATCTGTTCAGCGTGGTAACGCCCATCGTCAACAAGCTGAACATGCCGATCGACATTGAGGGCCATACCCTACGGCCGGACATTGATGTCGGCATCAGCGTCTCTCCCGATGACGGCGCCAACCCCGATGACCTGCTGGAACGGGCCAGGGCTGCCCTCAAGGGCCCCCGAACCCACGAAGGCATGCATGTCTTCACCCATCGCACGGAGGCCAGTGCTGAACGCCGGCACTGGATAGAGCAACGCCTGGAACCGGCCCTGCTGAATGGCAAGCTGGCCCAGCACTATCAACCCATCGTGCTCGCCGACGGCAGTGGCGTGATCGGTTTCGAGGCCCTGGCGCGCTGGCAGGACAAGAAACTGGGCAATGTGAGTCCGGAGGAGTTCGTGCCGATAGCCGAAAAGAATCCCCTCTTGTCACGGCTACTGACGGAGTGGTCGCTCAGGGTCGTCTGCGAGAAAGCGACGGACTGGCCTCTCAAGCCGGGCGATCCCCCCCTGCGGATGGCGATCAATATTCCCGCCAACCAGTTCTATCAGCCGAATTTTGTCGAGCATATCCTCCAGACGCTCGAGGAACACGACCTGGCGCCGGAACGATTGACGCTGGAGCTCACCGAGGAAAGCCTGCTCACCGATATCGACCAGGCGGTCCAGACCATGCGCCGCCTCAGGGATCACGACATCGCCCTGGCCCTGGATGACTTCGGCACCGGCTATTCCTCGCTGAGTTATCTGAAACGGCTGCCTATCAATGCACTCAAGATCGACAAGAGCTTCATCGATGACCTGCCCCACGACCGAGCAGCAGTCGGTCTGGTCAAGGGCATCATCGGCATTGCCCACGGCCTCGGCATGAAGGTCGTTGGCGAAGGTGTCGAGCATCAGGCGCAGCACGAGCTGCTCCATCAATTGGGCTGCGATGCGCTGCAGGGTTATCTGTTCAGCCGGCCCGTCGAGGCCGACAAGGCGCTGGCTTTCCTCGCGACCTGGCTAGGACACGCCGGAGCGGGAGCCAGGTGACCGGGTAGGACACATGACATGTCATTGCCGATGGAGACGGCATTCCCTGCGTCTCTCGTCTCGATAGTCGTTCCTCAATCCCTGTGGGAGTCACCATGCCTCGACCCCCGTCAAACCCAAGATCCCGAAACGACAGTGCCTCGGCTTCCCGGATCTCCGACGCCCCCTCGACCCTGGAAGAATGGCAGGCCTATGCACGTACCCTCCAGAGGGTACAAAGGGTCGGGAGGCTTGGTTACTGGAAGGCGGTCAATGACATCCCATCAGCCTGCGTATCGTAAGGATAATACCAACCGTACGACAGTACCGTAAGGTGGCTATCGGATCAGGCCGAATCCACTTGATATGGTGAAGAACCTGAAAGCTGGAGGTCTCCGAGCCTACCTGGGAAGGAGAAGTCCGATGCGCATAACCGAAACGACAACGACCAAGGTCAAAAGTATACAAGCAGGCATGCTTGCCGTGTTGTTTGTCCCCGTGCCGGCACTGCACCCATTGATGATAGGGCTCTTAGGACCACCTTCGCACCTGCTCTGGTGGGTGTATGTAGCCCCCGTTGCCCTGCTTTCCTATACCTTCGGTGCCCGTGGAGCCGCATTATCCATTGTTGTCGGTATTTCCCTGCTGGTGGCTGGTGAGCGTTTGTTCGGATCGGGCTATGGTGAGGCTGCCAGCTGGGAAACGACTTTTTCCCTGGCCGTGGCACTGGCCATCACCCTGGTGTTGATTGCATCGCTTTCCGTCTATGCCGGCCATGCGGCGAGCAAGCTCCGACAGACAGCCTTCACCCATCCGCTGACCCGACTGCCCAATCGCCATTATCTGGATACGGAAATCGCCGCCGCATGGAAGGAACCACACCACGGTCATGCCGTGCTCATCCTTGATATCGACGATTTCGATGCCATCAACTCCACCCTCGGCTACGTAG
>NZ_JBDNGD010000229.1:0-1255 GCF_041689495.1 Halomonas sp. | reverse complement strand
TCAACAATAATCGCGGTACGGCCATTCTGGTGGCAGCCTCCATTTACGACGCCTGCCATTACTTCCGCCTGTTCCAGAACACCACGTTTGGCCAATACTGCGGCGTGATTACCTCCTACGAGCCGAACCACAATGCCATCTCCCGCGCGCCGGCAAATAGCGATGAACGCTTCAAGTTCGATACCTATAGCCACTTTGTACTGAGGAAGGGGCAGACCACGAAGCAGTACGAGGACGAGATGAAGCGGCAATTCATCGAGGAGCCGGCCAATTGCAAGCTGCTCATTGTGGTGAGCAAGCTGCTCACGGGCTTTGATGCACCGTCCTGCACCTATATCTACCTCGATAACGAACTGCACGATCACAACCTGTTTCAGGCCATTTGCCGCACCAACCGGCTGGACGGCGACGACAAGGAATACGGCTATATCGTCGACTACAAGCAACTGTTCGGTGACGTACAGGATGCGATTGCCGTCTACAGTTCCGACGAGCTGGACCTGGATGACGGTGGCGACGCGCAGAACAATGTCCAGCTCAAGAACTGGCTGGAGGAGGGCCGCAAGAAGCTGGATGCGGCCCGCGAAGCTTTGAAGTATCTCTGCGAGCCGGTGCCGCCACCTCGGGAAATGGAGCAGTACCTGCGCGCCTTCTGCGGGGATGCCGGCGATCCCAACGCGCTCGATGATACCGAGGCCATGCGCATCGCTTTCTACAAGCAGGTGGCGACCTATGTGCGCGCCTTTGCGGCCATTGCGCAGGATCTTGAGGAAGCCGGCTATTCGGTGGCTGAAATCGCAGAGCTCAATCAGGAGGTGGCGTTCTTCAGCGAAGTGCGTGCGGCGATCAAGCATCATTCCGGCGAGGAGCTGGATATCAAACCGTTCGAGGCGGATATGCGCCACCTGATTAACACCTATATTCAGGCCGACCCGGCCGACCCGTTGGGCGCGGTGGATAACTACTCTTTGGTCGAGTTGATTGTCGAAACGGGTATGCACGATGCCATTGCCCGCAAACTCAACGAGAAAGGCAAGTTGTCGAAAAATGCCATTGCCGAAGGCATCATCAATAACGTCCGCAAGACCATTATCCGGGAGCAGCTTACCGATCCTCGCTTCTACCAGCAGATATCGACGCTGCTGGATGATCTGATCAGGCAATGGCGGGATGAAACCGTAAGCTACGAGGCGTTTCTGCAGAAGGCCGAGGCGCTGGTGAAAAAGATGGATGAAGGCCATGGCGATGATGACAT
>NZ_JBDNGD010000228.1:0-2268 GCF_041689495.1 Halomonas sp. | reverse complement strand
CGTAGTTGCCGGTGACGTCATAGAGGTAACCGCCCAGCCAGACGCCCATAAGGAACCGAGCTGATGGAATAGGAAGACGATGCCGCACGCAGGGAGAGGTCGCTTGCCTGGCGGGGCGTCGGGCGGTCGCGCAGCATCCCGCCCAGCGGCACCATCAGGGCTCCCAGGGCCCCCATCACCAGCAGGGCGGTGGACCAGCCCAGCCACTCCAGGAGTCCCAGGGTCCCGGGCAGCATCGCGAACTGACCGAAGGAGCCCGCGGCACTGACGATGCCCATGGCCAGGCTGCGCTTCTCCGGAGCGACGGCGCGGCCCACGGCTCCCAGGATCACCGAGAAGGTGGTGCCCGAGAGCCCCAGGCCGATCAGCAGCCCGGCGCTCACCGACATGCCAGCCGGCGTCTCGGACAGCCCCATCATGGCCAGCCCCAGGGCATAGAGCAGGCCACCCAGGGTGACGATCCGTGCGGCACCGAAGCGGTCGGCCAGGGCCCCGCTGAAGGGCTGCGCCAGCCCCCAGATCAGGTTCTGCAGGGCCAGGGCGAAGGCGAAGACCTCGCGGCCCCAGCCGAGGTCGCTGCTCATCGGCTCCAGGAACAGGCCGAAGCCATGACGCAGGCCCATGGCCAGCGAGATGACCAGGCTGCCAAGGACGATGATCAGCAGGGCGTGGCGGCGCAGGGCATACATGAAAGGGGCGACCTGTTTGCAGACTAATGAGAAGCCACTATCGCGTATCTGTCGTGCTCAGGCCACTGTTGCCATATGGAAAATGATGACGCCCGGCGCAACCCGGGGTCGGACGTCATCGCGGGGCGGGCTCGAGATCACAGGGCGTCCTGCTGGTGGGGCGGCACGATGCCGAGGCGTTTCATGCGCCGGTAGATGGTCGGTCGCGACAGCCCGAGCTCCCGGGCCACGGCGCTGATGTTCCAGCGGTGCTGGTGCAGGGCCTCATGCAACGGGTCCTCGCCCTGGGCCACGGCCGGGTGGCCGGCGGTGAGACCGTAGAGCGATGTGCTGGGCCGTGCCGCCGGATGGGCGAGTTGGCCGCTGATGCATTCCTCCGGCAGGTCGCCGACCACCACCTCGTCGCCCTCGCAGGTGGCCAGGGCATAGCGCAGGGCATTGTGCAGCTCGCGGATGTTGCCCGGCCAGGGATAGGCGAGCAGGGCGCTCATGGCATCGCCGCGCAGTCGGGCCCACGACTCGCCGCGCTCGGCCTGCAGCTCCTCGAACAGTCGCCGGATCAGGTAGCCCTTGTCGGCCCGTTCGCGCAGCGGCGGCAGGCGCAGGCTGGCGCCGTTGAGGCGATAGAAGAGGTCCTCACGGAAGCCGCCCAACTCGATCAATCCGCGCAGGTCGCGGTGGGTGGCCGAGACCACCCGCAGGTCGACCTTGACGGGCTGGTTGGCGCCGATCGGCAGCACCTCCTCCTCTGCCAGCACCCGCAGCAGCCGGGTCTGCAGCTGCAAGGGCATGTCGCCGATCTCGTCGAGGAACAGGGTGCCGCCGTCGGCCTGGGCGATCAGCCCCTTCATGCCCTTGCTGTTGGCGCCGGTGAAACTGCCGGTCTCGCCGATCACCAGAATGTTGATCGGCTCGTTGCGCAGCCGGGCGGCGCGGGTCAGGGTGTCGCGCATTGCCGGGTCGTCGTCGGCCAGCGCCTCGAGCGGCGCCAGGATGGAATCCTGACGGCGCGGCTCGCCCCTAGGCCCACGGCGTCGCTGGGGCTCGATCAGGGTGGCGAAGTGCAGCTCACGGTGGCGGTGGGTCAGAAAGGCACGCACTCGATCATCGCAATAGCGCTGGATGTTGAGCACGTCCTCGACCTCGGCATCGAGCAGGTCCTGGATGTGCCAGGCCCGGAAGGGGCGCGCCTCCCCGGCGCGGGCAAGTGGCAGCTCGTGGTGTCGCAGCAGCTTGCGCCCGGCGGTGTTGGCGGCCACCAGGGTGCCGTCCTCCTCGATGGCGATCAGATAGCGCCGGTTGATCTGCACGAACTCCCGGGAGCGGTCCAGGCAGACGATGTGGTTGCCGCTGTAGCGCTGCAGGAAGTAGGCGTCCTCGATCATCCGCGCATAGTGCTTGACCACCTGCAAGGCGAAGGTCTGCGAGGCCTTGGACTCCGGCGAGCGGTAGGCGGAGATGTCGAGCACCGCCAGCAGCTGGCCGTCGGGGTCGAAGACCGGCGCCGCCGTACAGGTCAGGCTGATATGGTGGGCGCTGAAGTGATCGCTGTGGTGGCAGGTCAGCGGCACTTGCTCCT